>JAUNGP010000038.1 GCA_030524345.1 Clostridia bacterium | reverse complement strand
TGGTAACTAAAGTGCACAAAATAGTGAATGAACTACACACACACACACACACACACAACGTAGTTTTATAAACATTGTAAAGAAAGATAATAGGGACAATTCTGTCCGTTATGATATAAAGCTGATATTGGAATAAAAACCAATACCAGCTCTTTTTGCGTGCCAGTCACCATGATCATAATAGACAGGAGGAAAAAATGAAACAGGGAAAACAAAAGAAAGGTGGACCGAAAAGTAAGATAACCATGTTTTTAATCGTCGTATTTGCTTTGATGTTTAGTACAGCAGTTGTATTGTTTGGAAATCAAATGTTCCATCAAAATGCAGTAGAGCAAAGTGAACTATACGATAAGATGTATATAGAAAGTGCAAAGATAGAGTCAAGAAAAACAGGAACAGGTCCATTTAATGAGGGAAGTGGAATACCAAATCCCGGAGAAGATTATTCAGAAGATGATCATTATGTAAGAACATTTGATGTAGTAAAGTATACATTAAGTGCAGTGATACAACCAAATACAGAAGCAAATGGAGTAGATGAGACAAGTACATTTAATGGAGGAGTAGTAAAGCTAAGAGGAAGAATAGAGGATAGTACGTATTTTACATGGCAAGAAGATGCATGGATGCAAAATGTAGTAATTAGTGAGGATGGAAAAGAAATCTATGCAGAATATATAGTACCAGAGGTACAACTAACAGCACCAGGAACGCAGACATTAACTGCTACCTTGAAAGCAAGGGGAACAGCAACAAAAGAAGGAGAGGAAGCCCCAACACCAACATTTGAGATCTGGATGGATGGAAACAGTCCAGATAATGAGAATTCGGTTAAGAAATCGGCAGTATTAAAGGATTCTAGTGGATTATATATATCAGGAAAACCAGCTTTTAATATAAAACTTGCCAAAGGAGAAGTAGCGGATAAGGGAATATATAATGGAAAGAGTGGCTATTATTTAACATATGGAATACAAATAGGGCTAATGCAGGATAAAGAAGGAATATCAGATTTAAGAGGATTAGAATATCCAGAAGGTGACTTTTCAATTAAACTTAATATGGACTATTTATATAAAGATGCTAATACAAATGATAATTATCAATTAGTTGAAAATGTAAATGATACATCTGTAGTAGCTTATTCTATTAATTATGAAAAAAATAGCAATTATTATCCCAATAATTCTGTAGCAATATGGAATTTAGCAGGTGGAAGTTATTTATTAACAGGAAAAGGAGCTAGTAGTATATATGACTCTGGAAATATTAATTTGTATCAAGAAGGAGCAAAGCTAGAGATTGAATTTTCAAATTATCAATTTAATGATATTTTTCCAATTAACAGTGTACGTGCTGGTTCTGGAAATCCAATCGCTCAGTATGGATCAAATGAGGGATATTTTGCTGTAGGTTGTATTGAGTTATTTTCGCCATATTATGAACCAGAAGGAAATAAAGAATATGATTATACATTAAACATAAGGGCTGAAAGTGCAAATTTTAATACATATTCTAAAGGTACAGGTGAAATCAGTTTTAATGGAAATTCTATAGATGATGTATTGCAAAATGACAATAATATTAGTTATGCTATGACAAAAAGAATTGATGGAAGTTTTTTGTCCTATTTTCTTTTTAGTTGTAATGCGATAGGGTTAAAATCAGGGATGGAAACAGAAGATGCATATACGGTATTAGGTGATATTGTTACTGTACAAGAATTTCTTAGAATAAAAGGAGGACCATATCAAGGTGGCGCAGAAAGAATAGTAACTTGGAGAAGTGATGCATTTACATTTATCGATAATAGTATCAGTATTTATAGTGTGTCTGATAGTGGGTATCCTTTTCCATCAACTGAAAGAATTACATATAAATATGGAGTCTATAAAAATAATCCATCTGAAGGAGTAATAACAGATGAGCTTGTAGAAAGTGCAGACTTTGAAGATTTTGATTGGTATGATACAGAAGAAGAAGCAAAACTTAATGGGAAAATAGCATCTATTTATATGAATGATCCAAATCATGTAGGATATGGTATACGAAGGTGGATGCAAATTAACTTACAAATAACAGATAATGAAAAATATATAGGAAAAAATCCAATTTTTAGACATAAGTTTAGAATATATGAGAATGAAGATAGAAGTGGAACAGTACATAAATATGCATATGATAAATATACTAATACCGTGTATGGAGAAGATGGAAGCTTTATATCAAACGGTTCAAAATATGAGGTTGGTGATAATCTGTTATTAATCCCATATCATGTGTCAGTAGAAAAAACAGTATCAGATGTAGATAGTAATG
>JAUNGP010000025.1 GCA_030524345.1 Clostridia bacterium | reverse complement strand
AATGTTTATAGAACTACGTTGTGTGTGTGTGTGTGTGTGTGTAGTTCATTCGCTATTTTATGTACTTTAGTTACCATAATCATTTTCCTCTTTTCTGTAATCAATACTTGATTACATCTATATGCTAACATTTTTCGATTCTTTTTTCAAGCATTATTATAAAATTGTTATAACTATCTGTACATAAAAATAGATGAAATTTTTACATTCCATCTATCTTTTTATTATTTTAAATCAGCATTTACTTTCATATGTCTTACAAATTCTCTAAACAAAGGATGTGGTCTATTTGGTCTAGACTTAAGTTCGGGATGAAATTGTGAACCAACAGCCCAAATATGATTTTTAATTTCTGCTATCTCTACTAATTTATTATCAGGAGATACTCCTGCTATCACAAGTCCATTTTTAATTGCTATATCTCTATAATTATTATTAAATTCATATCTATGTCTATGTCTTTCATAGATTAAATTTTCCTTATACGCATCATATGCTTTGGTATTTACATCTAAAGTACAAGGATATTTTCCAAGTCTCATAGTACCACCCTTTTTATCAATATTAACTTGTTCCTCCATAATATTAATAACCGGATTTTGAGTTTCTGAATTAAACTCTAAACTATTGGCATCTTTTAGTCCTACCACATTTCTCATAAATTCAATTACCATAAGTTGCATTCCTAAGCATATTCCAAAAAGCGGAATATTATTTTCTCTGGCATAAGTAATAGCATTTATCATTCCCTCAATTCCTCTATTTCCAAATCCACCAGGAACAATAATTCCATTTACTCCAGAAAGTACTTCTTCTGCCTTTTTCTTTTCTAATATCTCAGAATCAATCCATCTAATATTTACATTTACATTGTTTACATTTCCCGCATGATTTAATGACTCATAAATTGAAATATATGCGTCTTTTAAGGAAACATACTTCCCTACCAAAGCAACTTCAACAGTATCTTTTATATTATCTTTTTTCTTGCAAAGCTTATTCCATTCTTCCAAATCATTTTTTGTTTCTTTTAAATGAAATCTATTCATAACAATATTTGCAACATTTTGTTTCTCAAACATAAGTGGGACATCATATATTGAATCTGCATCTAAATTTTCAATCACATTTTCAGGTGATATGTTGCAAAATAGCGATATTTTTCTTTTTATATCATCATCAAGTGGAAAAGAAGATCTAGCAACAATGATATCAGGAATAATTCCTATTCCCATAAGCTCTTTACAACTATGTTGTGTTGGTTTTGTTTTCAATTCCTCTGATTTAGGAAGATATGGTATTAAAGTTACATGAACAAATAATACATTATCTGCCCCTTTCTCAGATCTTACCTGCCTTATTGCTTCTAAAAATGGCTGGGACTCAATATCACCAACAGTTCCACCAATTTCAGTTATTACGACTTCACTTCCAGATATTTCACCCGCTTTGTATACTGTATCTTTTATTTCATTTGTAATATGTGGAATCACTTGAATTGTTTTTCCAAGATATTCTCCTTTTCTTTCTTTATTTAAAACTTGCATATAGATTCTACCAGTTGTAATATTACTATATCTATTTAGACTTTCATCAATAAACCTCTCATAATGTCCAAGATCCAGGTCACATTCTAAACCATCGTCAGTAACGAAAACTTCGCCATGTTGACAAGGGTTCATAGTGCCTGGATCTATGTTTAAATAAGGGTCAAATTTTTGGATAGTAACCTTAACACCTCTTGATTTTAAGATTCTACCGATTGATGCTGCTGTAATACCTTTACCAAGTCCTGATACTACACCGCCTGTTACAAAAATATACTTAGTATCCATAATTTTATCACTCCTCTTCCTACATTTATTATTCTAATAATAACTACGTTAAAATTATATTATATAAAAAATAATTATTCAATATGATTTTTATAAAAAATGATCCAGAAAACACTTTATGTCTTCTGGATTAAAAAAATTCCTTTTAAATTGTTTTTTTATTATTTTTTACAATGAATATTCCAACAACTACTCCAACAATTGCTATAAGAAAGATAACAAAATAGATCCAAATATTCTTATCACTTGTTTCTACTGGTGGTTCATTCTTATACGTATTGATGATTGTATATCCATCAATTGTCTTTTCATAGAACTTACTACTTTCTTTTTCATCAATCGTATACACAATTTCATCTCCATTTTCATCATATTTTGGTAATTCAAATTTATAACTCCAATTGCTCTCTTGCCCCACCTTTACTTCTGCTACTATATTTTCACCATTTTTTACTTGTAATATCACACTTTCAGGTCTCTTTCCATATCGATTATTTTCATCTTTCCATTCTTTATTTACAACTAATTCTATACTTTCATTTTTTGTGGTATACTTATTAGTCACTGTCGTATCATTGGTTAATTCTTTTTCATAGAATTCACTGGTCTCCTTTTCATCAATCGTATATTTTATTTCATTTCCATTCTCGTCATATTTTGGTAATTCAAATTCGTAACTCCAATTATTTTCCTCACTTACTTCTGCTTCTGTCACTACAATGTCTTTATTTTTTACTTGCAATATAATACTTGATGGACGTTTTTGATTCTCATTATCATGATCATCCCATACTTTTGTTCCTGTTATCTTAATTCTATCTTCTGGTATTATGAATTTATTCGTTATTACAAATCCCTCTATATTTTCTTTTTGATAAAATAAATTTTCTATATCAACTTCATCTATTGTATAGTCTATTTTTTTCTTCTCAACTGTTTCTCCTAAATCTGTTTTGTCTGTATCAATTACCAATTGATATTCATATTCTGGTAAAACTACTGTTTTTTTCCAATCATTCGCTTCACTTAACTCTATTTCTTTTACTACTGTTTCTTCTTTTTTTATTTGTATTGTTATACTTTCTGGACGCTTTCCAGCCTCATTGTTATTATCTTCCCACTTTTTTATGATATCAATACCACTTGGCTCTTCATATTCGTTAATTTTTGTTTCTGGTGGAGCACCTGCTTCTGATGCATGGTATACTGTAGTTGAAATTATTACATAATAGGCTTCTACATCGTTATTTGAAAAATATTCTTGATCTAATTTATCATCACCTATATATTCTATATTAATTTCTTGTTCTCCATAAACATCTATCATATCAACAAGATAGTATATTGTATTACTAGATCTTACATATACAAATTTTTTACCACTATATGTTATATTTCCATAATAATTTATTTCCATTAATGCATCTATAACCTCTTTACTGATCCCCCAATCTTTAGTATCAGTAAAATGGTCCTCAGTAGGAAATTTATAATTCTCATCTGATACATCATCTAATATAACCCATCGTTCATCATTTAAATACTCATCAGAAATTTTAAAGTTTTGTGGTAAAGTCTCTTTAAAAAGTATCAGACTTTTTCCATATTCAATCTCTTCATCTACATATATTCTAAAATCGCCATTATTCTTACCATTCTCTGTAATATAGCGCTCATTGGTTTCATTTTGTATAGTAACTCTATTATTTGTTAAACAAGTAAAAGCCATATATGAAAATTTTAAGATTGCGTCATTGTCATTGATCCAATTAACTTCTTTATATGTTCCAGCATTTTCATCCGATCTTTGTAATATAATGGTATTGCCAGAGCTTATCTCTTTTCCTAATATTTGATAATTAATATTGATAAATTTACCCCAAATCTCAGTAGCTCCACCAGACCATACTACTCCTACATATTGTTTTTCATCTATATTTGCTCTAACACTAGTTTTCAATACATTAGGAAGATATATATCATATTCATCTGAATCATAAAGTACTTCTTCATTTTTCCCTTTATAAATATAATCTTCTCCTTCAATTCTATCGAATACAAATTTTTTTCCTTTATGAAATATAATAATATTTTCGTATAATTCCTTTGGAATATTCGTATTTAAAACTTCACTAAAGCTTAATCTTTTTTCTACTATATTATCACTTACATTCTTTCTATAATTTAAAGATATTGTTGGAGTATCTAAATAAGATACAAAAGGCCAATCTATTATTTCACAATGTTCCCACTGATTCATATCTAAATTAAAATTATTGTATATCATATTTTTATAATCATAGTAAGAATCCGTTGCCTCCGTATTTTTTTGATAATCTCCTATCAATGTATATTCTTCTATATCCTCAAGTCTAACAAACAACTTATTATACTCTAATTCTTTCTCCGTCTTATCTGATTGATATATATATCCATTTTCTGACTTTTCTATAAAAGTTAACTTTGATATTTGCTCATCTGTATATCTATCTCTTACTTCTACACTCAAATTTTCAAATTTAGTTTCCATTTCTTCTGTAATATCATCAATTCCAGAGATTTCTATCTTTACAACAAACTTGTCCTCTTCATAAGATAGCATCTCACTTACTGAATTTAGAGTAATTGCTGACATTACAATTACCAAAAATAAAAATAGTATGATAGTTATGACTGATGTTTGTCTATTTTTTTTAGGCCTTTCTTTTTCACTTAATTTCATATTAACCTCCTTAATTTTTATCATATTTATGCATTCCATACTGCAATATTTAAAATATACACTATTTCAATATGATTTTTAATGACTTATTATCAAATCAAACTAAATAATTAGTATTATTTCAGATTATAATAACGCAAAAAGAGCTGGTATTGGTTTTTATTCCAATATCAGCTTATATTTAAAAGGACAGAATTATCCCTATGATCTACTTTTTGACTGTTTATAGAACTACGTTGTGTGTGTGTGTGTGTGTGTGTAGTTCATTCACACTTTTGTGTACTTTAGTTACCATAATCTTTTCCTCTTTTCTGTAATCACTTTTTGATTACACCAATATGCTAACATTTTTTGATAATTATTTCAAGTGCTATTGTCCAAAAAATACCATACTTGTGGTTTATAATTTACCCTAAGTACAGTATTCTTTATTAAATATTATCATTTTTGATATTACGATACATTTTCTCAAATATCTGATTCATTGTTTCTTTTTCTTCTTCTGTTATTCCATTATACATTTTATTAAAAAAAGACTTTTCTTTTTTATCAGCCTCTTTAATCAACTCCTTTGCACTTTCTGCCATTTTAAGATGCTTTTTCTTTTTATCACTTTCATCTTGAACTTTTTGCAAATAACCTTTTTGAACCAATCTTTCAACAGACATCGAAACATGAGATTTAGATAAAATTAACATATCAACAATATCCTTGGCAATGTCTGTATCCTCATTTTTATCTAAAAATAATAATATTTTTATCTCATTATTAGCAATATTATATTGACTAGCTATTTCATTTAACATATTTTCATATGCTTTTCTAAATATTTGTATATGTTTTAATAATTGCATTTTGGCACCTAAAATCTACTTAGCAATCAAGTCACAAATCAAATTGCTGATTTCAGTAGGATTTTCTATTGCAAGACCTTCAATTAGTCTTGCTTGTGAATATAATATTTTTGTATAATCTTTTAATTTTTCTTTATCATTTTCATATAAATATTTTAGTTTTTCAACAATTGGATGAGATTCATTGATTTCTAATATTTTCTTTGCATCTACTTCATTATCTGTTGGCATTTGATTTAATACTTTTTGCATTTCTATTGAAATCTTACCTTCACTTGTTAAGCAAACAGGATGATTTTTTAATCTATGTGTAAATCTGATATCTTGGACCTCTCCAGAAATTGCATCTTTCATAGAAGCAAACATCTCTTTATATTCTTCATTTTTCTTTTTCAATGATTCTTTTTCTTCTTCACTATCTAAATCAAGATTATCTGCACAGACATTTTGAAAATTCTTATCCTCATATTGTGTAAGTACAGTAAATACAAATTCATCTATATCATCAGTTAAGTATAATATTTCAAAGCCCTTTTCTTTTACCATCTCAACTTGTGGTAATAAGTCAATTTTATCTATCGTTTCGCCTGCAGCATAATAAATAACATCCTGTCCCTCTTTCATTCTCTCCTTATATTCTTTTAATGTCACCAACTTTTTCTCTGTTGAAGAATAGAAAAGTAATAAATCTTTTAATTTATCTTTATTAGCACCATAATTATCATAAGTACCATATTTTAACTGAAGTCCGAAAGTATGAAAAAATTTTTCATATTCATCACGATTATCTTTTAATAATTTTTCAAGTTCTGATTTTATTTTATTTTCTATATTTTTGGCAATTACTTTTAGGCTTCTATCATGTTGTAACATTTCTCTTGAAATATTTAAAGATAGATCTTGACTATCTACAAGTCCTTTCACAAAGCCAAAATAATCAGGTAGAAGATCTTCACATTTTTCCATAATTAATACGCCATTAGAATATAACTGTAACCCTTTTTTATATTCTTTAGTATAATAATCATATGGTAAATGAGCAGGGATAAAAAGTAAGGCATTATAGCTACATTGTCCTTCTACAGAAGTATGAATCACCTTAACGGGCTTTTCAAAATCATAGAATTTTTCAGAATAAAAATTGTTATATTCTTCGTCAGTCACTTTAGATTTTGCTTTTTTCCAAATCGGAGTCATACTATTTAATGTCTCCATTTCCTTTACTTCCTCATATTCATTTTCCGTACCTTCTTTTTTATGTTTATGTGTTACTTCCATTTGAATTGGGTAAGAAATATAATCTGAATATTTTTTTACAATATCTTCTATTTTATATTGTTCTAAGAATAAACTATAATTTTCTTCTTCAGTATCCTCTTTAATATGTAGTGTGATTTTTGTACCAACTTCTTCTTTTTCACAAGGTTCTATTGTATATCCTTCCGCACCTTTTGATTTCCAACAATATGCTTCATCACTATCAATAGATTTACTTTCTACTTTTACTTCATCACTTACCATAAAAGCAGAATAAAAACCTACACCAAATTGACCAATAATATCAATATCTTCTTTCTTTTCGTTTGCCTCTTTAAAAGCTAGCGAACCACTTTTTGCAATTGTTCCAAGGTTCGTTTCAAGTTCTTTTTCTGTCATTCCACAACCATTATCAGATATAATTAGATTTCTATTTTCTTTATCAATATCAATTTTAATTTTAAGATCTGCACGATTCGTACTGATATTTTTATCTGTAAGAGATCTATAATATAATTTATCTATTGCATCACTTCCATTTGATATCAATTCCCTTAAAAATATCTCCTTATTTGTATAAATTGAATTAATCATTAAATCAAGCAGTCTTTTAGACTCTGCTTTAAATTGTTTCTCTTTCATAAAAATTCCTTCTTTCATTTTGTTCTATTTTGAACTAAGCGTATTATATATCATCCAATTAGCAATGTCAATACGAGAGTGCTAATTTTGCATATTTTATTCAAACATAAAAACGCCTCACATAAAAATATGTGAAGCAATATATTATTTCAGTTTTTCTATTTTCTCTGTAAGTAGGTCAGTTAACTCAGATATTGTATGTATATCCATACTCCTTTTTAGCATTTCTCTAGCTATTTCAATAGACTTTTTCTCTCTTCCGATTTTTTCTCCATTTCTTTTATGATAATATCTGCTATGTCATTGCAAGTATTTTTACTGATATAGCGTTTTTGACTTTCTATCATTTCTATCTGCAATGCTTTATCATCTAACAAAGTCTTGGTGTTTTTTACGACTTCATCTATATTCTCACATTGAAAAGACATCCCTCTATCACTAAAGAAATTAGCATTATAATTTTCACAACCTGGGATTGGCATTGTATGAATAAATGGTTTCCTAAGTGTGGCAATTTCCGTTGTCGTAAGTCCTCCAGGTTTACTAAGTATAACATCACTACCTTTCATATATTGATCTAGTTCATTGGTAAATGGTAATGCAATTACGCTCTTATTTTTTCTATATTTTTTCGTTAGCTCATCAAATAATTTATGATTACTGCCACAAGCAATAATAAATCCTACATCTTTTATTTTTTTCATTAGTTCTTTTAGCATATCGGTTATATTTCCAAACCCCATACTACCTGTCAATATTAATACATACTTCTTATTTTTTGCCAAACCTAATTCTTTTTTTATTTCTTCTTGATCATACTCTTCTGAATATTTTAAAGATACTGGTATCCCAATTGATAAAAGTTTTTCCTTTTGAAAGCCTTTATTTAAAAATTCCTGTTCCAATTCTTGACTTGGGATTACAAAATAATCAGGATTTGTCTCCTCCCAAAAAGGAATACATACATAGTCGGTTGCTATCTCCATAAAATGAATCGGGTATTCTTTTTTAATTGCAGTGAGTGCTTGAGCAGCAAATAAATGTGTGGTTACTACATAATCATACTGCTTACTTTGTATATATTTATATAGTTTATTATTGTTTAAACTATTTAGGGTATACACTGGTGATTTTAAATTTGTTTTACCATAAAGTTCTCCTAAATGGTAAACAGTCTTAAATACTTTTCCCTCTCCGTTAGTAGATTTTATATATAAATGATTGATATAATCTTTTATGTTAGGATTGGTAATATCTAAGTATTCTCTAAAATCTGCATCCACATTTTTACTTAAAAGCGCTTCCTGAACAGCCAAAGCTGCAGAATTATGACCGCCGCCAGTCCCACATGAGAGCAATAATACTCTTTTATTTCCATCTTTTTTCATTCTTTTTTGAATTCTATGATAAAAAACATCTAGTTTTCCAATGTATTCTTTATTCCAAGGTTTATTTCTTCCATAATAATGAATAATGACAGTATTTTTACAAATCCATTTTAATGTAATCTTATTTTTAGGATTATTCAGATTGTATAACATTAATGCTCTGTCTCCAAGGTTATATTTTAGTGGATCAACAAGTTTAATTTTGTCTCCATAAAGTGCACTTATAATATCTTGATCTGGAAGCATTAATTTTTTTTCGTTCTTCTTTACAAACTGAATCACTTCTTTTTCAAGTTGTATCTTTCTTAATTCTTTTAAATTTATCAAAAGTACTCCTGTATTAATATATGGTTCTTCTTCATTCATATCAAGTCTAATTTCATGAAATTTATGAAGCATTTTTCTAATATGGGTAGAAGCTATATAATAGTTTGATTCAAAATCCATATCATATAATTCTTTTAACGAATTAATAATTAATGTATCTGAATCTAAATATAGTATTCTATCCATTGTATCTGGTAAATATTTTGTAGCAAAAATTCTAAAATAAATTTCTACTGGATATCTTCTTTGATAAACTGGAAATTTATCTATCTCACTCCTTGATATTTGAATATCTATTATATTAAATTGTTTTGGATCAAGGCCTCTTTGTATTACATTGAGATCTTGTTTTTTTAAATCTTTATGCAATATATATATATCAAACTTTTCATTCTTATTTGAATATTTAATTGAATTTAATAATACATTTAGTTTTTCTATATATCTTTTATTTACTGTGACTAAAATATTCATATTTTCTCCTTAAGCTATTGGAATTGTGACATAAAATGTTGTACCAACACCTTTTTCACTCTCATAAGTAATATCTCCATTAAAATTTCCCTTTACTACTGAGTATGCAAGATATAGTCCAAGACCAGTTCCAGATGTTCCTTTCGTTGTAAGTATATTTTTAAATATATATGGTTTTATATCATCAGATATGCCTCCTGCATAATCAGTTACTTTTATCATTGCAAGATTATTTGGTGCACTGCTTAAAGTAACCTCAATTTTTCCCTGTCCCTTATCTTTATATGCCTGTGCTGCATTTACTATTAGATTGGTAAAAACTTGCCCAAGTTTTGTAGAATCTCCCTTTGCATATAAGTCATCCTCTATCGTTACATTTAAACTGACATTATTTTTAGAGACTTCATGATAGGTAATCACTTTAACATCATTTAAAACATCACTTATTTTAAACTTTACAATATTATCGCTACCTAAATTTCTGATTTGATTTCTCATACTATTAACTATATTAATGATTTTAGTAGAACAATTATCCATTCTATCAAGGATTTCCTTCTGTTCAGGCGTAACATTTGGCATAGAATTTAACATCATAATTCCTGTTTTAATTGCAGAAATTGGCGTATTAATATCGTGTGCAACCCCACCTGCAAGTTCACCAATTGAGACAAGCTGTCCCTGCTTTACGATAATATCTTGTTTTTCTTTAATTTCTTGTATATCTTTTTTATGCTGAGTAATATCTTTAAAAAGTAGTAAAGTTCCAATAACTTGACTTGTGTTTTTCTTAGCTTTTATCGCTTGAATATCAACTTCAAAGTACTTTTCTATATTTTCATAATTTAAAGTATACTCTACCACCACTTCTTTATCAATCTTTTTAGCTTCCTTAATTAATTCCTTTAATCTATCCAAAACAAGTATTTTTTTTGCTTCAATAATTTTAAATAAATTCCTATCTTTGCTAATATCTGTAATACAATCAAATGTCTTTTTAAAAGTTAAATTAAAATCTACAATTGATCCATCATCAGATATTACTACAAAAGCATCTGACATAATATTTGTAACAGATTCTAGTGCCACCGGAGTGATGTTTAAGGCTTTATATTTTATAATGGCAATTGAGTAAAATACAAGTGTTACAAAAAATAACATTGGAGTAATATATATTGATATATTTATAATTTTGGCAGTACCAAACATATTCACAACCAGTGGTATGATACTTCCTATAATCATAAGCATCGTTTGGGTTGTAAAAAATCCTGATTTTGCAATGGATGCTCTAATTAATTTTACAATAAAGATAACCGCCAAAGAATAAGAATATATTGTATTAACATAAAACATAATTCCATATTCTGTATCCGTAAAGTTTGTTGAATATACTTTATAAAATAAATGGTGCAAATCATTTGTCCAAAGAGAAATAATTGAAATGAATGGTACTAAATAGAGCCATTTCCACCATTTCCACCACTTCTTTTTCTTCACCTCTGCATTTTCATAATAAAAAGAAAGGATGAGTAATGTTGGAAATAAAAAGCATATTCCAATATAGGTAACATAATCTGGATAAATTGGATCAATCGGTACATGATTTTCAATGAATAATTTTTGTACAAATATTCCAGAGCACCATATCGTTATCAATATAAATAACACAGACATAATTTCTGCAAGTTTATTTTTCTTAAATTTTGTCCTAAGCATAATAATAAGAATCATACTTATTATGATAGAACAAGCAAGTAATACAGTTTCTATCATTTTACCCTCCATTTTATTTATTTAAGAACCCTATTTTTCTTAAATAATCAACATAACCTATTATATATTTTTCATCTATTTTTGGCCATAAAAATCCTATTTTTCTTAAATAATCTTGTGTATGTTCTGAATGTACTTTTACACTTGATTCATAGTTTAATCTATTCTTTTCACTTAAATCATTGATAATGCCATTTAAAATTTGATTATTATCAGACTGTGCTATTTTGTCAATCAACACCGCAAATTCTTCATCTTTTATAATATCAATATTGATATTTAACTCTTTTAAAATCTGCGCAAATTCATTGATATATACATGGTGATGATCATATAAATGAAATACATTATGTTCTATATTAAAATACTCAGCAATTTTTATAATAGCATTTGCACACAAATCTACTGGTGTAAATTCTAAGTATATATGACGATTACTTTCTGGAAAAGCCCCAATACTAATAAACGTCTTTAATTTATTTGCAAAGGCATTTTCCTCCACATTATATTGAAACTTCAAATCTTCATATCTATTTGTCAGATTTCCTATTCTTAATATATTAGCATGAAGACCCCTTTGAATATACTTCAAAACTTCTTCTTCTGCTTTAAATTTAGTGTAAACATATATATTGTCAAGATTTTGATTTTGATAAAAACATGTCTCATCAAAATCTGCAATATGTTCTTTTGACTGATTCGAGTTCATTATCTCAAAACTATTTCCTGATACGCTAATTGTAGAAATATGAATCATTTTAATATGATTTTCATAGCAAAACTTAGCAATATTTTTAGTTCCATCTATATTAACTTTTTTAAAATAGTTTGCATCGCCATAATGTTTAACACAAGCAGCCGAATGAATTACTAAGTCTACATCTGAAACAACACTATGATAGATATTATCTTTTAAACCAATATTTTCCTCAATAAAATTACCATCAATTGGGATAATTCTATTTCCAATTTCATGATCATATTGATTTCCAAAATAATAATGTAGTGTGTCTATAAATCTTTCTTTTGCTGCTTTTTTATTCTTTCCCCTTATAATACAGTATACTTTTCCTAGTTTTTCTTTCATAAAGCTATCTAATATATGAATTCCTAAAAATCCTGTTACACCAGTTAGTAAAATATTCCTGATATTTGATTTTTCTATTTTTGTAATTGCCATTTTATTTTTATTTAAAATACGAGAGAAATCTTCGTATTTATCTATATTAGTATTATGAATCTCTTTTTTATTCTTTATAATATATTTTTCAAGTTCTTTGATACTCTGATACTTCAATAAATCTTTATATTCTAAATGAATTCCTAAAGATAATAAATCAATTTGAGTCTTTATTGCTGCAAGAGAATCTGCCCCCATTTCAAAAAATCTATCATTGATTCCAAAGTCATCTCTTCCAAGGGTCTTTGACCAAATAGAATGTATTTTTTTCTGAAGCGGAGTTTCTGGTTTTTCATATAACACACTATTTTCTATTTTTACATCGATTTTAGCCAGTGCTTTTCTATCTGTTTTCCCATTTAAAGTAAGTGGAAACTCATCAAGTTCTTTATATACACTTGGAATCATATAAGATGGTAGTTTGGTGTATAAAAATCGAATAATTTCATTTTCATTTATCTTAACATCTCTATCCTTTTTGATATAATAGCAAACTAAAATTCTATTTTCTTTTAATACTACTACTGTCTCTTTAATGCCATTATAACTTGTTATATTTTTTTCTATATCTTCTAATTCAATTCTCTGACCATTTAACTTTACCTGTAAATCTATTCTATCAAGTATTGATAAAGTAGAATCAAAGTTGAGTTTTCCTAGATCTCCTGTAAGATATATTTCCTCTTTTAATACATCGCTATAAATATAGTTTTTTTCAGTAGCCATCTTATTATTGTAATAGCCAATTGACACGCCATCTCCTGCAATAGCTACTTGTCCACAAATTCCAATTGGTAATATTCTATTTTTTTCATCCAATATATAAATTTTGGTATTTGCAATTGGCTTTCCAACCGATATTTTAGTACAATTTGTAACATCTTGTATTGTAGACCAAATCGTAGTTTCAGTAGGTCCGTACACATCATATATCGTAGCATCTGTTAATGATTTTAATCTATCTATGAATTCCTTTGGAACTTTTTCTCCCCCAAGAAGTATTTTTTTCATATGGTGTATATATTCCGTAGTATTTAATAACATTTTCAGTTTCGTTGGTGTAGTTTGTATTATGGTAACACCATATTTTAAACATAGCTTACTTAATTTATTTCCATCAATGCATTCACTATCATTTGCAAGAACAATAGTAGCTCCAAATACTAAAGTAACCCATAACTCAAGTCCAAATATATCAAATGAAACAGTTGTAATAGACACTACTTTATCAGTACTATTCATATTTATAATATCATTAATTCCATATACAAAGTTTACTAAATTTCCTACTGATACTGCAACACCCTTTGGATTACCAGTAGAACCTGATGTATACATTAAATAATTAATAGCATCTTTATGAAATTTGATATTTAAATTCTCCTTATTTTTATCATTAGGAGCATAAATCAGTTCTTCAAAAGGAATATCTATTAGATTCATTCCCTCAATATCATCTTTAAAATCACGATCTTTAATTACTAAAACAGAATCACTATTTTTCAAAATATACTCAATTCTATCTCGCGGATATGTAGAGTCCACTGGTAGATATGCCGCTCTACACTTAAGGATGGCAAGAAGTAAGATAACTAGTTTATCACTTCTTTTCATGATGATAGAAACTATATCATTTGGCTTTACACCTATCTTCAAAAGATAATTTGCAATTACATTTGATGCTTCATTTAACTCCTGATATGTATATTTCCTATTTTCAAAAATCAGAGCTATATTCTCCGGCGTTCTCTTTGCTTGCTCCTCAAACAAATCAATCACTGCTTTATTTTTTGGATATATTCTTTTTGTATGATTAAATTCTTTTAATATTCTTTTTTCAGATTTAGACATGATACTAATATGATCCACTGTTACATTTTCATCTGTTATCAAATGATCAATCATTTGAATCAATCTTGTATGTAAATGTACTATTTCATCCTCTGAAAAAATGTCGATTAAGTAGTCATAATTGATCTCTAGTACTCCTGTACTATCCATATCTAAAATATGCATTTGTAGATCTTCAACTTGTGAATGATTACAATACCATTTTGTGGAATATTCATCTTTTTCTTCATAATTTGCCCTAGCATTTTGATATGATAAAATCATACTATATAAATTTGATTTTTGGGCACTTTCTTCTCTTAAATCCTTTAAAATATGATCATATGGAAATCTTTGATGCCTAAAGGCAGACATGGTATTACTTGCAACATTTTTGGCCAATTCTATTACTTTCATATTTTCCAAAATCTTAATCCTAATTGGAAGCGTAGTGATAAATACTCCTAATGTTTGTTTTTCTTTAAAATTTGCCCTATTTAATACTGGCGTACCTATTACAATATCTTTCATATTTCTAATTCGATACGTATATACAGAAAGTATTGTTAAAAACAATACAAACGGAGAAATCTTATTTTCTTTACAAAATCTTAATAGTGTATCATTCAATTTTCTATCTAGTTTTACATTATATCTTTTCGACTGATTTGATAACTGACTGCCTCTATCTTTTAAAGTAGCGGTGTACTCTATATCTTTTAAATATTCTTTAAAATATTCTCTATCTTTTAAATATCTCTCACTTTTTATATATTCATTTTGAGTTTCTAAAAATTGTAGGTAACTAGGCATCTCATTTTCCTGTGTAATGTTTTCCTTAATATTACTATAATGTTTAGTAAACTGTTCAATTATCTTAGAAAAACTCCAAGCATCAGATATAATATGGTGTATTCTTAAAAGAACTCCACCCCTGTTTTCTGAATATTTTAAAATCTGAAATTCATATAATTTTTCATTAAATATATCTATCTTGGTTTCTGCTATTTTTTGTATATATTTTTCTATTTCTTCTGAAGATGCTAAAGTCATATCCACAAGTTCAATATCATCATAATGATATTCCCTTACTATTTGAAGAACTTTACTTCCCTCCATCTTAATATTAATTCTCATGGCATCATTTTCTCTTATAATGTCATTTACCGCTCTTTTACAAAAATCAATGTTAAAATCTTTTTCCAAGTTAATAATGCCAGTTATCATGTTGATTGCTGTATCTTGATATATTCTATCAATTAACCAAATATTATTCTGAGGAAAAGTTAACTTATACGACTTTTTTTCCATATATTACTACCTCTTTTCTACCAAATAACATAAAACTAGTTTTAGTATATCAGATATTAAAAGTTAATTCAACTACTTTATAGTCAAAAAAAACACCTTAATTATAATAAATTAAGGTGTTAATTTTCTATTATATTTGTAAGATGGTGCGGGTAAAAGGACTTGAACCTTCACGTCGCTAGACACCGGCTTCTAAGACCGGCGCGTCTGCCAATTCCGCCATACCCGCGCTCTCAAATTACATTTTATATAATACCATATGATTTTTGTTTTGTCAATAGTTGGCAAAAAAATTTTCAGAATAATTCATGAAATGATCATTATTCTGAAAATTTGTAAGATTTAACGGTGCTTCTTCAATTCTATTACATTTACCGCTTCATATAATATTGCAAGGATGATACACAAAATCACATAGCCATTTAGCGAAAGATCTTTACCAAATATTTCATTGATTCCGGTTAAAATATTTTGATACATAAAGTCTATATGATACACGATAACTCCCATAATTCCAATCCATATAACAGCTTCATAATCCTCATGTTTTCTATAAAAGGTAATGATAACTAGATCTAATATAATTGCCAGTATAACACAGTATACAAAAAAGCTTGAGGTTGTTAAATCGTATTCAAATAGCTCACGTATCCCTTGCAACAAAAATTGAACTTTATCCGTTTCCTCTAAAACAAATAATAGTATTAAAGCAATTGCTAAACACATAGTCTTTTCCTCCATTTTTAGAAAATAATGAATCGTTTGACACCTATTATAGCAAAGTATAAGCCATAATTCAAGTTTATTATCTTTTTCTTCCAATATATTTTATACATTGTTTTTTAATTGACAAACTTTTGTTTGTTTGATATAATGGTCTTGTTTTAGAAAAGGGGTATTTATATGGATATAACACTAATATTATTAATAATAGTTATAGCATTACTTATTATCAATATAATCGTAACTATTTCTTCAAAGAATAAAAATAACAACTCAAAAGAATTTATTCAAGAATTTAACTCTATTAGACAGGAACTATCTACAATGCTTATGCAAACACGTGAAGAAATCAATAGAAATATTGGAAGTAAAATAAATGAAAATGCAAACACACAACAAGTACAACTTGCAAATCTTACCAATTTAAATGAAACAAAACTAGAAAATACGCGTAAAAATATGGAAGAAAAATTAGAACAAATCAGACAAACTGTTGAAGAAAAACTTCTTCTACTTCAAAAAGATAATAACGAAAAACTAGAGAAAATGCGTATTACTGTTGATGAAAAGCTTCAAGGAACTCTTGAGCAAAGACTTGGCGAATCATTCAAACTTGTTAATGAAAGACTAGAGTCTGTATATAAAGGTCTTGGTGAAATGCAAACTCTTGCACAAGGTGTTGGAGATCTAAAAAAAGTATTTACTAATGTTAAATCTAGAGGCTATTGGGGAGAAATTCAGCTTAGCAACATATTAGAGCAATTCTTAACCAAAGAACAATATGAAGCAAATGTCAAAACAAAGCCAAAATCAAATGATTTGGTTGAATTTGCAATTAAACTTCCTGGTAGAAATGATAATGAATTTGTATGGCTACCAGTTGACTCAAAATTTCCAATTGAGGATTATTCAAGACTTGTTGATGCAGAAGATCAAGGAGATGGGGCACTAGTTCAAGAATGCAAAAAGAAATTAGAAAACTCTATTAAATCATTTGCAAAAGATATTTATGAAAAATACATAGAAACTCCATATACAACAGACTTTGGTATCATGTTCTTACCTACTGAGAGTCTATACTGTGAGGTTTTAAGAAATACTGGTCTTTGTGAATTTATATCACAAAAGTATAGAATTGTTGTATCAGGTCCTACTACTTTTGTTGCTCTTTTAAATAGTTTGCAAATGGGATTTAAAACACTTGCAATAGAAAAAAGAACTAGCGAAGTATGGCAACTACTTGGAATTGTAAAATCAGAATTTAGTAAATTTGGAGAATTGTTAGATAAGACAAATAAAAAGCTTTTGGAAATTTCTTCTACTATGGAACTTGCATCTAAAAAGACTAGAACAATTGAAAGGAAATTGAAAAAAGTAGAAGCATTACCCGTTCCTAATGAGGAAGAATTTTATGCTACAGATAAGCTATTACCTGATTATGAAATATTAGATATAGAGCAAACAGAATAAATCAAGTAGAGAAGAAATAATTATTTTATTTATTCCTTCTCACACCACCACTCAAAAGTGGCGATTCAATTTGTACATTCAATATGTACCTTTATATATTGGTCTAGTAGAAATACTAGACCTCTTTTTCTATTAATTTGGAGTAACTCCCTGAAATACGCCCATACTCTCCTCTCACTAAATTTTAAGTAGTGAAAACGCTACAAATTAATTTTGGTACACACTTCCTCTACTTTCACTTCACAATGAATAGCCTGTGTTTCTCTATGTGGTTACGATATCTACTTCCACTACGAACTTTCAACGATTAGCTAAACAACATGCCTATCGTACCCATAAAATGAAGCCACAAAAATGTGACTTCATTTTTATTATTTTTTAGTTTTTCTATGATCTTTTTCAATCAATATTCCAACAACTACTCCAACAATTGCTACAAGGAAAATTACTAGATACATCCAAATATTCATATCACCTGTATCTACTGGTGGTTCATATGTACATGTATTGA
>JAUNGP010000002.1 GCA_030524345.1 Clostridia bacterium | reverse complement strand
AGAATTAGGATGATTTTTTGCAAAAGAAAAAATCAACCATTTCTGATTGATTTTCGTATCTATCTGTTCAATTTAGTTCGAACAGAAACATCGTTGGTGCGAGTGACCGGAGTCGAACCGGTACGGGTTTTGAAGCCCGCAGGATTTTAAGTCCTGTGCGTCTGCCTATTCCGCCACACTCGCATGCTATTTCTTATAGCAATTCATATTATAGCATCTTTTCATTTTCTTGTCAACCATTTTCCTTTATTTTTTTCAATATATGAGAATGAGTGATTAAATTACTGATATGGTAGATAAATTGATAAGATATGTATTATATTTGGTTAAAATTAAATATAGGAAGTTATGTAAATAATAGGGATGTATGTTCATTTAGATACATTTCATGTTAAAGTTGAACAATTGCAGCAACAGGGGAAGGAAGTTTAAAAAATATATTTAAATACATCTTGTGTTAAAGTTGAACTTGGTGGCTCTAAAAATAGAGTCATAACATATTTAACATTTAAATACATCTTATGTTAAAGTTGAACCCATTGAAATATCAACATTCTTAAAAAGGATAATATCACAGAATTGTTGATATATCAACATCCTATTATATTTTTTCCAGCAAATTTATCATTTTATAAAATGCTTATTTTACTGGCTTTACAGAGCTTTGCTGGAAAATCTTTAGTAAATAAAACAAGTAGAGGAAGAAGAAAGCCATATTCTAAAATAAAAATACCTATAATATTTTTGTTTATAGGTATGAAACTTTTTTCAAAAAATGAATCTTATGGAATTTAGGATAGAACGTTTCTATTAAACAACAGTACTTATCCATGAAACTAACAATATAACTTTCTTTATATTTAGGTGGCACTATTGTTAATGGCCACATATGTTTTATAATAATATCTTTTTCTTTGTCATTTAAATGAAAATATTTACTTGCATTTTCTAAAGCTTTTTTTGGATGAGTAAATCCATGCTTTTTAAATAGAGATTTCACTTTAGCGGTCTTGTGCCAATCATATAAGAATAAATCATGAAGTAGTGCAGCTCTTGCAGTAGATTTAGCATCAAGATTTAGTTTCTTTGCCAATTTATAACTATAATAAGATACATTGATACAATGTTGATAACAACTTGTTGTACCATGTTGCATATAATCCATCATTTCTAACACAATTTGATTATCAATTAGATCGGATACAAATTTATTATATTCAAGGCAATCATCTAATAAATTGACGTCTGAGCCAATTGCTTTTACCGAGTTATTGTTAAGTGAATATACATAGTTAAATTTTCTATTTGAAAAAAACATTAAAAACCTCCCAACATTTATATTATATCACTACTAGTATGTTATATCAATAATTAGCTCATAATAATACCACAAAGATACGATATTAATAAAATATTATTATAGTATATTGTATGTAGTTGAAAATGGTGATATAATATATAGTTGCAAGAATAATATAAAGGGAGGAATTTTTATGATGAAAATATTATTTTTTGATACAAAAGAATATGATAAAAAACTTTTTAATGAGTATAATGTAGATTATGGTTATGAAATTAAATATTTAGAAACAAAATTAAATGCTGAAACTGCACCTCTTGCTAGAGGATATGATGCTATTTGTATATTCGTTAACGATTTGGCCGATAAAGACACTTTAGAAATTTTAAAAGAATGTGGAGTAAAACTTATTGTTCTTCGTTGTGCTGGATATAATAATGTGGATATAGATAATTTACCTGATGGATTAAAAGTTGTAAGGGTTCCTGAATATTCACCTTATGCCGTTGCTGAACATGCTGTAGCTTTACTTCTTAGTATAGATAGAAAAATTTATAAAGCATATCAGAGAACTAAAAAATATAACTTTACTTTAAATGGTTTACTTGGATTTGATATACATGGTAAAACTGTTGGTGTTATTGGAACTGGAAAAATAGGTAGAGCTTTTATTCAAATTATGAAAGGCTTTGGTACAGAAATTTTGGCTTATGATGTATTTGAAAATAAAGAGGCAGAAAAAGAGCTTGGATTTAGATATACTACATTAGATGAATTATATGAAAAATCTGACATTATATCTTTACATTGTCCTTTAACGAAAGAAAATAAGAAGATGATTAATGCAGAAAGTATAGATAAGATGAAAGATGGAGTTGTTATCATCAACACAAGTAGGGGTAAACTAATTGATACAAAGAGTTTAATAGATAAATTAGAAGAAGATAAAATCGGTGGCCTTGGACTTGATGTTTACGAAGATGAAGAAGAATTTTTCTTAAATGACATGTCTAATTCATACAAAAGGGATAGAGGACTTTCATTGTTACTTTCAATGCCAAATGTTGTTATTACTTCACATCAAGCTTTCTTTACGAGGGAAGCTTTGGATAAAATTGCAAGTGTTTCTTTAAGTAATATAAAAGAGTTTATTGAAACTGGTGAATGCAAGAATGAAGTGAGAAAGTAGTATAAGACTTAATAGGCGATATAATTTTCACTTATATCATTGGTAAATATGATATGTTTTACTTTTATTATGTTGCAAAATAAAATATAGCTATCAATCTTTTACGACTTGTATCAAATTTTTAAGTGAGGAGAAAATAGAAAAATATTTGAAAATTATAAAAGAACTATAAAAAAGAAAGTAAGCTATGCAAATGTATAGCCTACTATTTTTTAGTAATTTCTACTCCTGTATAGTAATATTTTAATATTTGTTGGTAATTCCAACCATTTTGTGTGGCGAGTATATGTGCTCCTCTTTGACTCATGCCAACTCCATGACCATATCCTCTTGTTGTAACAATCACATTATCGCCGCTAGTAGAAATACTAAAGTCAGTGGATCTTAGCCCGAGTAATGTTCTTAATTCAACACCGCCAAAAATCTTTCCTCCAATTGATATTTTCTTTATTCTATCACCTGTCGTTTTTTCTATAATTTTGATATTTGTAAGTGATGGTTCATCGATACCTAACGTATTACAAAAAGCAGTTTTAGAAAAAGTTTTAGTTGCCTCATATCCGTTTGCGCCTATCTCAAAACTACTATCTACACTTTTTAAATAAGGTGCACTATATCCCCATACGTTTATAGGTTCTTCTGTTTTTCCATTACTTGTAGAAAAGTATAGTGCATCTATTAAATTTCCATTATATGTTATACACTCTCTACTTGTTGAATAGACAGCATTCTTTACTTTGGTATAATATTTATTAAAAGAATTGCCCCACATATCTTTTAATTCCTTCTCACTCTTGTAACTCTGTGTTTCAGAATTAGTAGTTAATGTTATACCAGCTGCTACTTTTTTTAATGCATAAGTTCTTGCTGCCACTGCCTGTGCCTTTAAGGCTTCTGTATTAAATTCTGCAGGCATCTCAGAACCTACAACACCTACTATATAATCCTCTAATCCAATTTGTATAATCTTTCCATCAGATAGTTTTAAAGGAATAATTGTTGTCGATTCACTTAAAACTAAGTTAGATACACTTCCTGAATTTGTTGATGTGTAATTTGTGGTGCTTAGTAAATTACTTGGCGAATTAGGATCCTCTGGGAAATCTTGAGTCTCTGCTTTACTTATTTCTTTTAAAGAAGCTTGTGAGACTTCTATATTTTTTGGCTTTTCTACATTTATTTTTGATATGTTTTGGGAGATATTCTGTGGGATATTTTTTAAATTTGTATCTGCTACTAATTGGGTTAGTAATACTGTTCCTACTACTACACCATTTAATATTAGCAAAATGGATTCACTTGAAAATCTGGAAATATTTTTTAATGCATATTCTCTTACCTTATCCGTTACACTGATGACATGCGTTTTTAAGCTATCAAAGTCTAGCGCAAATTCATATTCTGTAGGATAGTATATATACATTACGTTTTGCAAAACACCATTTCGTACTTCTAATCTGTGCATTATGTTCATAAAATCACCTATAATTATTTTGTGTAAATGATAAATATTTATACAAGTTTTAGCTATAAGTTGGCATAACTTGAATTTTTAGAGAATGTATTATATAATATATCAAATTTTGATATTGAAAGGATAATAATTATTTATTTTGGTGAAGGAGGAAAAATATGATTCGAATTATTAATCAGAATAGTGTAACAATTATCGATGGTCAAGTAATCAAAGAAAAAGAATCTGGAAAAAAGGTTAAAATCAATGAAAAACGGTGTGAGAAAGCTACTAATATTGATAAGATCTTGATTGATACAAGTTTTATAGATGTTAATATCAAGGCAGTGGATAGTGGCTTAATTGAGGCAAATGCAATTGGACAAATTGGGGGATATAAAGGTGATGAGAAACTAAAATTTGATTTTAAAGTGAGAAATAGACAATTAATGATTTCTATCAATTTTGATGGATGTTGTCATTATAGTAATTTACAAATCAATATTCACATTCCACGAAAACTTTTTGATGAAATTTCAATTAATACCGTATCTGCCGATGTAAAACTGAGTGGTGCCATTTCTACAAAATTATTAAAAATAAAAACATCGTCAGGCGATGTATGGATAACTAGTGGAGTAGTGGTAGAAAAAATAGAAGTTAGTAGTACTTCTGGCGATGTGAAATCTGAAATGAATTTTACTGGTGCAAAAATTAGATGTACAAGTGGAGACATCAAATTAGAAATGAATGCCAAAAACGATGTTAATGCAGACATTTCAACAACTAGCGGGGATATAAAAATGAAGTTTCATAATTTTAAAAAATTGCGCTTATTACCTCACACAATATGTGGAGATGTAAAAAATGAATATGTTGAATCTGGTAAATATATTGGAGACTTTACTGTTGCAACTGTTACAGGGGATATAAGAGTGATGTAAAGGAAATGATGAAAAAAGAGAATGAATAATAACATGTTCATTCTCTTTTTGTATAAAAAAGCAGGTATAAAACCTGCTATAATGGTGACCCCTACCAAAATATAATGCCATCAAACCCCTATAAATCAATGAACTTAAGAAAATTTACAGTATTTTTACAGTAGATAGTTTTTTTATTAATTCGTCTGGATCTTCTATATATAAATTTTTTATTATATTAATTATTTCATCTATATTTACTTCAGAATTGTTATCTTTATATAATCCTACGCTTTCTGCATATCTATAATATCGTTTTAATTCAGAATATTTGAAATCATCTAAAATCATAACATAATTTTTATAAATAGTTTCTATATCTGAATGTCCCATTAATTCTGATAATAATTTTATGTCCATGTGACTTTCTAGTCTTCTTGTAGCAAAAGAATGTCTTAGAGTATAGGCTGTAACATTTTCTATATTAATATTTTTACATACCCTTTTAAAGACATCATTAAATGTAACTGGATTTATTATTTTCCCATTTTCGTGTGTGAATATTAAATTATTTTCATTATCTAACATATTTTCAATAGCTATTAATAAATCTTGTTTAAATTCATTTGTAACAGGTATTTCTCTATCACCGTTATATGTTTTTGTCGCATCACCAATTATTACCTTATCATTTTTATCTCTAGTTAAAGTTCTTGAAATATGTAAAACTTCCTTTTTTTGATCGTAGTCGGACGGTTTTAGTGCAAGTAATTCACCGTGGACGTAATCCAGTAGCCATATCTATTCTAAACATTATTCCATATTTTTCTTCCAAAAATGTTCTTTTAACAAATAACTTTTGTTCTTCTATAGTAAAAGATCTAACTATTTTGGCTGCTAATTTACTTCTGGGTTTTTTTATGACATCTTTATTTTCAAATGGATTAGTGTATAAAAGTTTATTAATTACCGCAAGTTTAAATGCACTATTTATTAATCCAAAAATTTTATCAATTACGCTTTGAGAATATTGCCTTATAGCGGATAGACTTTCTATAATGTCGTTATGGGAAATGTCTTGAATACACATATTCAATATTTCAATTTTCGAAGCAGCTTTTATAGTATCTAGATTTCTTGCATATGCTCTTTCTTTAGTTTGTCCATTGAGAAATCTATTATTAACTACTGTTTGCATAAGTTCTTTTAAAGTTATTTTAGAAGAATCTACATGTATTCCTTTGTGTACCTCCGCAATTTTTAAAGTTACTTCTTTATTTACGTCGCTTTTCTTTTTTCCATAAATTGTTTTTCCAACTTTGTTATTAGCAGATCTATATTCTCCCACTATCCTAGTATAAAAGTAGAATTTATCGCAATCGTTGTGATCTTTACACTTCTTGCACTTGTCGCATTTATTGCAATCATTTCTATTATTACAAATATTTCTATCTGTACAGTTTTTGCATATATGACATTCTTCCAAAATTTTATTATCTTTTCTTTTTACTTTCTGTATTCTTGTAAATACAGTACCTCTTCCTTTTCCCATAAAAAAATCCTCCTTATCACTCTTGATAAAGAGGCACATATATGTTAAAATATATATGAATACTTTATCAAAAGTGTTCTATTTGTTCGGAATAAAGTGTATCAGTCGCCAAACTTGAATTACACTTTGTTCCTTTTTTATTAAATTGTTTATTACATTATCGATAAATTTAGTAATTTTATCTTTTAACATTTTATCGATACTAGCAAAACAGTAATTATTTTAAATAATAAAAAAGGCGGTTGCAATGAACCGCCTAAAATCTTCTTATGACTGACATATTATTTACATAATATGTAGTTAAGTCTTAATTAGATTATACAATATAATATGTTCATTGTCAAATAAATTATACAAAAATCTTTAGATTTATTTAAAATTTTTTTATTTTTCTAAAAACTCGTTTAAAATCATTTATAATGGTTTAAAATTATTTTATATACATTTCTTTAATTCTTTCATCTATTTTGTCTAAGCTAGAATTTGATAACTTTATATGCTTCAACATATCCGTTTTATAAATACGTTGTTTACTTATAGTTGTTATTTGGTGAACTAAAGCAATAGTACCATGCTTCATCTTGTCTATTTCGATATTTACTTTAGATAAGTATTCTAATTGTTGTGCTAACCCTTTTAGTTTTTCTAGATCAGATTTCGTAGCTAGTCTTGGATCTAGGTTTAAAATTTCGCGTATTTCTTTTGTAGTTTTTTCGATCATTTTCCTTTGTTTGTTAGATATACAAGTATATAGTTCATCGCCTAAATCTAAACAAGTATTCATATTATATTTTTTACCTTCTTTAAAAGAAGATAATGGAATAACATTTAGAGTACCAGATTTTTTGTTATCTTTTTTGTTTATTACTACACAGTAATGTAATCCACCGAGTTCATTTCCTATATTAAATCCTAAATTTACTTTTATAATATCACCACGTTTGAAAATTTTTAATTTAGATGAATCAAAGCTATCTTCATTGTCGTGATAGTTTGAAAAATCCTTTACCCAATAAGCTAAAAGATCACTCTTTTTGTATTCTTCTTTCTCTATGTGTTTTAAAAAACTATTATCTAATCTCTGTAAAGCTGAATCTTTATGCAAAACAGTATTCATTTTAATACATTCTTTTTCATCATTTATTATTTCAATGTCTTTTTCCACATATATCACTCCTTTTAATCAAAGTTATAACCTATCAGTCTCTTTACGATTCCAACAATTTTCACAGGTTTCTTTTCTATATCTTCTTTAGTAAAAAACACAGGCTCATATTCGGTTGCATTAAAAGGTATTAGCATTATACCACTAGCAGTTTTTTTCACTTGTTTTACGGTTGCTTCGTCTCCGTTCACAAGTACAACTGCTATTTGACCACTTTCACAATCTTCTTGTTTTCTTACTATTACCACATCTCTTTCTAAAATTCGAGGAAACATACTATTTCCTTTTACTTTAAGTCCAAAATATTCACCGTCTTTAAATTCGTTAGCTGGAAGTTCCTCATAGTCAATTATATTTTGCTCTGCAAGAATAGGTGTTCCAGCAGCTACTGTTCCTACTACAGGTATTTTTATTGTTTCTAGTTTTTTATTTGAAGTTATTATCTTTTTAGGAACATCATATCCACATAACCAAGTTGGATTAACTTCATATAAATCTGCTAACTTTTTTATAGCCGTAGTTGGCATATTTGCAGGACTGATATTTTCCCATCTATATAATTTATTTTTGTCAATTTTTAATATTTGAGCTAAGTCTTCTATTGTATAATTTTTTTTCTCTCTACAGTCTTTTAATCTTTCCTGTGATTTTTCAAATTGTATGTCAATTTGTTTATAGTTTGTATCCTCATTTAGTATTATTTCTTGCTTGTCATCAAGTAGAGAAAGTAAATCTTCAATTTGTAAATGCATAGCACTTGCTATACTTTTTAAAGTTTCTATACTAGGCTTTATGGGTTTTCCTGTTGCAGGATTGATATTTTTTTCAAGCATAGAAACATAACTTTTACTACTATAAATTAAATCTGCAAAATTTTGCATAGATAAATTATGTTCACTTCTATATTGTTTTATTATTTCTCCAAGTAGCATTTTTCTTCCACCTTTCTATTGTATTGTACAATATATTTTACAAAATGTCAACATTTTTATATTTTTTTGTTAAATTTACTTGACAACAAAAAATATATATGATAATATGTACAGTAAATTGAACAAATGATGGGGGTGATACTTTGAATACGAAAATAAAATATTATAGACAGTTAAAAGGTTGGTCACAAGAGAGATTATCTAAAGAGGCAAAAGTGTCAAGACCAATAATTTCAGGTCTTGAAAATGGCACGATTAATGTAACTACTAATATAACAATGACTAGATTATCAAAGGCTTTAAATGTAGGAATAGCAGAACTATTTTTACAATAATTGTACAGTAAATTGAACAAAAATATAGGTGATAAAGAAAGAGGTGAGCAGATGGATAAAGTAAATATGATTTTATTAGATGAATTAAAAAGGTTAAATAGAATGAATGATTTATTAGAAAAGAAAATTAACACAGGTAAAGCAATAAGTAATGAGCCTGAACAGATAGTAAATAACGTTTTAGCTATGTGTAAGATAGCTGATGAATATTAAAAATAATTTAAACTTTGACAGGCCTATCACTATCAACTTTTATGTTTTCATAAATTGAATTATAAATCTCATATTGTAATTTTTTTACATTATCATAATCGAAAGATATTTTTTCGATAGTTTTTAATGTAAGTTGTAAAGCAATTTCTTCTCTGGATGTCATAATATCACCACCTTTCTCGTGGTGTTCAGGCTCAAGAGGTATTATAGCAAAAAATGGTAAAAAAAGGAAGTAGGTGAGAATATGAGTAAAGAAGACATGACAGTATTTAAAAATATAGAATTGGCATTATTAACAATGTTAAAAATAAATCCGTACAGGATCTTAACGAAAGAAGATGTCATGGAAGAATATGGTTTTACACTAAAAGAGGTAACGAAGATATTTAATGTGTTAAGAAAACGAGAAAAATTAATTTATATAGGAAAAACTCAAAAAGTTACACAAGAAAATCTATTAAAAGTCTTAAATGAAGGACTAATAATAAAAAATTAAGGCGACTGATACACAGATTAAAAGAGGGGAGGTGAGAAAAAGTGGATCTAAGACAAGTTTGTATATTAATGCTAGCAGGAATTATTATATTACATTTTATAGCACAGTTAATAGAAAAAACAATAAAAGAACATATAAATAAAAATAGAGTTATAAAAAGGGAAAATAAGATGTTTAAAGAGGCATATATAAAAATGATAAATGAACAAGAATATAAAAATTATAAATTAATAAATAAACAACAATTTTTAAATTGTGTAATTAAATAAAAAATGTATCTGGTAATTTTAATATAGAAAGAAGGTGAAATATGTTTATAAATCGAAAAGAGTATGAAAGAATAGAAAAGCAATTAAAACATTATAAAAATATATCTTCAACATATCAAATCATGATAGCTGACTATATAGCAGATATTCAAAAATTAAAAGACGAAATAATAGAAAAAGATAGGCAAATAAAAAGATTAGAAGCATCAAAATTGAAAGACAACACTTCTAATCAACACGAATAATGTATTTTACACAATACATTATTCATATTATATCAAATTTCAAAAGAAAAATCAAATTAAAGAAAGAGGGATAAATATGAATGAATTAAGAGTTTTTGAAAATAAAGATTTTGGAAAAGTAAGAGTACAAATTATAAATAACGAAGCCTGGTTTTGTTTAAAAGATGTATGTGAAGTTTTAGATATAAAAAATATAAGTGATTGTAAAAATAGATTAAAAAAAGATGGGGTCGTTACTACCGAGGTCATCGATAATTTAGGTAGAAAGCAACAAGCTAATTTTGTAAATGAAAGTAATTTATATAAAGTGATATTTCAAAGCAGAAAAGAAGAAGCAGAAAAATTTACTGGTTGGGTAACAAGTGAAGTGCTGCCTAGTATAAGAAGAAACGGCGGATATATATTAGATCAAGAAAATTTATCCGACGATGAACTGCTGGCAAAAGCACTTTTGGTAGCTCAAAGTAAAATAGCTGAAAAAGATAAAATAATTGAAGAACAAAAACATAAAGTGTTATTTGCAGATTCTGTAAGTGCAAGTAAAAAATCTATTTTGGTAAGAGAAATGGCAAAGTACTTATGTCAAAACGGTATAGATATAGGAGAGAAAAGACTTTTTAAAATACTAAGAAAAAATGGATATTTAGTTAGTAAGTACGGAGATGATTATAATACACCTACACAAAAATCGATGAATCTGGGATTATTTGAGTTAAAGAAAACAACAATTTTACATTCTAACGGATATGAAACTACAAGTAAAACACCTAAAATTACTGGGAAAGGGCAAATTTATTTTGTTAATAAATTCTTAAAAGGTGAGATGAAAAATGTCTAAAAGGTATTACTGGCTAAAATTAAAAGATGATTTTTTTGCACAAAAGGCAATAAAAAAGTTAAGAAAAATCGCTGGTGGAGATACATATGTAATTATTTACTTAAAAATGCAATTAAAATCTATAAAAAATGAAGGAATTTTAAAATTTGAAGGTGTAGAAGAAGATTTTGCAGAAGAACTAGCATTAGATTTAGATGAAGATATAGAAAATGTTAAAATTACGTTATCATTTTTGCAATCACAAGGATTAATAGAACAGGTAAGTGATAATAATTATAAAATGCCTGAAGTAGCAAACTGCATTGGATCTGAAACTGATAGTGCAGAAAGAAAGAGAAATCAACGTTTAAGACAAAAGCAAGAATTATTAAACTGTGACAAAGTCACATTATTGTCACAAGCAAGTCACGTAGAGAAAGAGATAGAGAAAGATATAGATATAGATAATGATAGACAGATAGATAATAAATTAATTAATATAAATAATAGCGACGATTTCAAAAATTTAAAATTGGTCGAAGAGGCTACACAAAAATATGATGAGGCTTTAAAAGAAAAAAATATTTTTATAGAAAGAGAGTTTATTAATATATTACCTAAAAAGGATTATTTAAAGTATGCATTATTTCAAAATGCAGTTAGTTATCTTTTAGAAGAAGAAAGTGAATACTTTAATAAAATAGATGAATTAATACTATTTAAAGTGTATGACAATTATATTAGCACTAAAAAAGAAAATGAAATAGCAAATGATCTAAAATACTTTGTTACGGCATTAAAAAATGAAGTAATAAAACAAAAGAGGTGAGAAAATGGGCTATATAGATATATTAAAAACGAGTGTAAAAGAAATATGTGATAAATATAACATACCTACAACTATAAAGGAGGTATCTGATGTTAAGGAAAGTATTAAAACAGATAGAAGAGTTTAAAGAAAAATATAATAAATATCCTAGTCAAATTAACATAACAAAGAAAGGATATAAAAAATTAAGACGTGAATTAAGTATTATTGAAAATATTACTGATGACATAAAAATGATTTATTTAATTGAATTTAATATATTAGAGGAGGAATAAGGATGCTAAAAAGGTTTTGTGATAGATGTAAAAAAGAAATACCTGAATTAAATCATGAAGAAAGAAATTTAAGTATAAATGAATGTAAAAAACATACTTATAAAACACATATTGATAAATATTTATGTGAAGAATGTATGAATGATTTTATAAATTATATAGAATACGAATGCAACAGATATAAATTAGGATCAATAGTGACTATATCTAAAGAGGCAGATGATAAAAATGCCTTGTAAGCATTTAAGACTTAGAAGTTATAGAAAACAAAGATATTTTTATTGTTGTAAAAAACATAAAAATGTGTCAAAAATTGATTGTAACAATTGCAATGAAAAAGAATACAAGAAAGTAAAGAAAATGAAAAATAGGACAAGTAGAAGAGCAAAGGCTTGTGACATATCTACACGTGTAAAAGCACTTGTATGGCAACGTGATGATGGAAGATGTATCATCTGTGGACAGAGAGGTTTGCCTAATAGTCATTACATAAAACGTAGCCATGGTGGCTTAGGAATAGAAGAAAATATTGTATGTATGTGTATAAGTTGTCATAATTTTTATGATAATGGAAATGATGAAATATTAAAAAATAGCATAAAAAAGAAAACAAGAGATTACTTAAAGAGGCAATATAAGAACTGGAAAGAAGAAAACTTATTTTATAAAAAGGAGATAGATTAAATGAATATACAAGTAGGAGAATATGTAAGAACTTTCGATGGTATTATAGGAAAAATACTTGAAGAGGACGATATAGGTAATTTAGGAGTAATAATTGATAACAGCTTTTTAGATGATTGTGCGGATATTACTAATTTTGTTAGATATAAAAATATAAAAAAACATAGTTTTAACATAATAGATTTAATAGAAGAGGACGATGTATTAAAATATAGGCTCAATAATCTTAGTTGTATTAATATAGATAAAGTAAAAGTAGGTAAAGAGGCGAGAATATTTAAAGAATATTTAAATGTTAATAGATTTAGTTTAGAACAAATAGAAATTTTATCAATAGTAACAAAAGAGCAGTTCAAAAGCGTGGAATATGAGGTGTAGTATGTATGAAAAAATATAAATGTGAAAAAGGCGAAGAACAATATAATGCGTGTAAGAAGTTTAATGTGGATTATTGTACAGACTGTCCACACGGAGTCAGGGTTGAAGATATAGAAGAAGATATAAAAATAATAAAAGAAAGTTATATAATGACAACAAAACATTGCTTAGATGATAATAATAAAATATTAAAAGAGGCAATAGAAAATGTACTAAAAGAGTTAGAGAAAAGGGATAATATAATAAATAATACAATAGATGAAGTAGAATGTTTAAGACAATATTTTAGTGAAGATTTACAACCTGATTTTATAAGAATATTAGAGATATTAAAAGATAAAAAAGCAATTGATTGATAAGAAAGTAGAGGAACAAAGTGATGAGTGAAGAAGAAAAGAAAGCTTATTATAACAAGATAATGGTACAAGATACTATGTCAGTTGAAGAAGCTGAAAGTATAATAGATGATATGTATCAAGATAAATATAAGGTAATAGAAGAAAAAAATACAATATATTTAGATAGATTAGATGATGTAAAATTTACAAATTTAGAATTTGCAAGTGTAAGAATGCTTAGAGAAATACAAAGTTTAAGACGTAAATTAGAAGAACAACAAAAAGAACTATCAACAAAAGATAAAGTAATGCGAAAAATGGCAGAGTGTATAAATGATGAATTTGGTTGTGGAGAAGATACAGCATATTGGATAGAATATTTTTATAAGAAAGTAGAGGATAAAAATACATAAAATAGAAAAACTGTTTTTTAAAAATATTCCGTTAGATAAAAATGGAAATGAAATTCAAGATTTTGCTGGAATGATAGGATACATATACCTTGGTTACTATAGCGAGTATGGAGAAGGTTATGTATTATTAGAAGGAGTTACAGAAGAGGCTGAAAAAGCATATCAAAATGCAATATACAAAACATTAGTATCTGCTGGAGAAGACGAGGAATATGCTAAAGCATGTGCTTGCGGAGAAAAAGATATAGATATGTGTTTATATTTCGAAAAAAATTGGTTTGAGAAAGTGGAGGAATAGTAATAATGAATGAAGAAGATTTAAAAAATATTGAGCAAGTAAAAGAAATTTTAAAAATTAGAAAAGAGCAAAAAGAAATAATAGAAAATGCAGGAGGAAGTTGCATTAATTGCGATCCTGACATAAAGGCATTAGAAGGTGTATTAAATCTAGTAGAAAGACTAAAAAGAGATAATCGTAGATTAGACAGAGAAAATCAAAAACTATTTGAAGATATAATTCAAAATTATATACCTAAAGAGAAAATAAGAAAGATAATAGAAAGAAATCAAAGAGCTATTGCAGATAGCGGCGATGGTGATTTAATTCACGATTTAAGAAGAGAAAATAAAATTTTAAAAGAATTATTAGAAGAATAAGAGGCAAGATCGGCCTGTTTAGAGGAGTGAGATTATGGTAATAGTTAAAACAATTTGTTTATTTTTATCTATATTTTTTGGTTTTATAAATATAGCAAAAATGTTTTATAAAGAAAGTATTTCAGCTAGAAATTTTCTAGCATTTGCGGTCGGAATGACAGGATTTATTATAATACAGTTTAATTTAATATAAGGAGGGACAAGCGTATGAAAGTTAAGGTAAATTTAAAAGATAAACAAACAATAAATAATATAAAAGATATACTGTTTATATTAATAGTAATATTTTTATTAATACTTATAGTAGGACAAACAGCTATACAAGAACAGCATACAGAAATAAAAGCAAGGTATGAGCAAATAAAGGAATATAATACACTTTTAATAAAAAAGAATAATGAATTAAATGATTATATAGAAACGTTAATTAAAAAGGCAAATGAGCAGGACAGTAGAAGTAATAATTTAGATACAAGATATTAAAGAGGTGAGTATATGATAAATAAAGAAAAAATTCAATATAAATTAGAAAAAGAAGCAGTAAAAAGAAATGGAGGAATGTGCGAAAGCTATGAATACTGTAAATTCTGTGAAGAACCAAAGAGTTTTAATAGAAAAAGTAGAACACCATGTGCAGATGCTTTATTAACTTTAAAAGATATAAATGATATGTTAAAAAATTATATGAAAAATAAGGCTAAGGTAAGCACAATAAAAGAAAGAATAAATAACTGGGAAAATAATAAAGATATTTTAGATTTTGTAGATGTTCCAGAGTATAATTTAGGAATGCCAAGAGCTAAAAATAAAATAAGTAATCCTATCGAAAATCAAGTAATATATAAAGAAATGAATAAAAAACAAGTAGAAGAATTAATAGAAATAGAAAAGAGTAAATTATTTTCTTTGGAAAGGGAAGTTAAGAAATTAGAAAATGCTTTCAGTATATTGTCGGATAAGGAAATGTTTTTAATAGAATGCAGATATTTTGAAAATCGTTCGTGGGAAAATGTAGAATATAATTTTAATAGGAAATTTAAAATGAAGTCGACAAAAAAGAGACTTCAAAATCAAATTGCAGATATAAAAAAGAAGATTTTAGATGTAATAAAAGCATAAAATTTTAAATTGGGAAAAAACTGGGATATAAAGGGTATTTATTTAAAAAAAAACTATGTTATAATATATAATAACGGAAGTACTATAAGGAAGTTAACTAAAGAGGCAATATTAAAAAGTTGTCTCTTTTTATATTGAATGCTAGATTAATTAAATTAATTTATTTATAATCAACCTCAAGAGACTGAAATACACACCAGTCTCTTTTTATGTGCTATGAGACAAGTAGATAAAAGGAGAGTGACAACTATGAGGAGATATGATTATATATATCAGCAAATTATAAATGACCAGCTTGGTAAAGGATATATAAGACAGGTAAATATTATAAAAGAGGAACAATGTGCTTATTGCAAGAAATTCAAAAAGAAAGAATGTAGGCTTAAAATCATGAGAGGAAAGTGTGTAAATGAAATTTAAAATAAATGATATGACCTATAAAATAATAGAGGTTAACGAAGAAGAATTAAAAAATAATTATTTAAAGGAACATCCTAATGCTAAAAAAGAAGAAATTTATATTTTTGGAAATACAAATTATACAGAACATATAATTAGACTTTGTAAAGAATTGAATCCAGAAGAAAAAATTAGAACTTTAAAGCATGAGTTGTGTCATTGCTGGATGTGGAATACAGCGAACTCTAATCAAATTGAGTATAATGAAGAATATATATGTGAAGTAGTAGCACATAGCAACGATTTTATTAATAAGGTCGTAGAAAAATATAAAATGTTAAAATAAGATTGATATAGAAAAGGAGTGAGCTTATATGACAGATGCACAGAAAAGATTTTGTGATGAATATTTAATAGACCTTAATGCAACAAGAGCATATAAGGTCGCTTATCCTAATTGTAAGAAAGATGAAACGGCTAGTTCAGCAGGAAGTAGAATGTTAGGAAATGTTAAGGTTCAAAATTATATTACAGAAAAAATGCAGAAACGAGAAAAAAGAACAGAAGTAACGCAAGATATGGTAATACAAGAACTTGCAAGAATAGCGTTTTTAGACATAAGAAAGCTATATAACGAAAGTGGTGGACTAAAAAACATACAAGACATAGATGAAGAAACAGTTAGGGCAATATCATCTTTAGAAACATTAGAAGAATATGATGGTTATGGAGAAAATAGGGAACAAATAGGAAATACTCAGAAAGTGAAATTGTTAGATAAAACAAAGGCACTTGAATTACTAGGAAAACACCTAGGAATGTTTAAAGATAAAGTTGAGGTTGGTGGTAATATTAATGTAAATAATCCATTTGCAGGAATGACAACAGAAGAATTAAGAAAAATAGCTTATGATAAATGATAATATAAGAGTTAAAATGAAAGAACAAGCACGTTTGGAATTAGCTAGACGTGACTTCTTTGAATATTGTAAATTAACTGCAGGTGATTTTTATAAAGAGGATAGAGAGTTTTTAAAGAATTTTTGTGAAGCATTACAAAACTTTTATGAAAGCAATGACAGATTTTTGGTAATAAATTTGCCTCCGAGACATGGAAAATCAAGAACGGCTGGAAAATTTGTAGAATGGATTTTAGGAAGAAATCCAAAAGAAAAAATAATGACAGGATCATACAATGAAATTTTATCAGGAACTTTTGCAAAGTCAGTAAGAGATGCAATAGCATCAGAAAAGACAGAGGGAATCATAGCATATTCTGATATATTCCCTAATACAAAAATAAAATATGGCGAATCTAGGGCAAATAAATGGGCTTTGGAAGGAAATGGTCAAGCGAATTATCTTGCAACATCTCCCAAAGGAACAGCAACAGGATTTGGCTGTACAATCATGATAATAGATGATTTGATAAAAAATGTTGAGGAAGCCTACAATGAAAATACCTTGCAAAAACATATAGATTGGTTTAATAATACAATGTTGTCTAGAACAGAGACAGGTTTTAAACTAATTATAATAATGACTAGATGGGCAGATGGGGATTTGGCAGGATATATATTAGAAAACTATGAGAATGTAAGGCATATTAATTATAAAGCTGTTCAGGACGATGGAACAATGTTATGCAGTGAAATATTAAATAAAGAGGATTATAAATTAAAAACCAAAAATATGAATAAAGACATTGTATATGCTAATTATCAGCAAGAACCGATTGATATAAGAAACAGACTATATAATAAATTTAAGACCTATGAGAAATTGCCTCCCGCACATTATATTATGAATTATACAGATACAGCAGATGAAGGAGATGACTATTTATGTTCAATAGATTATCAAATGTATGCGAATGATTATTATATACTTGATATTATATATACACAAGACGCCATGGAAATAACAGAACCATTGGTAGCAAAAATGCTTACTAAAGATCATGTAGGAAACGCAAACATTGAGAGTAACAATGGTGGTAGAGGCTTTGCACGAAACGTAATTAAAAGCTTAAAGGAAATGAATAATAGACATACAAAAGTTAGATGGTTTCATCAGAGTGAAAATAAAACAGCAAGAATATTATCTAATAGTACTGGCGTAACAAACAATATATATTTTCCTATTAATTGGGAAGATAAATGGCCAGAATTTGCTAAACATATAAAACATTATGTAAGAACAGGGAAGAATGATCATGATGATGCAGAAGATTGTTTAACAGGAGTATATGAGAATCCGAAACCAATAAATAATATGGAAATGACAAACAAACCATTTATAAAAAAATAGGAGGAACTATGTTAAGATATAGTAAAGAACAATTGGAAAAAGAAAGTAGTATAACAGCGATATATTTTAAAGTGCAAGAAGAATTAGAAAATCGTAAAAAATTATATGAAATATTTAGAAGGAAATTAACAGATGAAGAGTTAGCAAGCTTAACAGATGAAGATATCAAGGTACCATTAGAAAGATATATTGCTATAATGGGAGCAGGATACTTTGGTGGAAAGCCACCAGTATATAAAGTAAAGGCATATAATAAAGATAGAAACATAATAATAGAAGACTTATTTAATAAAGAGACCAATGCAGAACAAGATATTAAAGAAATAGAGGAGCTTATGAAACATATAGTAGACTATAATGATGATGGAGCTCTTTTTTTAGAGCTTGTTTTAGATTTTTTAATAAAAAGAGCTTGTTATGAAATATATTATAAAGATGAGAATACTGGAGAAATAACTATAGCTAGAAGTGATGCTTTAGAAACCGTTGCCATATGGGATTATTCATTACCAAAAAATTTAATAGGACTGTATAGATTAATACAGACAACACTTGCAAATGGAGAATATCAGAATATGGTTGAACTAACAACATCAAATGGAAAGAGATATTATTATGATACACCAGAGAAAAGAAAATTATTTGGAACACCAGAATATGAACAAAAATATAGAAATGAGAGTTTGTTTGTAGAAAACAAGGAAGAAATGCAACCTAAGAAATGGGATGATGATATACCAGCAACAGCAATTGAACAGGAAGATGGACTTGCAATATTTGAACCTGTAATAAGTTTGATAGAAGCCTACCAACAAGTAATACAAAATTCAAGAAACACATTCAAATATAATGATGAGGCAATATTGAAAGTTGTAGGATATGAGCCAGAAAATCCAATGACAATACAAGATGAGAATGGCAATGAATTAATAAATCCAGCAAGAGTATTAGAAGATGAATATGTGTTAAACAGTAGAGTACGTTATTTAAGTCAAGATGGAGATTTAGCATGGGTAGAAAAAAATGTAAATGATAGTGCATTACAAAATCATAAAAAGACCTTAATGGATATCATATGCTTGTGTTCGTTTTGTCCAAATATGACAGATTTAGGATTTACAAGTGCTGATAATAATGCAGCTTTAGAAAAGAAATTTTTTAGCTTACAACAATATATAGCGACATTTGAAGGAGAATTTAAAAAAGGATTGCTTAGGCGATGGGAAATCATATTAAATAAATTTAACAAGGATAAAGGTAAAAAATACGATTTTAGAGATATAGAAGTAAAATTGCAAAGAAATATTCCAAGTGATGAAACTAGTAAGACGGCTAATGCAATGAAATTGAGAGGATTAATAAGTGATGAGACAGTAATTAGTATGTTACCATATGATTTTGATGCTAAAAATGAGTTAACTAAGATGGATGAGCAAAACAAAGAAAATATTAAGAAGAATTTAGAAAATATGAAAAACAATGCAAGTAATCAGAATGATAAATTTGAAATAAAGGATAAAGTGGGTGATACAGATGGAAACATGGATATATCACGACAAGAAAATGAAAGAATTAAAGAAAATTTATCAAAAAATAGGTCTACAAACGCAGAATAAATTGCAAGAAATATTTAAAGTTTTGGATTTAAGTTATGATAATTTATATAATATAGCAGATAAAAAAACTAAAGATATGGTAAATGTAAAAATAGATGAATGGAATAATAAAGGACTATTAACAGGCTATTTTGGAATGTTAGCTAGAAATATTTATGGTAAAACTAGAGCAAAGAATAGTGAAATATTAGAAGTATTAATATATGGAGCTTATATTGAAGAGCAAAGTAAACTAGATGAATATGAAAGACAAATAATATATGACGATATGAATTACTATTACAAAGAAGGACAAGAAGAAGTAAATAGGGCTTCAAAGAAAAAGAATCCTATATTGGACATGAATGATATACTATTCTTATCATTACTTGCTATGAATAACCACATGGGATATGAGTTTGATGCCTATATAGAGGCTACTATAAAAATTAATGTAGATCAATTATATAGGCAGGCAATATTAAATATTCAACAGCAACAAGAACTTGATATTGATAATCCAGATTTTCAAAGTATATTAAAAAAGCAAAGTGATAAAAAATTAAATATAAAAGATAATAAAATGTTCGGATCTATGGATTTACAGATAATAGAATTAAATAATAAAGCTAAAATCGAAGGGATAAAGTCTTTAGATAAAGAGGCAAAAGTAAGATTTGTTGCAATAGAAGATGAGGCAACAACTAAAATGTGTCAGAGTTTGAATAATCAGACTTTTAATATAAATGATTGGAATACTTTTTATAGATACAGTAAGAATAATGATCGAATAATGAAATATAAGTGCTTTGGATTAATACCTGGATTGAATCTTCCACCAATTGATGATGGATTCCATTGGTGTCGTTCTAAAGTTCAATATGTGAATAATTCGACTTTGAAAGATAATAATGGTATAATAGTACCATATATTAGAAAGAATGTGGTAAGTGGATACAATACTAGTAAGGAAGAAGAAGCTATAAATGATGCGATTAATTTTTTACCTAAGAAACTGAAAGATGTTTTAGATAAAAATATGAAATTTGAAATAATAACTAAAAATATGAGTGATTTTAATTATAGTAGATATGATTCAAAAAATAAAATAATATATATTTATGAGAATGCAGATAAATATGAAGTAATACATGAAATAGGACATTTTGTTGAAGATGTTGCTTTGAAAAATAATAAAGATTATTTAAAATTAAAGCAAGAGCTAGTAGATAGTAGTAAGTTAGCACAAATAAAAAGAGATAATAGGACAGTATATGCTTTAAAGAATAATAGCTTTATAGATGAATATCAGGGATATATTCATTGTAATAATATAAATGAAGTTAAAGATAGATATGGGAGAATAAAACCAGAGTATGTAACAGAAATATTTAGTGAAAGTTTTAGAGAATATTTTGAAAATCCACAAAAATTAAAAAATAAGTTGCCAAGGTTTTATAATATGATAAAGGAGTTGTTAAAATGACTTTAAAAGAGCAATATTTAAGTATAAAAAATATTAAGGAAATAACGCCAGAACAAGAAATAATTTTTTACAATGAATTAGATTGGAAAGATAAAGAAATATTAAAACATTATCAAATCTTAACGAAAGATATTGATTATGAAGAATCAAATAAAACATTGAAAGAAGAATTAGAGCATGGATTTGAAATATCGTGGCTGTTAAGAAAAGAAGATAGTTAATATGAGTTATAGATAATAAAAATCTATAGCTCTTTTATTATGCGTTTTATCCTAGTCAGCATAGAATAAAGGAAATGTTTAGTTAGACTACTGTAAAAGGTCGATCGTATGGTTATAACACCGTAAAAGTTAAGGGGGAATTTGTTATGGAAAATGACAAAAAAAATATGGAGACTACTGCCGAGAGTGTAGAAAAAGAAGTTGAAACAACTAAAGTAGAAGAAAAAACTTTTACCAGAGACGAAGTAAACAAAATGATTAATGCTGAAAAGCAAAAAGAAAGAGAGGCTATTATAAGAGAATATGAGTCTAAGAAACAAGAAGCTGAAAAACTTGCTAAGATGGATGAAGATCAAAAGAAAAACTATGAAATAGAACAAGCACGTCAAAGAGCAAGTAAAGCTGAGAGAGAACTAGAGGCATATAAATTAAAAGATGAAACTATTAGACAAGCTAATAGCAAAGGAATAGCTTTAGAACTTATTAATACTATTGAATTTGAAAGAGAAACAGCTGAAAGTATTAATAAAAAATTAGAAATATTTGAAAAAATTACAAAAACAGAAAGGGAAAAAGCAATAATTGAATATTCTAAGGAACCATCTCCTAAAACAGGAGATAAGGTAGATACCACACCTAAAAGTGGTTATGAAAAATTTATAAGTAATAGTGGCATATAGAAAAAAGGAGAGTGATTTAAATGCCAGATACAAAACCAAATGTAAGTGTATTTGATGGGAATACATATAACCCACAAGCTTTTGGAAGATATATTGAAAGTTTACCAAAAGAAAGAGAGAATGCATTATTAAATGCTAATATTTTTGAAAGTGATGAACAAATTAGAGATATGTTTGCTAATCAATCAACAACAGCCTATGGAGTAATTCCTGTAAAAGGAGATTTTAAAGGTGAATCTCAAAATTATGATGGAGAAACAGATTTAAAAACAGGTGACGGTGTAGATACATATTATTATGGTGTTCATTCATATGGTAGAGCAGTTGTAGGAACTGAGAAAGACTTTACAAAGGATTTAATACCAGGACTAGATCCATTAGATCAGATCGCATCAAAATTTGCAGAAAGATGGGATGATATTAATGAAGATACTATTATTGCTATTTTAAATGGTATTTTTGCTTCAACAGATCCGGGAGCACAGGAATTTGCACAGGAACATACTTTTGAAGTCAACGGAACAATAACAGAAGATGCAATTTATGATGCAACTCAAAAAGCTTGTGGTGATAAAAACAAGAAGTTTAAACTTGCAATTATGCATTCAAAAGTTGCAACAGAGTTAGCTAAAAAGCAACTATTAGAATATATTAAATATACAGATTCACAAGGTATTCAAAGAAATACTAACATTGCACAATGGGGAGATAAGACGGTATTAATTGATGATGCATATACAATTGAATCAAAAACTACAACTACAGGTAGTGGGGAAAATACTGTAACTACAACTACAATTAAATACATAACATATGTATTAGGAGAAGGTTTATTTAAAAGAGAGCCTATGCCTGTAGATGTACCATTTGAAAGAGATAGAGAGGCATTAAAAGCTGGTGGAACAACCAACTTAATTTCAAGACAAAGAAGGGTTGTACATCCAAAAGGATTTAGCTACTTAATGGCAAATCAAGCTACAAAATCTCCAACTGATGCAGAATTTGCAGATGGAGCAAACTGGGGATTAATGCAGAATGCTAAAAAAGATAAATATTATCCTCACAAATTTATTCCACTATGTAAAATAGTGTCTAAATAAGGAGGCATATCATGAAATTTAAAAATAAGAAAAATAATGAAATAGTAGAAGCAAAAAGTTATGCACAAGAATTTGCATATAGCCACAATTCAGAATGGGAAGAAATGAAAGATACTAAAGCACCCAAGGTTGAAGAAATAAAATCAAAGTTAACTGAATTAGGAATTGAATATGATGATAAAGCTAAAAAAGATGAACTATTAGCATTATTACCCCAAAAATAGATAAAGAGGCGATAGAATGGATGAAAAAAGTAAAGTAAAAATAGAAGAAATAATAGAAAAAATAAAAAATGTATTAGGAGCAAATTATAGAGAAAATACAGAAGAATTAATAGAAGATACTTATAATGAGATGTATTCTATTGCCTTAAATACATCTCATTTAAAATCAAGTAATAAGGAAGAATTGTTATATCCGTATATAAAAGAAGCGGTAGTGTCTAAATATATTCGTATGGGTGCAGAAGGTATGAGTAATAGAAATGAAGGTAGTGAATCAAGTTCATTTATTGATATAGAAGAAAAGATGAGAAATGACATCATAAGAGCTGGACTAAGGAGGTTACCGTAATGCTATTAAAAGATTTAAAAAAGGTATATATAAGTAGACCTAAAAGAATTAATGAACATGGTGAATATACAATAAAATGGATTTTTTATAAAGAGGCATATTTAAATTTACAACAGGATGTAAATGAATTGGATAGAAAATCTACTGGTGAAGTTAATTATGATATATACAAAGCTAGAACAGATAAAGATTATGATATATTAAATGGATATGGAATATCTTTTGAAAATATTAAAAAAAGGGAAGATATAATTCCAGAATATAGGGTAATAAGTCAAAGTGTTATAGGAAATACATATTTGTATAGATTGGAGAAATACTATGGCACTTAGATGTAAAATAAAAGTTAAGCATAATTATAAAGGGATAGAGAGCATATGCGATAATTTACCAAAAGTGGTAGAACAAGGCGTAGAAGAAATATTAAAGAATATACAAGGATATGCTATAAGATTGGAAAAAGGCCATAATACTACTGGAATACTTGTTGAAATGATAGAGACTTCTACAGGTAAAGTAAAAGGGAAAGTATATGCTGATCCAGAAAAATTTATGACTGATGATAATATATCATATTTATGGTTTGAGTATTTTGGAACAGGAGAATTTGCTGAAAAAGAGCATATTGGTGTGACTAAACACTTCAAAGAAAGTGGATATGTTGAATGGTATATTCCTAAAAATAAAGTAAAAAGGTCGCTTAGCTACCCAATAAAAGTTATAAATGGTCAAGAATTTTATATTGCAAGTGGAGCTGAGCCTAACCATTTCCTTACTGATGCTGAATTTAAAACAAGAGATGATAATTTAGATGTAATACAAGAGAAACTATACAATATGATAAAAGAAGCTTGCAAGTAGGAGGTATGTAGATGATAAGCGATTTTACAGAAAAAGAAATGTCAGATTTATTATATGATAAACTATCAGAAATTGGAGATGAAGTTTCTTTAAAAACTCCTACTACTGAGAGTATATTTCCATGTAGAACAATTCAAAACCCTTTAATGAATATTAATAAGACAAATGATGCAATACCTTTAAGAAAGATATTTCAAATAAGTATAGAGCATTGGAATGAGATGCAAAGAGAATGTATGGATATGGCTAATAAATCAGATTTAAAATTAAGAGAACTAAACATATTAAGGACCAATACAAGTCCTATAATATTTGATGAAATAACAAAGAAATATAAATTAATATGTACATATGAAGTTCGTTACAATGCATTAACAAACTCATTTGAGTACATAAGATAGAAAGGTGGAATATAAAATGAATGAAGAAACAAAAAGTCCAGACGTGAGCACATATACTAAAGTATATTATTCTGAAACATTAACAGGTGAACGAACACAAGTATCATTTACAGAGGAGATACCTGCATTAGAAGAAGCACCAGAACAAATAACTGCAAGTGTACTTGATTTAGATTATGAATTATCAAGACCAGGAATTAGAAAAGCTGGTACAATAGAAATACCAATACTATTTACACATACACAACATAAGAGATTAAGAGATTTAGATAAGTCAAAAGAATATTATTGGTTTTTCCAATTACCAGAAAATACAGCTGAAACTACAGGTAAACCACTTGTAAGATATTGTAAAGGAACAAGTAGACTTACAATGGATACAATCTCTGTGGGAGAATTTTTAAAGGATAAATTAACAATATATAAAACTACTGCAGTGGAAGAAACTGATGGATTTCCAACAGTAGCAGGCAATTAATAAGTATAGGAGGATTAATTTATGATATTAAAAACAAAAGCTAAAGAAGTTAATATTGTATTAAGAACAAGAAAAATAATAAATATAACAGAACTATTAAAAGGGAAAAATTTTGAAGATATATATTTTAAATCTTTTAATGAGATGAACTTAGATTCACTTGCTAAAGTAATATTTGTATTTGCAGAAGACGAATCAGGAATGAAAGCATTTAAAGATTATTATGAGGTATATGATTTCTTAGATGATTATAAAGAAGAAAATAATAAATCATATAAAGAAATATTTGAAGAAATAGCAAAAGAGGTAAATGATCAGGGTTTTTTCAATACGAAGATGTCACAGGAGGAACTAGAAAAGAAAATAGGAAATCCAATATCTGGAATAGATATGGAAGAAATTATGAAGAAATCAACAGAAAAGGCAGTAGCAAACATAGCAGAAAAAGAGTTCAAAGGATACAAGGGCTAGAATCAATAACAAGTAAAATAAAAGAGTCAAAGACTGTAAAGGAATTAATAATAAATTCTGAGTCTTTGGCTTATTATTTTGGAATGAAACCAGAAGAATACTGGAACTCAACTTATAGAGAAATAAGCACTTTTTGTCAAGCTAACATGAGTAGAATAAATGATGATTTTAAAATGGAAATAGTTCTTAAAGAGGCAGAAACGGATAAACTATTATCTGGAGACGCAATGAGAACAAGACCTAAGATATTACGATTAAAAGATACATTTAAAAAACTATTCGAATAATTATACTTGCATATTAAGCATAGTTAGTATATAATTGTTATATATTTTAGGAAGGTGTTAGTTATGAAATCAAAGGAGTCTATTCAAAAAGAAATATTTACTGTTGCTAAAAATGTTAATTTTATTAATAAAGGTAGATATAAATATTTAGCACATAAACTAGATAATGTAATAGCGGATGATGAACATTTAAAAATGATTTCTGCTGGTTTTTATGATAAAAGACAAGTAGATGTTATTTGTACTGATAAAAGAATCTTAATATCGGATTCGGGTATATCTTCAAAAATAGATGAAATTCAAATTTTACAAATAGATAGTATAAAAACAGAAATAAGTTTTACAAAATCATATGTAGAGATAATTGTTAAAGGTAGAGAATTTATTATAAATAATCTTGTAGATAAACAAAATTTTGTTAATGTAGTAAATGAGCAATTAAATCAAAAAAGTAATTCTTTCAATGCTTCAAATATAGTTAATAATAATTCAAATGATGAAACTGATAAAATATTAAAATACAAAAACTTATTAGATCAAGGCATAATAACGCAAGAAGAATTTGATAAGAAAAAGAAAGAATTATTAGGGTTATAGGGATTTGTATGAATAATAAAATTGCATATATATTACTATCTATATTATTAGTACCATTAATATTTTTAAGTTTATTATTAGCAGTAATATTTCCATTTATGTTGATAGTGAGCCTTTTATCAATTGTTTTTGAAGTAATGGCTATTAAGAAAATAAAAAATATGAATAATAAAAAAATAAGTGATTCAATTAATAATATAACCTTTACAGAGGACAATTATAATACTGTTGGAAAGTCTTATGTCAGAAAATTTGACTATGGTTATGGTGAAGAACTGAAGAAAAAAGAATTTAAACTTGTAGAGCCCAGTGATTATGAATATCAAATAACCATAAACAAAATAGAAGGATTATATAGTGACTTAGGATTTAATGTAAAAGTAATAAATGTAGAAAAAAATAGATATAATACAGGATATGAAATTATTATTCCAATAGAAACAAATAGAGATGATATTATATCTTTGTGGGATGATATAAGTCATGAGTTTAATGTTGATGGAACTAATATAAAGCCCATGAAGAAGAAAGCAAATCATTTGATGGTATATGTACCGTTAGAATATAAGCAAGTAGAAATTGCTAATTAAATTTTATATTTTAGAGTTAAACATTAAAGTTTAGCTCTTTTTTCGTGCAAAAATAAGACAGGTAAAAATATTTTAACTTTTTTATAAAAAAACACTTGACATCTGTATCCACAAATGATATTATATATGTGGATACAGAAAGAGGTGAGAAAAATAGAAGTTAAAAAAATGGGTAGACCTACGAGTGATCCAAAAAATTTGAATACTAGAATTAGATTATCAGAAACGGATGTAAAAAAATTAAATTACTGTTGCAAAAAAACAGGAAAATTAAAATCAGAAATAATAAGAGAGGGGATAGACAAGGTTTATACCGAATTAAATAAATAAAAAGGAGATAACCTGCTAAGTTTTGGCGAACACACAGATTATCTCAAACACATAAGAACTTTAGTCCTTATAAATTTAATTGTATCATATAAGCGGCTAAAGTTCAAGTAGAAAATTGAATGGAGGTCGTATTTTTTATGTTTGAAACAGAAATAAAAGAAAATTTAGAATGTAAATCAAGATTTATAGTTGATTTAGAAAATTGTAAATTTAAAATAGTTATAAATAAAAATTATGAGGAAAATGCACAAGAAATAGTTGAGAAAACTTTAGAAGAAAGAAGAGAACAAATCAATTCTTTGGCAAAAGAATGGAAGGAAAAAGAAATTGAAAAAGTAATCAATTGGTATGTTAGTAAAGAAGAAAAAAATATATATTTAATTAAAAGAGCATACTGGTTAGATTATGGACAAATGAAATTAAGACATACAGATTTTGGACATATTTTATACTTAAATCCATATATAAAAGAAGAAAATATAGCAGATGAGTTAATGAAAGTTATGTGTTATAAAGGATGGGTTTAGTATGGGAATAATAGAAGAAATAATATTAATAATAATGTGTTTAATGAAAATGATAACAATGCAAGTACCTAGTATAGCAATATTAGTGATTATACATACTGCAATTTATCAGCTTACAGGTATAAGTATATATAGGAATTTAAAAAGAATGTTAATAAGGGGGATGTAGATTATGAATAATAAATTAAAAATATTTGAAAATAGAGAATTTGGAAGAATTAGAGTACAAGAAATAGATAATAATATATTCTTTGTTGCAAAAGACGTATGTAATGCTTTGGATATAAAGAATACAACACAAGCAATTCAAAGATTAGATGAAGATGAACGCACTATGTTGAACATAGGTCGTCAAGGTAACACTAATTTAGTTAACGAATATGGATTATATAGTTTAATATTAGCAAGCAGAAAACCAGAAGCTAAAGAATTTAAAAGATGGATTACTCATGAGGTTATACCAAGTATAAGAAAACATGGAACATATTTAACACCCGATAAAGTAGAAGAAGTATTATTAAATCCAGATACAATAATAAATCTTGCAACAGAATTAAAGAAAGAACGTTTACTAAATGAACAAAATAAAAAACTAATAGGAGAATTAAAGCCTAAAGCAGACTATACAGATAAAATATTAAGAACAAAAGGAACAATGACAATAAATGCAATAGCAAATGATTATGGAATGACAGCTAATAAAATGAACAAGTTATTACATAGATTAGGCATACAATATAGACAAGGAAAACAATGGCTATTATATAGTCAATATAGAGGATTTGGATATACTCATAATAAAGTAATACATTTTCACCATAAAGATGGAACTCCAGATGTAAATCCAAATATGGAATGGACACAAAAAGGCAGAATGTTTTTATATAGAATATTAAAGGAACATGATATATTACCATTAATAGAAAGGGAGTGTGCGTAGTATGGTAGAATGTAAAGAATATAATCATAAAAGATTTGGAATAATGGAAGTGATAATAAATAAAGAACATAAATCAATACATTTTCCAGAAAAATTTATAAGAAAATGTTTAGATGTAAGAAATAAAGATTTACCAAATTGTAGTGATATGTGGGACGAAAATACAGGAGAGGCTTATATATACTTATTTGAAGTATTTGAGTATATAAAATATTCAAAATGTGTAGATGAAACTAGACATGTTTTTAATGAATGGTTAGAAGAAATAATACTAGATTGTGCAAAATTGATATAGGAAATTAAGGGAATAGAAAAATCTATTCTCTTTTATTATGCCTAAAAAAGGAGGGAGAGATAGTGTTAGCGAGATTTATATTAATAATAGGCTCAATATTAGCGGTAATGTTTTGGCATAAAAAGATAAATCCAGAAACTACCTGGATTTATGTGATCTATGTGATTTGGATTTTATTTTTAACATTTGGGCTTTTACATTGCTTAGACATGATTTACTTGTAAAATCATTAATTGTATCTTGGTGCATTTGTTCAGCCCATTTATCTAGTTCAGTATAAAAGAAATCCTTCGGAAAGCTTTTATTGTTAAATGTATCTATCATACAGTTTAATATATCACGATTATCGTTTGAAATATATAAGCCTAGATTAACAATAGATAATTTACACTTTAAGAAATTTTCATCATTATAATTATTTTTTAAATTATAACAACATTCTAAAAAATCATTTATGGCTTTCGATTTTTTAGATTCAAATACATCAATTTGTTTAATCCTCAATTGATGTTTATTATTTAAGTATGTAGTAAAAATAGGTGAAATTACTGCAGAAAGACCTAAAGCAATGGCGAAAATATAAGAAACTTTTTCAAACATGATATCACCTTCCTTTCTGATTGACATTATAATACCAAAATCTGGTAAAATCAACATGTCCTAAGCAAGACACTAAACTGCTTACATCCTCTTTAAAAAGGGGATTTTTTATTACCTTGGAGGTGATTAAAATAACAGTAGAAGAACTAGAGATTATTGTAGAAGCAAGAGTAGAAGAAGCATTAAAGGACTTCAAGAAGTTAGTTCCTACAATAAAAGAAGTAGTAAAAGAAGTGCAAGAAACTTTTGATAAAGTAGATATGCAGGGGATGGTAAAACAGGCTGATACTGCCATAAAACAAATAAAAGAAAAATTTGATAGTGTTGACATGAAGAATATGGGGAAAAATGTAAAACAAGCAGTTAGGCAAGTAAAACAACAAATAAATAACGTTAATGGTTCAAATTTGAGTCAATTAGAAGCACAATTTTCTAAGGCATCACAAAGTGTAGAAAAATATCAACAAGAGTTAGAAAATACTAAGCAAAAATTAAGTGAAGTATATGCAAAAATGGATGAAAAGCAAGAGCAAAAATGGGCTAAATTTACGCCTGAGGGATTAGATGTTAAAAATAATCCTATAGCAGAAAAAGCGATTGAACCCGTTGTAAACGAAAGTTTAAATAAAGATAAAGGATATCAGAATCTGATTAAGCAAGAGGAAAAACTAAATGAAAAAGTAGAAGAATTAAATTCAAAACTTGAAGAAGCAAAACAAAATTATTCTCAAATAGGAGCAGAAGTAGAAGAAGCTAAAAAGAAACAAAGTGGATTTTCAAGTATCTTTACCAGACTTAAAACAGGGATAGGAACAGCAAAACAACACTTATCTGGATTTAGATTAGATTTTTCTAAAATACCTAATATAACTACTACAATAACCAAGCATATAAAAAGTATGTCAACTGGTATAAAAAGTGGTATAGGACAGGTGTTAAAGTATGCTGGAGCATTATTTAGCTTAAGAGGGATATATAGTGTGCTAAGTAGTTCTGCTCAAAGTTGGCTATCTAGTCAGAACACAGGAGCACAACAGCTTAGTGCTAATATAGACTATATGAAGTATAGTATGGGGAGTGTATTTGCACCAATTATACAATATGTAACCAATTTAGTGTATCAACTAATGAAAGCATTACAATCCGTTATATATGCTTTATTTAAAGTAAATATATTTGCTAATGCAGGAGCAACAGCCTATGCTAACATGGCAAATAGTGCAAAGAAAACAGCTAGTGAATCAAAAGCACTTGCTGGAGTACATAGTGATATTAATAATTTAAGTGATAATAATGGCACTGGAGATACTGGAAGTGGAATAGTAGCACCAAATATTGATTTATCAGGAGTAGATACACAATTGAGTCCACTGTCACAAAAATTACATGATTTTTTTGAACCATTAGTAGAATCATGGAATACATATGGTGCAAGTTTAATTGAAAAGGCTAAAGAAACTATAGGTAATATAGGCGAATTAATAGAAAGTGTATGGGGAAGTTTTGAAAATATTATAACAAATGGAACAGTATATTCTATTTTAGAAAATATATTAGGAATAATTGGAAATATAGCAGAGGCTTTTGCTAACGCGTGGAATAATAATGGCAATGGAGATGTTATTATTCAAAATTTAGCAGATATGTTTAATAATTTGCTAGGGGTAATTGAAAAAATTGCAGGTAGTCAGGCTTTCCAAACATTTTTAGATGGTATATTAAATTCATTTACAGGAATAAGTACCTTAATTAAACCTATTATAAGTGATTTATTTGCTTTATTAGAACCAATTTTAAAAATAACATTATCTGGGATAGGTACGATTTTAAATATTGTAGGAGAAGCTCTTAAGTTTATAGGAGAAAATGAGTTGGTTGTAACAATTTTAGAAGCTTTGGCTATTTCTATTGGTTTAGTAACCGCTGCACTTACTATATATAAATTAGTTCAGTCGGGAATAATTGCAGAAAAAATAATGGAAACCGCCGTTTTAATAGCAAATGCAGCTGCTTGGTTTGCAGCCAATATACCAATTCTATTGGTTGTTGCTGCGATTACAGCAGTAATTGCAATAGTTATTTTATGTATAAAACATTGGGATGAATTGGGCAGTTTTTTATCTGGTATATGGGAATGGATAAAACAGACAGCTATTAATATATGGAATGCAATAAAAGATTTCTTCGTAGGTTTATGGAATGGAATCAAAGATGTAGCTGTTTCAATATGGGAAGGAATTAAGAGTTTCTTTATATCATATTTTGAGACGGTAAAGAATATATTTACCACTGTTTGGAATGCAATAAAGGATTTTTTTGTATCTTATTTTAATAATGTAAAAACTATTTTTACAACAGTATGGAATACAATAAGTGGATTTATATCAGGTGTATTCGATGGAATAAAAAATACAATATCTACAATATTAAATACCATATTTACAATTTGGTCTAATATATGGAATGGAGTTATGAATGTTATAACAAGTGTTTGGAATGGCATATGGGGAGTTATCAGAACGGTTATTAACTTTATATTATCTGGTATAGAAAGTTTTGTAAATGGAATAATCAGTGGAATAAACATAGTATTAGGCGCAATAAGTAGTGTTGCAAGTGCTGTAGGATCATTAATAGGTTTAAATCCGATTAGTTTAAGGTTAAATACAATTTCTTTACCAAGACTTGCTACAGGTAATGTAGCTTATGAAGAAACACTAGCAGTATTTGGTGAATATTCAAATGCCAAAAGCAATCCAGAAATTACAGCTCCACAAAATGTGCTTAGGGAAACATTTGAAGATGTATTAGCAAATAATCAATCCAATAATGGTCAACCTATTAAATTACAAGTTTTTCTTGGAACTAAGTGTATTATTGATGAAGTTATAGACGGAATAAATGAAAGAGCTAGACAGACAGGAAAAGCTCAAATAAAAGCAAGTTATACATAGTAAGGAGGGGATTATATGTTATGGAAAAGAGGAAATAAAACATTACAGACACCTTCCTCATACAGTGCAGATATAGAGGATACAGATAAAGATAGTTATTCAAGTATTGTAGATGGTAGTTTAATTGATAACCCCATTGCTGTTGGATTATTAAAACTTTCAATGTCATGGGATTTTAATACAGAGGAAGAAGCAGAAGAATTAATACAAGAAACATATAAAAATCCTTTGGTACTTACAATTAAAATACCTGTTGTACAAGGTGGAATACTTGAAAATGCTAAATTTAGAGTATCTAAAAGAAAAGTCACTATGATTCAAACAGAGATAGATGAAAATACTATTAAAACGACATGGAAAACATCATTTACACTAATGCAAAAAGAACTCACAGAAGCACAAATAAACGCAGTAGAGGAGGCAAACAATGTATAATACTAGTGAAACTTATAAATCTTTAATATATAAACCTAGTACAAGGCATTTACTTAAAGTATATATCAATGGTGTAGAAGTAAATAAAAAGCATATATTAGGATTTAGTGGAACATACAAGCTTTTCAACGATGAATTTTGTTTTGGCTCTGTGGTTTCTAATTCTATAAGCTTAAAATTACATAAAGATGAAATAAAAGAACCTATAACACAGGTATATATTGAATCTGGTATAGTAAATGAAATAGTTCCTATTGGGTACTTTAATGTGGATAAATTAAGTGAAGAAGATAGTTATACTGTGTCAATAAATTTAGTAGATAATATGATGAAATTTGAGTTTAATTATGATGGAAGTACATTAACATATCCAAAAACTTTAAAAGATATATTAATAGATATTTGTTCAAAAGCAGGAGTAGAACTTGGTTCTACTTCTTTTTTGAATGATAATAAAGAAATATCAGTATATGATAGCACAGTAAGTGCTAGAGAATACATAAGTTATATTGCAGAACAAGCAGGAGGATTTGCTCATATTGGAAGAGATGGAAAGTTGTATATAAAAAGTATAGGCGAGGATATAGCGAATGTTGATATAAAATATTTTAAAAACTATACTTGGGGAGATAAATTTAAAGTAAGTAGGATTGCTTATGAAGATGGTATACAAAACTATTTTGTAGGAGACAAAACTAACAATACAGTATGGATAAATTCAGATAATATGTTTATTGTAGATAATGAACAATTACAAAATATTTATAATAAATATAAAGATTTTGAAGCATATAGTTTTGAGTGTGAAAGCAATATAGATCCTGCTTTAGATTTTGGAGATATATTAATAATAGATGGAAAAAGAGTTATATATCAAGGAAATATAGAATATGCAGGTAAATTTAGAGCAAGCATTTCTAGTAAAATTCAATCTAAAGAAAGAGAAGAAACTACAAGAAATGTAGTATCAGAAAAGAAGAATATCAGGCGTATACAAAGTAAAATAAATCAAATTGATGGTGAAATAGAACAGCTTGTTCAAGAAACAGATGAAAATAGTGAGAAAATAGCTACAGTAAAACAGAATGTAGATAGTATTAGAAATGAAGTATCGGCATTTTATGATTTTACAAAAACAGTAAAAGGAGTAAATGAATTAAAATTAGAAGATGCATTGAATACTAATATTTTAGAATGGATTATATATCCTGAAAATACAAAAGGAGCAATATATCCAAGTAACAAACTATTTCCAAGCAAAAGTTTGTTTCCACGAAAGGCAGGAGCAACTGTAACATTAGTAGTATCAAGAAATAGTAGAAAGGCAAATAAGCCACTTATATATCCCAGCAAAACGTTATATCCAAGCAAAAGCTTGTTTCCACGAAGTGATCCTTCAATGAAAAAGGAGTTCAAATTTTATTTTCAAAATCCTCTTAGAGAATACAATAATATAAGAGATAATTTTGTAGTAGAATTTAATCAAGATAAAGGTAAATGTATTGTTAAAATATTAAGAAAAATAGAAAAGAATAATGGTGTATACACTATATATAATGAAGCAAAAGAGGAAATTTTAGGAGAGCTAGACATAGCTCTTTTTTCAGGTACAAATTACTTATATATAAAAGAATTTGAAAACTGGAAAATGGAAGCTACATATTTGTATAATACAGAATTAAATAAATATTATTCCACAAAAGTGGAGACTAACTCTAAGATACAACAAATGGCGGATGAACTTAATTTAGAAGTCGCAAGAAAAACTGATACAGATGAATTAATCGCAAAGATAAATTTGAAACCTGGCCAAATTGATATGACAGGTTTGGTAACTGCTAACGAAAATTTTAAAATACTTGAAGATGGAAGTATAGAAGCTAAAAATGGTACATTTAGTGGAAATATACTTTTAGATGATGGATCTGAGATTATAGGAGGAAGGGGATTACTTACTAATTTAACATTTATAGGGACGCCAAATATGAACGATGGTATAAGTGGAAATTATGGTCAAATTGGATTTAGGGCAAATTCTCTGAATAGTTCTGTTATGGCTACTAAGCTTACAATAGATGCATATATTCCTGATGGATTTACAATAGAAAGTGCCTATATTATACTAAGTCATTTTCCTTTAAAAGTGTATGGATATAATGCAGATTTGAAAGGGTACGGATATTCTAGGAAGGTAAAGTTGTATAAATCAAGTTCAGATGCATCTATGTATAGAGATTGGTATTTAGGAAGTATGTATTATGATCAAGATACTGAATCTTATTCTAATATAGAGGGGCGGCCTTGGAAGTAATGGATACACTCCGTCCGTTCCTGGTGATGGAAATACAAAATTAGAATTTATAAAAACTTCTGATATAGCGTCTGAAGTAAAAAAAGGCTTTAATAGATTTAAAATACAAAGCGATGATACTAAGCCTGAATTTGGAAATGAAGAAGCTAATTTAGTAAGCATGGCATTAAAAACAGGTATGATGAGTGCAATATTACAAGTATATGGATATATGAAAAAAGATAAGGAGGAAGGAAGTAATGAATAGAAGAATATTTAAAGACGAGCCTGACGAAACTACACCGATCGAAGCTGAAGTGTTAAATGAAATATCGAATTATGAAACTATTGTTCAAGAAAGTCTCATAACAGGTGAGATTATAGAAGCTAATACAGATTTAACTATACCTATTATGTATAAAGTAGGGGATGGAGTATTAGATGTATATTATCAAGGATGTAAATTAGTTTTAGATGATCATTATATAGAGGTAGGAAATAAGGATAGTATTAGTAATAGGATTCAATTAAAAGATTGGTCTGCAGAGGTTGAAAAACTGTTTGAATTTGTTGTGAGAGGAGAGTGGGGAACTAATGAGTAAGCCTAAGATCTTAGAATTAGAAGAGGAAATAGAGAGCTTGAAAAAAAATACTGCAAAAAATATAATTACAATGAAAAAGGCTAAAGGAAGTATCAACATTACGGAAGCGTGGGGAAATACATTGCTTCAAGGCACTGAATATTGCAAGATAGGTGATAAACTTACAATAGACAACGGAAAAATAAAAATAGGCGCAGGAATCTCTAAGGTACTTGTTTCGGCACACTCAAACGGAATTAACACTTCTAGCATTACAGGAGACAAAGGCATTAGCCTAAAAAAAGGAGATTCAAGTATCGCCGAAAATTACATAGGTGGAGGGCTTAATGCGTATCATCAAGGCGTTACAGTAGCTCCGATACTAGTAGATGTAGTAGAAGGTGACGAGATTAGTGTAGCACTTTTTTGTAGTGCAACTGGTACATTACAATTTTTAGATTGTTTTTTAACAGTAGAAGCAGTTGAATATATTTAGGTGATTATATGAAAACATTAAATATAAATATTGATGATAATATAATAAAAATAGATAAAAAATACATAGCAAGTGGCACTTTTAATTACATAAAGTGTCATTTTTCTTTTACAAAAGAATGGAATGAATATGACAAAATAGCTATTTTTACAGCGAATGATAAGACTTATAAAAAGGCGTTAGTAGATAATGAGTGTATCATTCCTCAAGAAATTGCAGAAGAAGTAGGAAAAATTTATATTGGAGTTTACGGAAATAAAATTGAAAATGACGTATTAGAAAGTAGGTGTACTTCTAATTTAGAGTATTTTAGAATTTCAAGAGGGGCATATGAAAAAGATGCACTTGAAAGTGAAGCATTAGCAGATATATCAAGCTATGAACTATATATCAACAAAATGAATGAAATACTTGAAGAAACAAAACAGGCCTTAGATGATACTATACAGATTAAAACAGATATACAGGGCCTTGTAACTTCTGTGATACAACAGATAAAAGATAATGTAAAAGCAATAGAAAATAAGGCAGTAGATAATATAGATAAAGAGTATCAAAGCGTGCTAGAGAGATTAGAAGAAGCTTATGTAGCTAAGGAAAACGAGCTTAACAAGAATTACGAAGAAAAGAAAGCAGAAATAGACAAAGCAGTAACAGAAGCAATAGAAATAAAAACATCTGTAGAAGAAGATAAAAGCGCAGTAGAACAAGCAAAAGAAGATACTATAGTTGCTAGAGATAATACTTTAGAAGCAAAAGAAGAAGTAGAGAGCTCACTTGAAAATGAGCGTGAAATAAGTGATAACAAGTATGCTAGAGCTTTGAAAACTACAGTACAAGATGTGAACTTTGCACAAGTTTATACAGAAAATTCTAAGCTAGATATGTTTGTTATAAAAGGAGAACAATTAATACAAGAAACTAGGGAAGGGTATAATCTATTTAATCCTAACGCTGTATATCCTATAACTCAGTCAGGAATTGTTGTAAACAGAAACGAAGACGGATCAATAATGATAAATGGGACTGCTACTGAAAACGGAAACATTAGACTTGATTGGGGATATAGTCAAAGCGAGCAGGAGGCTATGACGGGAAAAAGCTATTCCTTAAAGATTGTAACATCAGGGGAAGGAAGTTTAAAAAATGTAGGACTAAAATATGCAGGTAACTCAGACAGGCTTACTATGCAAAATATAGAAACAGGAGAATATAGTAAGGTTGCAACATATACAAAACAAGAAAATGATACAGGTATATTATATAATGCACTCTATTTTTTAGAAGGAACAATTTTTAATAATTATACAATTTACATTACTTTAGCAGAAGGTACAGAAGTAAAAGAATACGAGCGATACGGAGAAAGTCCTTCACTAGATTTTCCGAGCGAAATTGAAAATATAGTGCAAAATATATCAATTCAAAATTCAAAAGAAAATATACTTTATATAGACAATCTGAATTACAAGCCTGGATATATGATTACAAAAAATGGAATTACATTTACAGTCCAGAACGATTTAGGATTAAAATGTGTAGGAGCAGCTGAGAAAAATACAAACTTGCAAATTCTAGTCAATGAGCCGAGCAAAAAGAAAATTCAATGTAAAAATATAACAGGAAAGCTATATGCATATATTCAAGGGAGTGCAATAACAGGGGCTAGAATAGTTATTAGAACGATCGAATTAGGATTTTTATCAATAGCAAATGCAGGAGTAAATATTAAAGAAAGCGTGAATATATGTAACGTCTATGCTGAAATCCTTGCAGGCAATACAGTAGACTGCATAATCTATCCGCAGTTAACTTATGAAAAAGCAGAAGAATATATGCAATATGATGGATATAGAAAAGAATTAGTTTTACCAGAAGATTGCTTTAACGGTGCAATAGGAGGATACAAAGACAGAATATACAAAGATGAAGACAACCTATGGAAGTTAGAAAAAGTAATAAAAAAATATAATTTTACAGGAGATGAGACTTTGAACAAGTTGGCGGATGGAGAGGACTATAATGAATACAGTGTCATTATTGCAGCTACTCCTGCTGAATATTTTAATGCTTTATCAAATTATTTCTCAGATAAAGAAAATAATAGAATAGTATTAGTAAAAGGGACTCCTTCCGTAGCTTATATTAGAATCCCTATAAAATATAGCATAGATACAATAGAAAAATTAAAAGCTTTGTTTAAAGAAAAAAATGATGCAGGTGAACCTGTCTATATGTTTTATCCTTTAGATGCAAGTCAATACGAATACATAACTTTATCACAAGAAAATCAGGTCCTACTTAACAATCTTGAATTACAGACAGGCTTAAATAACATTAGCATAGATGCAGGGACTTTCGACTTAACATGCAACGAAGATTTACAGCATTTTTTAGATGAGAAGTTCGGAAACATAGAAAGCAGACTATCATCACTAGAAGCTAATCAAGTTAGTCAAATAGGGGGTGAGTAATATGTATGAAATAGTAAAAAATGTTATCATAAATAAAAATTATAAATTAGAAGATATCTTGCAAAAAATAGATGTGATCTGGTTGGAGTCAAAAATCACAGATGAGCAAAAAGCAGAACTTATCACTTTAGCTAGAGAAAATGCACTTGCAGAGAATAGTTATGCAAGCATAGAAAAGAGAGTTGAAGAAGTTTTTACAAGATTGATAGAGCTTGATAAAGCGGTGAGAGAGCTAAAAGGAGAAGGTACAGAAGATACAAATGAATACAAAGAATATGTTCAGCCTACAGGTTCGCACGATTGTTACAATACAGGGGACAAGGTACTTTATAACAACAAAAAGTACATTTGCAAAGTTGATGGCTGTGTTTGGTCTCCTGAAGCATATCCAGCTGCTTGGGAAGAGATAACAGAAGGGAAAATAACTGAGGTGGTAGAATGATTAAAGAGATTATTTTACAATTAGCTTCTCTTATTACAGCTACAACAGTAATAATAAGCTTTTTAAAGAAATTTTTAAATAAGATATTAGACAAGCAATTTAAACCACTCCACTCTAAAATTGATGATATAGATAAAAATCAGTGTAGGAACTATCTTGTTGATTTTCTTGCAGATGTGGAAAATGGAGTGTATAAAGATGAGTGCCAAATCCAAAGAGCTTATGATTTATACGATCATTACACAAAAGATTTAAAAGGAAATAGCTATATTCATGACAAATGGGAAAAGCTTATGGCAAAAAGGTAGGTGATATATATGAGTAACAAAACTTATGATATTTTAAAATGGATAGCCCAGTTATTATTACCAGCTTTAGCAACAGCGTATGTAGCGATTGCGGGATTATGGGGATTACCATATGCAAAAGAAATATCTGGAACTATAATGGCAGTAGATACATTTTTAGGAGTGATATTAAAAATATCAACAGATAGTTACAACAGGGAAAACACAGAGATGTAGTTACTATACCCCTTTTGAAAAAACGCCTTAAAAGGCAAATATGAAAGACACTTATTGTAAACTAAAGTGAAAGGAATGAAGATTTATGACAAATGCAGAATTTATAGAAAAAATAGGAACTTTAGCAAGGGAAGATATGAAAAAAAGTAAAATCCTTGCAAGCCTAACAATAGCTCAGGCAATACTCGAGAGCAGCTGGGGAAGAAGTGCACTAGCACAAGCACCTAACTACAACTTGTTTGGTATAAAAGGAGACTATAGAGGTTCATATTGTACATTTAATACACAAGAATATCTGAATGGAAATTGGTGCACTGTAAGTGCTAACTTTAGAAAATATCCTTCCTGGGCGGAGAGCTTAGCAGATCATAGTGCATTATTTAATACATATGACAGATATGCTAATCTTAGAGGCAATTACAACTATAGAGATGTCTGTAACAAAGTAAGAGAAGACGGATATGCAACAGATCCCAGTTATAGTTCTAAGCTTATAAATATAATAGAACAATACGATTTGACTAGGTTTGATACAGAAACAAGTAATAGTACAAGTAACAATTATATAGATACTGATACAACAGAGTATCAAGTTGTAGCAGGAGATACGTTATCAAGTATAGCAAATAGATTTAATATTACTGTGAATGAACTAGTAGCTTTAAATAATATATCAAATCCGGATCTAATATATGTAGGACAAATATTAAAGCTTAAAAGTTCAGTGAATAATACAGTGAACAGCTATGTTGTACAAGCAGGAGATACTCTAAGTGCTATTGCAAGTAGATATAATACTAGTGTTGATTACTTAGCACAAATTAATAATATATCTAACAAAGATTTAATATATGTAGGACAGGTATTAAAACTATCTCAAAATAGCTCCACAAAAACATATACAGTAGTAGCAGGAGATAATCTTACAAAAATAGCAAACAAATTTGGAACTACTGTAAATAGTTTAGTACAGAAGAACAATATAGCAAACCCTGATCTGATATATGTAGGACAAGTTCTAAAAATATAGATTGGTAGGCTTAACCTACCACCATTTTTTGGTAAAAAGTATTGATTTTTTAAATATTTTATTATAATATATAAGTAGAATAGATATTATTATATTTATTTAAAGGAGGAGATTAATGTGTTTGTTGATTGGATGAAAGAGGTACCTTTAAAGGTTGATGACTAGAGATATAAAATAAATACAGTTCATTATTGAACTGTATTTATTTTTGGATTTAATTTCTTATAAGCTTTTTCTTTATTTTTCTTTTCATTTTTTTGTTGTTTCTTTAACATCTTCATCCACATATTATATACATGTATTATATTTGTATAGTATTTGTTAGCATAATTTTCGTTGGTGTATGCTATTGATATTACTAGTATTCTAATTGTTCGTAAGAACATTTGATGTAATGATTGATAGATATAAATTGATGATGTTGATTGACTAGCAATATGCATTGATGTAGCTTCTAATTTATTTAGTACTTCCGAAACTAAAAACATAAATCTGAATGGAAGATTTTTATTATCTAAAATAAATAATTCTTTAGCTTCATCATCAGAAAATACTTTATCTTTTATGTCGTTATATTTTTTAGCGGATATTCTTATTGATAATAGTCTATAATATATTTGATCTAATTCATTTGTTCTACATATAGCTTCGTATTTAGAAAATATATTTTTGTCTTTAAATAGATCTATTATTTCTGTTACGTCAAAATTATGTATATCACTATCGTTAATTACATCTAATTTAAGTAGAGACTGTAAAGATGACTTCGTTATTACTTCTCCTAAAATACAACATTTATCTACTAATTCATCGGAGAATAACCTTGCGATCTCAGCACCTTTTTCTTGTTGTTTTTGTTTTTTATTACTATTGTATTCTGTGCAAGTTAAAGTTGTTCCTACTATAAATCCTATTATTGATATTACAATTCTCCATTCAGCTATTGATTTACCTAAAAAAGATGTTTCGTCTTGAATAATATATATTATTTTTGTACTATCTTCAGCTATTATCGTATCTACTACAGTATGCTGAACAGGTAAAAAAATAAATCCTATTAAGCAAGAGAGCGAAACAATTGCTAATGCAATATAGACAATTAATTTCTTACTTTTCATACATCATCACCTTTGACATAATTATACAAGGCACGTCCAACAAAGTCAAGAAAAATATGCATAATAGGTCTACTTTTGTCGAAACGCTTTACAATGCATTTTTTTATGTTACAATAATGCTAGATTAAAAAGATAAAATATAAAAGAAATTTTAAAAGAGTAGAACTTCAATTTGTTCTACTCTTTTATGTTATAAATAAAAAAAGAGCAGTATAAAACTACTCTCATACACATAGCTTACTTTTTTAAAATACACCACGTGTTAAAGTTAAACAATAAATTAGACTTCTAGGTCCTATAAAAACTTCAAAATACTAATTTAAATACACTATGTGTAATTGTTAAACATGTAAGAATTTCTTACACTTAAATTGTAGCATAATAAAATATAAATGTCAACGATATTTTTAGTCGTTTTCTTTGTCTTCTTTTTATATTTATATTTATATTTTTTAAAATTAGTCTAAATACTCTATTTTTATTTCTAATTTTGCAAATAAAAAAGAGTAGCTTTAAAAACTACTCTCAATACACCTCGTGTAACAGTTTATAAATTAATGCTCCAAAATATTAATTTAAATACACCTTGTGTAACAGTTAAACCAATTAAAATATTAAAGTATTAATTTAAATACACTCCGTGTAATAGTTAAACTTGTAAGATCTTACATCTAGATTATAGCATAATAAAATATAAATGTCAACTATATTTTTAGCTATCTTCTTTGTCTTCTTTTTTATATTTTTTTAAAATAGGCTTAAAATACTTTTCTTCTGCTTTTTTACGTGCTTTTATAGCATCTTCTATATTACTGTATCTTCCTAGGTATATGTTTTTACCTTTAAATCTAATTTTTGCTATCCATTTTTTTCTTTCTTTATCCCAACAAACTCCTAGATGTCCGACTTGTGTTGTTTTGTTTTAATTTGTTTAATCTTAAAATTTGCAGATTTGTACCTTCTACAATATTTTCCTTTAAGTGCTTGTTAATAGCTTTTTCTAAGTTAGCAGGTGTATATCTTATTTTTTTGCAACCGCAAGACTTTTTGTTTCCTTTTAATATTTCGTTAGGCTTTTCATAAAATATTTTTCCGCAACTGCATTTACATTTCCAAACTTTTGTCCCGCTTTTTAGTTTTATCCACAGGTTCCAAAAAAGTAATACCATATTTTGTTATTTTAGAGTAATCCTTGCATTTAAATAGAGTAGGGTTATTACAAACGCAATATTTAATATTTTTAAAGTAATCTGCACGTATCCAGCTTTCTCTGTTACAATTGCTACATTTATATAATAAATATGCTCTAGTATAATTACCTTTTTTTACACTTTTTTGATCTATAACTGTAAAAGTAGATCTAGTTAATCCTATATAATTTTTCATTTTTTTAAAATCCTTTCTATATATTTTCAAAAATTCCTAAGACGATATTAGAATTGTACCACTTTGAAGGTTCATTAAAGTCTACTAAATATTCTCCATCAACATATGCTACTTCTACTGTCATTATTGCTCTTTCGTCATCTTTTTCTACTAGTATATATTCTCCGTCTTCTTCTGCTATTCCTTTTCTTTCTGTATCTTCTTCTCTCACAATTTTCTCGATTTTTTTAAATTCTCCTATAAATTTTTTCATAATAAATTTCCCCTTTCATTTTTTTACTTTACAAGAAGAAATTTATATGTTATAATATTTTAAATTACTTCTTGTAAGTAGTTTGTTTTTGAGTATTTAGAGTGTTTTGCGAATTGTTCTAAATACTCTTTTTTTGCTTTTTAAAGAAGCATAACTTTCTTATTAATTTCATTATACTACATCGTTGCAACGATGTCAATACTTTTTTAAAATTTCTTTATAATTTTCAATACATTTTTTAAAAAAATCAGTAATACTAATATTTTCACGTTTTAAATTTTCTTTAAATTTTAATGCTTCTTTCTTTTTTAATTTAAAAGATATAAATGTATAATGTTTCTTATCATAGTCTATTTTATATTGTTTTTCATCAAATTTTTTTATAATATCGCCTCCTTGACAATTTAAATATTAAATAATATAATAGAGAAAGAGAAGAGATATTCTCTTTCTCTGTGGATTTTAGTAAGAGCTTTTTCCGAAGTCCTCTTCAATCCATCTGTCTACTCTTTCAGCCCATGATCGAGTAGACTCTTTTTTGGCGGTTCTTTTTAAGAACTTAAATAGTAACTTTAGCAATATTATCACCTCCCTTACTATATTTATATTATATTACATCGTTGCAACGATGTCAACACTTTTTTTGAAAAAAAGTTTAAATTTATTATAAATTCCTCTAAAATGCTTGATACTGTAGTATTTTATTTTATAAAAAGATCCAAAAAGCACATAATATTAAAGGTGATTATATGAAAGATATAAATTATAAAGAGATCTATAATAAAACACTTATATATTATTTAGAAGAAATACAAAAAGAAGTAGTAGAGAGTACAAAAGTATATATAGAACATTCTATATTGTATAATTTAGTGCTAGATCTAATTATATCTAAGAAGTACGAATTTGAATTTAAGTTAAATAAGCAACAACAGGACTTTATAGAGAGGAATAATATAGATTTAAAAAATGGAAAAAATTTACAATCAAATAGTATTGCTTTATACTCTATTTGTGTTATAATTAAATTACGCTATTAAGTAAACTTTAAGAAGGAGCGATTATGAAAGAATATGTTTTAGAAGTAATTAAGGCAAATTCTTATTTGTTTACACAAGAAGAAATTAAATTTATTAATTGTAATATAAAAATTTTTATAAAAATTTTTAGACTAGGGATGATTGATAGATTTAATATTTCAGAGGGATCTTTTTAGATCTCTTTTTTTATAAAAAATTTACAGTAAATTTTACAGTATATTGAAAGAATTTTAAATATATCTGAGAAAAATTGAAAATATATAAAATTTTAAAAAGATACTTGAAAGTATTGAAACTGTAAGTTGATAGCATTTTATAGTTATTTGATAGAAAACAAAAAAGCAGGTATAAAACCTGCTATAATGGTGACCCCTACGGGAATCGAACCCATGATTCGACCTTGAGAGGGTCGCGTCTTAACCGCTTGACCAAGGGGCCATTACTCTGCTATTATAACATATCTTTTTTTATTAGTAAATATTTTTAATCAAAAAAATTGAAAAATTGTTACTTTTTACATACTATTGAAATAAATATATTGTGTTACAAATATGTTACATAATATTGGAAAAGCTTGATACTAAGCGATTTTTTATTACAAAATACGACAAATTTTATTGACTTATTATAAGGTAAGTGGTAGAATAAAAATCGTCAAAAAAAGTGATATAACATTTTTAAATATGTTATACCTTGTTATTTATATTATGGGGAAAATATAGTGAAAATTAAGGGATTATTAAAAATAAGTTCTACTTTTTTAGTTTTGAGTTGGATGATAGTTGTTTTCCTGTTTTCGAGTCAAAATGGAAAGGAATCTAATAGAACTAGTGGAATAGTAATTAATAAAATTAATACAGTTATTTCTTCTGAAAAGGATTTAGAACAGTTACAGATTAGGGAAGAGGAAGAGCAGGATGTGAATAATGTGTATAACTATCCTTCAAATATACAAAGTGTAGTAAGGAAAAATGCTCATTATTTTTTATACTTAGTAGGTGGAGTACTTCTGTCTATATTTTTTTACATATTTGTAAATATGAAATATGCCATATTAACAATGATAATAGGAATATTATATGCAATATCTGATGAGTTCCATCAAATTTTTGTTCCAGGGAGGACAAGTAGCATAGTAGATGTTGGAATAGATACTTTGGGCATAATGACAGGTTTAATATTATTTATAATGGTTTATCAGATTTTTAAAAAGAATTGTTTGTATTTTAAAAAATAGGAGGATCCATTATGGCATTTACAAAAGAGAAGGGGAATTTTAAATATTTAAGTGTTGATAGTCCTGTTAAGATACCTAGTAACAATGTATTAAAATTTGAAGAAAAAAATGTAGAGGTAAAAAGTTCATATGATTTTTTTAAAAGGGCATTAGATGTAACTGCATCATCTATTGCACTTACAATACTTTCACCTGTATTTCTTGTAACTACTTTGGCAATACGTAAAGATTCAGAAGGACCTGCTATGTTTAAGCAACAAAGAATTGGAAAGAATGGAAAACTTTTTGAAATATATAAATTTAGAACTATGGTACCAGATGCAGATAAAAAGCTATTTGAACTACTTGCAATAGACGAGGAGGCAGCAAAAGAATATAAAATTAATAAGAAATTAAAAAATGATCCCAGAATAACAAAACTTGGGAATTTTTTAAGAAAAACAAGCATTGATGAACTACCACAACTAATCAATGTTTTAAAAGGAGATATGTCACTTGTGGGACCTAGACCATATTTGCCAAGAGAAAAGGAAGATATGGGGGAATACTATAATACAATTATAGAATCAAAGCCAGGAATAACAGGACTTTGGCAGGTATCAGGTAGGTCAAACACAACTTTTAAAGAAAGAATGAAATTTGATATGGAATACAACGAAAATAAATCATTTGCAAATGATATGGGACTACTTTTTAAAACCATAGGTGTAGTTGTTAAAAAGGATGGAGCAGAATAATGCAAGATAATAAGCTAAAAGTGGCAATGATTGGACATAAGCATATTCCCTCTAGAGAGGGAGGAGTGGAAATTGTTGTCGAAGAACTTTCTACTAGAATGGTAGAAAGAGGAATAGATGTTACATGTTATAACCGTTCTGGGAAACACGCTTTAGATAAGGATCAGAAGGTAAAAAAAATTAAAGAATATAATGGCGTTAAATTAAAAAAGGTATTCACAATAGATAAAAAAGGATTGGCGGCTATGACATCGTCCTTTTTTGGAAGTATAAAAATACTCTTCTCTCAAAATAATATAGTTCATTTTCATGCAGAGGGACCGAGTACTATGCTACCTATAATAAAGTTCTTTAGTCAAAAGAAAATCATAGTTACAATACATGGACTAGACTGGCAAAGAGCAAAATGGGGAAGCTTTGCTACAAATTATATTAAGTTTGGTGAAAAAATGGCAGTCAAATATGCAGATGAAATAATAGTATTAAGTGAAAATGTAAAAAAGTATTTTTTAGAAGCATATAATAGAGATACACATTTTATACCCAATGGGGTAAATAAACCTGAAATAAAACAAACTAAAATGTTAGAAGAAAAGTACAATTTGAAAAAAGATAATTATATATTATTCTTGGGAAGAATAGTTCCTGAAAAGGGGATTCATTATTTAATAGATGCATATAAACAAATAAAAACAGATAAAAAATTGGTAATTGCTGGTGGAGCAAGTGATACTAGTTCTTACTACCAAAAATTAATTGATTCATCCAAAGATTATGAGAACATAATATTTACTGGCTTTATTCAAGGACAAGCATTAGAAGAATTGTATAGCAATGCATATATATATACATTACCTAGTGACTTAGAAGGGATGCCACTATCTTTACTAGAAGCGATGAGCTATAAAAATTGTTGTTTAACATCAGATATACCTGAGTGCCAAACAGTAATAGAAAATAAGGGAATTACTTTTAAAAAATCTAATGTAGAAGATTTAAAAGATAAACTACAATACTTGATAGATAATACTGATATTGTTAAAAAATATAAAAATGAAGCTCAAGAATATGTATTAGAAAAATATAATTGGGATAAAGTGGTTGAAGATACATTAAAGCTATATAAGAGTAGGTGAAATTAGTGAAAGAAAAAGAAGAGCCAATAAGAATATTGCAATGTGTTAATGATATGCATCGAGCTGGACTAGAAACTATGCTAATGAATTATTATAGAAATATTGATAGAGATAAGATACAGTTTGATTTTTTGACACATAGACCATATAAAAGTGATTATGATGGAGAGATAATAAAACTTGGCGGAAGAGTATATTATGCACCAAGATTATATCCTCAAAATTATCCAAAATATTTTAAATGGATGAAAGAATTCTTTTTGGAACATCCAGAATACAAAATAGTTCATTCTCATATTGATGCAATGAGTTATATTCCTTTGCTTGCAGCTAAAAAAAATAATATTCCTATAAGAATAGCACACAGCCATAGTACGTCGATTGACAAGGATTTTAAATATTTACTTAAACAGTACTATAGAATGAAAATAAATAAAGTATCAACACATAATTTGGCTTGTGGATATGAAGCTGGGAAATTTTTATTTAAAGGGAGAAAATTCAAAATAATTTCAAATGCAGTAGATGCATCAAAATTTTATTATGTTGAAAAAATACGAAAGTTAAAAAGAAAAGAATTAAATATTGATGATGAATTTGTCGTAGGACATATTGGTCGAATATGTTATCCAAAAAATCACAAATTTTTAATTGATATATTTGAAGAAATAATCAGAATATATTCCAAATCTAAGTTATTAATTGTAGGAATGGGAGAAAAGGAAGAAGAAATTAAGGAATATGTAAAAAGCAAGAGCTTAGAAGAAAAAATTAAATTTTTGGGAAGTAGAAATGATGTATCAGAATTATACCAAGCCATGGACGTTTTTGTACTACCTTCACTTTTTGAAGGAATTCCGTTGGTAGGAATAGAGGCTCAATTTTCTGATTTACCATGTTTTTTTTCAGATAGAGTTCCCAAAGAAGCAAAATTTAATGAAAAAACTAAATTTGTATCTTTGGATAATTCTCCTTTTGAGTGGGCACAGGAAATCATAAAGGTAAAGGATTTAAAAAGAGTGAACAAACGCAATGATGCTATTGATAATAATTATGATATCAAAAATACTCATAAAGTATTAGAAAATTTTTACTTTGATCTGTATAAAAGTATTATGGAGGACAAGTAAGATGAGAAATAAACATAACAATCTAAAAAGAATTAAACATAGGATTTTTGAGGAATTAAGTGCAACGAAAAAAATTGCCCAAAAAACCTCTTGGAGAAAAGCTTTCTCAACATTAATAGCAAAGGTAGATATTCAAATAATGAACCATAATTCTTATGAAGAGTCACAAAAAATTACAAAAAGGCTAATGAAAAAACATGAAGTTATGATGGAATATATAGAAAAGGATTTTTCAAATTTTATAAAAGATTATGATTTTGACAATGTAAAGTTAATAGATTCAGATAAAAAGTTAAAAGATAAGATTTGGATATGCTGGTGGCAAGGTGTGGAAAATGCACCAGAAATAGTGAGAAGTTGTATAAATTCCATAAAAAAATATATAAAGCAACATGAGATAATTATTCTTACTGAAGAAAACTATCATGAGTATGTAAAATTTCCTGATTGGATTGAGGAAAAAAAGAAGAAGGGAATCATTTCAAGAACACATTATTCTGATTTGCTAAGACTTGAAATATTAGCTAATTATGGTGGAATATGGCTTGATTCTACATTTTTTTGTAATAGTCCCAAAATTGAAGAATATTTTAATTATCCATTATGGTCTATTAAAAGACCAGATTATGGTCATTGTTCAGTTGCTTGCGGATACTTTGCAAATTATTCATTGGGGTGTAATTATGAAAATAGAAAAATATTTGCTGTTATTAGAGATTTTTTATTACAATATTGGAGTGAAAACAATGAAATAATAGATTATCTTTTAACTGACTATCTAATAGTACTTGCACAAAGACATGATAAAGCTATTGCTGAAGCTTTTGAAGCGATACCAAATAGTAATCCTGAGTGTGATGAATTATTTAAAATATTGCAAGAACCTTATGAGCAACAGTTGTGGGAAAAGTTATCAAAAGATACAATATTATTTAAATTAACGTGGAAGCAATCTTTTCCTAAAGAAAAAGATGGTAAAAAAACTTTTTACGGAATGCTTGTAGATGGTAAATTATAATGTATAGTCAAAAGAATTAAATTAGTTGCACGAAAGGAAAAGTATTAATATGAAGAAAAAAATATTATTTATAATGGGGTGTCTTGATAATGGTGGAGGAGAAAGAAGCCTTATAAATCTTTTAAAGTTATTTGATTATGAAAAATTTGAAGTAGATTTAATACTTTTTAAAGAGAGAGGGCTTTTTCTTGGACAAATTCCAGAACAAGTTAATTTAAGATCAGACTGTGATATTTTACATTTAATGTATAGCGACTCATTAAAGAATTCAATTGGTTTTAAAAAATTATATTATACTTTTATTCATTTATTTGGTACAGTGTATTCGAAAATCTGTACGAGATCCGGGTTTCAAAAAGGCCAATATCGATGGAAAAAGTTCTATAAAAAAGTGATTCCTGATTTCAATATAAAATATGACATAGCAATTTCATATCTTGAAGGTGAAACTTTGTATTATTTGGTTGATAAAGTAAAATCTGAACAAAAAATAGCATGGATACATACTGATTATTCTAAAATAAAGGCAGATCTTGAATACGATTTAAGTTATTTTAAAGAAGTTGACAAGATTGTAACTATTTCAAATGAATGTAAAAATGTATTAACTAAATTGTTCCCAGAGGTTTTAGATAAAATAGTCACATTACCTAACTTAACTAATTCTAGAGCTATTACTTCTTTAGCCAATACATACTATCCAAAGGAATTTGAATTTGAAGGGTTTAAGTTTGTTTCTGTTGGAAGATTAGTTTATCTTAAGGGATTTGATATGGCAATACAAGCAACGGCAGTTTTAAAAAGCAGGGGATTAAAATTTAAATGGTTTATTTTAGGAGATGGAGAATTAAGGAAGAATTTAAAGCTAATGGCCAAGAAATATAATGTGGATGAATTTATTGAATTTATTGGTTCTAAAGAAAATCCATATGTATATATGAAAAATGCAGACATTATAATACAGACCTCAAGATATGAAGGAAAATCTATGGTACTAGACGAAGCAAAGATCCTAAGAAGGCCCATTATTGTAACAAATTATGATACTGTAGGTGATCAAATCAGGGAAGAAGAAGGATTAATAGTTGAAATGAATTATACAGCAATTGCTGATGGGATTGAAAAAATGTTGAAGAATAAAGAAAGATATATTAATTTCTTAAAGGAGAATGAATATGGAAATCAAGAAGAAATCAGTCAATATTATGACTTACTTGATAGTTATGAAATGAGAGGAATAAACGATGAATAGATTAGGCTTTGAAATAAAAAAGGGTGATATTAAGTTAATAGAAAAAATATTTTCTTCTAAATTCTTAGTTAGTTTGTTGCTATTTCCATTTTTTAAGTCAGAAGCATTTAATTGTATACCATGTTTAGCAGAAATTACTAATGTCATTTTAGCTATTGAATGTTTAATGCTATTTTTTATAAATATTTGTTCTAAAAATAAATCTAAATTTTTTATAATGATGATTTTGTTTAGTTTTTGGAATTATATTATTTCTCCTTTACTGGGGGGACATACCTCTGAAAGTATTTATTATTTGTTAGAGTCACTAGGCATGATTTCATTTATTGATATTGCCTTAAAAGTTAATTATAAAAAAAGTATTAGTGGAATCAGTAGTATTTTTACTTTTATGGTCATCCTAAATTTTTTAACTTTAGTTTTATTTCCTAATGGTTTAATACCTATGTCAAAAAATGGAAATGTTTATTTATTTGGATTAAGAACTGGATTTTCTTTAGTAATAATTCCAAGTTTTCTTTTTAATTTTATAGATGATAATATAAACAACAATGATAAATTTTCATTAAAAACAGTTATATGTTTGATTTTAGGTCTATATTCTCTAATTTCCGAATGGGTTGTAACTGGAATAATTGAGGTCTTTATAACGCTTATTTTATACATATTATTTGTTTTAAGGAAAGATAAGAAATTAAATAAATATATTCGCATAATTTTTATTAGTATTATGATTATTAATTTTTCCATGACTTTAATAGGCGATTCGTTTAGTATAGTTTCTTTTATAGCCAACTTACTAAATAAGGATATTACTTTAAGTGGAAGAACATATATATGGGAATGTGCCGTAAATAAGTTAAATCAAAATCCTTTGTTAGGATATGGTTTAGAATCAACTGTCAATATTTATGGAATTTTAAAACCAGCCCATAATCATTGGCTTCATATAGGATTAATGAGCGGTTATATTGGCATGATAATATTGATAATTTCATTTTATTTTTCTTGCTTAAAATTAAAATCACAGAGCATGAGTAAAAATAATAATCTTATCTGTGTATTTATTATATCAATTTTGATTGGTTGCATAACTGAAATACAACTTTATTTTCCATTTATTTATATGATATTTGAATTGCCATATCTATTAGAATATATAGATGAAAGTGATGAGGTGGATCAATGAAAAATTGTAAATTTTCTATAATAATGCCAGCATATAATGCTCAATTTACCATACATAGAGCCATAGAATCAGTTCTAAATTTAAAATATAAAAATTGGGAATTAATAATTATTAATGATGGTTCAAAAGATGATACTTTAGCTATTTGTCAGAGATATTTATATGATAATAGAATAAAAATAATTGATAAGAATAATGGTGGTGTATCAAGTGCAAGAAATAAGGGGTTAGATGTAGCTGAAGGTGATTATGTTATATTTTTGGATTCTGATGACTGTTTGAGATCTGATATATGTGATGTATTTATAGATAGAATGTCACATGTAGATTTTTGTATAGGAAATTATACATGTTGCTATGAAAATGGAAATACTATAGAAAAAATAATTCAAGCAGATATTAAAACTTATAATATAGAAGAGTTCAAAAAAATATTTCCTTCTTTATATTTAAATTGTTTTTTTAATAGTCCTTGGGCAAAATGTTATAAGAGAAAGCTTATTGATTTTAAATTCGAAGAAGAGATAAATTTAGGTGAAGATTTTTTATTTAATTTAAATTATCTATGTAATTGTAGAAATATTTCGTTGATTGAGAAATCGATATATTTTTATAAAATATACAATAGTGGTAGCTTATCTAGTGGATTGATAAAAAATGGTTTCGCAAACTTGACATCAGTTTATAGTTTAAGCATAAAGATGATTTTAAAGATATTCGGAGAAGATATAATGGTCATAGATGCACTAAGTGAAAAATATATAATAGACATATTAACTATGATCGAAAGATATATGGCAATCAATAAATTTAATAATAGCAATGATATTAGAGATTTGATAAAAATGTATAACTTAGAAGAAACTTTTATTTGCGCTAGTTTAAAAAGATATAAATTAAGTATAAAAATTAAGGTATTTCTAATGAAGCATAAATTGTATTTATTCTTTTTTATTTATATGAGTTTTATTTTGTTTTTAAAAAATATGGGAGGGAAAAGTTATGCTAGAAAGAGTAAAAGCAAAGATCAGAGGGACAATTGATTTGGCAAAACTAAAAAAGAATGGATTAACATATGGAAGCAATTTTGATGTTCAATATGGTGTTATAATTGATCCAGGTCACTGTTGGCTAATTTCAATTGGCAATAATGTAACATTGGCACCATATGTACATATTCTTGCTCATGATGCTTCAATGAAAAAATTTTTAGGTTATACTAAAGTGGCTAAGACCAAAATTGGTAATAATGTTTTTATTGGTGCAGGAACTATTATTTTACCAGGGGTATACATTAATGATAATGTTATTATAGGAGCAGGAAGTGTTGTTACTAAAGATTTAGAAGGTGGTTTGGTTTATGCAGGTAATCCAGCCGTACCAATTTGTAAGTTAGATGTTTTTTTAAATAAGCACAGGTCAAAAAAAGAAAAAGGTATATATTATAATGAAGAATATAAAATAAATAATATATCCACAGAGAAAAAAGTTCAAATGAATAAGGATTTGGAATCAAATGAGGGGTATATCATTTGACAAAGGTAATTATTTGTTTTTATATAAGTAAATAAAACAAAAGTTTATAACAAGAAAGTTGGGAAAAAATGAGATCAAGTAATTCAATAAAAAATGCAGTGGTAGCGACAATAATGAATATTATTACAATTCTAGTTGGATTTTTGGTACAGAAAATATTTGTAATTTCATTAGGAAATGAATATTTAGGACTCAATGGATTATTTAGCAATATACTTTCGATATTAGCAGTTGTGGAATTGGGATTTGGATCAGCAATTATATATCATTTATATAAACCTGTTGCTGAGCATAATGAAAAAGAAATAACGATTTTAATGCGATTTTATAAAAAAACCTATAGAATAATTGCTAGTATAATATTTGTTTTAGGATTAAGTGTTATGCCGTTTATGAAGTATATTGTAGGAGAAATTACTATATCAGAGAACTTATATTTATTATTTTTATTGGCATTAATCGATATTGTTGCATCATATCTTTTAACATATAAAAGATCAATTTTATATGCAGACCAAAAAACTTATATAATTAATCTAGTACATATAGGATATATAGTTTTAATGAATATTTGTGAAGTCACGTTACTTCTTTTAACTAAAAATTATTTATTATATCTAATGATAAAAATTGTCTTTAGGCTATTAGAAAATATAGTTATTTCCGTAATAGCTAATAAAAAGTATCCTTTTATACTAGACAAAGTAAACGAAAATATAAGTTCTGAACTAAGATTAGATATATTACATAAGGTTAAGGGACTTTTATTTCATAGAATAGGTGGTTCACTAGTCTTGGGAACAGACAATATAATTATTTCTAATGCAATAGGAGTAATTGCAGTTGGTTTATATTCAAATTATAGTATGATTATAAATGCATTAACTAATTTATTAGGACAAGTATTTAATTCTATCATTGCAACTATCGGAAATTTGTTAATAGAAAATGATAGAAACAAATCATTTGATATATATCATAAAATGTTGTTCTTAAATTCATGGCTATATTGTTTTTGCGGAACATGTTTGTTATGTTTATTACAACCATTTATAACATTATGGATGGGACAAGAGTACTTATTACCTTACGGAGTGATAATTGTTTTGATTATTAATTTTTATATACAAGGTATGAGAGCCACAAGTAATACTTTTAAAGAAGCAGCAGGTATATTTTATGAGGATAGATTTGTGCCAATAATAGAATCTGTTATAAATATAGTTGCTTCGATAATACTAGCAAAAATGTTTGGACTTATTGGTATATTTATTGGTACATCTTTAAGCTCTATGGTATTATTTCTATATAGTTATCCAATATTTGTATATAAGAAATTATTTCATAGAAGGTATGCTGAATTTATTAGAGAACATCTGAAGTATTTTATTATATCTATAATTGTAACTGCTATCACAGCTATAATAACTAGTAAAATAAATATATCTAATTTATTTATAACCCTATTCATAAATGCTATAATTTGCATTGTAGTTCCAAATATATTCTATGTAATATTGTTCTATAGAACCAATGAATTTAAATATTATATAGGTATATTAAAAACAACATTGAAAAAAATTACTAAAAATTATTGAAAACCTTGTCAATATAAAAAATTCTAAATATTCGGATTCTAATGGCAGTTGATGTTTGCCTAAAAATACTAAGAGGTTATTAAAACATTATAATGATGTATTTCAAAATTTGATAAAAGCATATATTATAAATTAAGAGCTTGAAATGGTTAGTATTTATAAATTAACAGTAGGAGCTAGTTCACACGATTTTAAGATAAGTGCAATACTGATTTAGCAATTAAAAATATATTAAAAGCTTAGTGTATGAACTTATATTAAATGCGAATTTTCTATAATTGTTAATTTATATAGAATTTTGGTGAATTTGAGTGTACAATCGACTTTATATTTGAAAAAACTAATAAATTTTTAATTTTGCATTGAATAAGTTAAATTGTCCAAGATGATAAATATAGGAAGGATTAATAATTACTGCAACAACCAGAAATGGAAAAGAGACTACTATTACGGTGAAAACAAGTAATTATAAATTTGTTTTTATTATTGCTCATGCAGAAAAAGAAGAAGATATAGATATTGGGATCTTAAGGACGATTTGCTGTTTTAGTAGTATTATAATGGGTATTGGAACCTTATATATTAACAAGAAAAATGTTAAATAGGTAAAAGAAGAACCATTAAGATAATTCTTTCTATCTTAATAGTTTAATGGTAAATAAAGATATAAAATAGGCTAACTTTTTGAGAAAAATAGATTGTAATATAAACTAACTTCCTTCTATATTTAGAAGGAAGTTTTATATCACTGATTTTTTAAAGTTGTTTTCCACAAAGGGAACAAAATTTACTATCAATGTCTATCTTTTTACCACAATTGTTACAGAAAAGATTTCCATTGGTTTCATATTTAGTATGTATTTATTTGTAAGTTCTTGATATATTCTTTTGTATAAATTAATATTTATTGGATTCATTCTGTTGGAATGATGATCTAAAGTATTTAGGAATACATTCAAATTATTAATTTTTGAAGTATGTGTCTTTAAATTTAATAATTTGATTTCAGTTTTTTCAACATATCTCTGAATCATAAGGTTAACTTGAAATGGTAATGTTTTATCAAAATTCTCTAGTTGTGTTTTTGGTGATGTTCTATTTAGAAGTTTTTTGTTATAGTATTTTTGAATAGAATTCAGAAAATTACGGTAGATATCAACATGCTCAAAAAAAGTTATCGGATTATCTGTAGTATTTAGAGTTTTTACTATTTTATTGCTTTTACTTATAATTATTTTAGCATTAAAAGAGTGAAGTTCGTTTATATTGGAAATATTACTGTTTTTCTGTGAATCAAAATATTTTGTATAATATAGTACTGTACTAGATAACTGACAGTAGCTGTTTTTCACCTTTGGAGTTAACAGAGCATCTTGTGTCTTTTGTTCCTATATTGATTCCAACTGAATTTTTATTTAAGTTTAAATTGACTCTTTTAAAAAGTTTGATACATTTTCTAAATCCAAATCCCATTTTATTTTCTCTTTTTTAAAATATCATATTAAGGTTATATCATAAAAAATAATATGAAAATATTATAGTAAAATATAAGAACTGATAATAGTTCTAAAATTCAAAGTACACTTTACCGTTGTTTTTTCGAATTTGCTTATTCTGCCAATCTATATATTTTCATTGACAATTTTTTTTAATATGATATTATATTGCTATAAGAGTCTACAAGTGTAGTAAGTATAATGGGAGGTGAATTATGGTATATTATAATTTAAAAGTAACATTAATGTTAAAGGAAGATATCAAATATGAAAATACTTATGAAAAATTAGCTAATTTAATATCGCTTTCTATGTTAAATAATGAGAAAATGAAAGAATTTCATGAAAAAAATTGCTATAAGTTTTATAACTTTTGCTCATTATATCCATTTGAGAAAGATGGTATTTATAAGAAGAATAAAATATATATTTTTGATATTAGATTTGTTGATTTACAGTTTGCTACTACTTTAAAACAATTACTAGATAGAGTAAATGGCAGTAGCTTTAAAATTATCATGTCAAATTTACAGGTAAATGAATATAGAAAAATAAATAAATTAATTAGTCTTACTCCATGTGTTTTAACTACTCCTAAGGGAGATTATGATATAAAAGATGATCTTGAATTAGTAAAGACACGTATTACTGCAAATGCCGAGAAAAAATATAAAGAAATATATAATGAAAAAATATCTTGTGATTTTATCAAAAGTATTACAAAAATTAATCGTACACCAATAAAGCTGCCATATAAAAATATGCATTTTTTGGGAAATAAATTTGAAATTGAGGTTGAACAAGATGAAAATTCACAAAAATTAGCATATTTATTGTTATCAACAGGTACGTTAGAGAAAAATTCTATTGGATTTGGATTTGTTAAAGCAAGATAGGAGGTACGATATGACAAACGATTTGTTAAAGAATTTTGAACAATATTTTTCAAACAGTAATGTGGTAATTGATAGTTATACTTTGGAAAAAGGATTGTACCTTTTATTTGACATAGAAGGAAATCTAAAATCTGAGCTCTTAATTGAGAATGAAAAGAAAGATGCTACCCAAAGTGATATCTATGATTACTTTAAAAGAAGAGATTTTTATAGCAAATACTTATCATCAAATAAAGCCATTGATACTATAGTAAAGGAAGAAATAGATGGGACAAACTATTCTATGGATAGAAAAATATGTAGTAATAATCAATATACACTCTTTTTTAAAAATAAATTTGTAAAAGAAATATCTGATGATAAATCTGCTATTCCTATTCATTTATTTTTCAAAGGAATTGATAAATATTATGAGTCTTTGTCTACTATGGGAGAGGATAAAAAGGAAGAAAAGATGATATTAGATAGTATTCGAAACGATATTTCAACTAAAGAAGAAATATTGCTATATCGAGATTTGATGAAAAAATGCTATCAGAATGCAATCAACCATATTAATAATGGTGATAGTAAACTTCCAAAGGACATATGGATAAAAATATTTATTGAAGCTTCTAGTGAAGAGTATGAAAAAGCATCTAATAAATATATAGCATTAAAAATATTTAATAAAAATTCTAATAATGTAAAAACAGAAAAGACTACATACGGGATTAATAATTATAATTTTGGAATGAACAAAAACAAGGAGTTTATAGAATTAAAGACTACATCATATAAAATTCCAAGTTTAGTTACAATACAAGATATAAAAGCAATTAGAAATCTATTTATATGGATTTTAAAAAATACTACTGGTCGTGGAAATGTATTGCTTCCAATCGACTTTGAATTTAAAGGAAATACAGAGCAAGACGAGATTTGTTCCAAACCAGTATATCTAATGAAGTCCAGTAATGATAATGGGGCTGCTTCTGTTGAGTATTTTGAATATATTCCAAATTTTACTAATAGAATTAAAGAATTCAAATACTATAATTATGTCAATTCAGAGACTAATTTAAAAGGACTAAATACGTCTGTTAATAAGTTACAAGACTTTGAAACATTTATTAGAAAAACATGGTTTCCAGGCGTATTTATAAAGCTAAATGATATCAATGAGGAAAATATAAAATTATCTAAGTTGAGTGGATGGAGAGTAGAACTATTAAGAGATTACAATAGAGTGTTTTTTGAACTATTTAATAAAGAAGATGAGTCTATGTTTTTACAGCATTTAGATGATATGGCTTTAAAGGTCGTAAAAAGTCAATTAAAAGAGGAATTGACAGAAAAACATACTTATCAAACAGCAAATGCATTTAATCTATGGATTTGCTTAGATGAATATTTTAAAAGAAAAGAGATGAGTTTAAAAATGAAATTAGAGGAGATAAAAACTAAAAGTAGAGAGATTATTATAGAGCAAAAAGAAATAGATTCTATTGATGATAAATTATATTTTTATATAGCAGGGCAAGTAACTAGATATTTACTTTCTCAGAGTGAGGCAAATAAATTAACACAAGATTTGTTTGAACCAATTATAGAGTCTAATAATAATAATAAGTTAAAAAATGAATTATATTATTTAAGACAAAAATATGATTATAAGTTATATTTAAACGCTAAAAGATTTAATAATGTATTTTCTATGCTTATGATAGAAGAACCAATGACAAGTATACGAGAAAAAGAAAATAAGTTTGCACTTCTTGCTGGAATATTAGCAGATAATTTGTTTTTTAAGAGTGATAAAGAAAATAAGGAAGAGATAGAAGATTAGGAGGAATCAATATGGAAGAGATGAGAAATAGAGTATATGGTGTGGTAGGAATAAAAAGTGTAATGGCAAACTGGAATGCTAACTTTTCAGGTAGGCCAAGAGTTACCTCTAATAATGAAATTTTTGGAAGTGATAAGGCCTTTAAATATCCAATTAAAAAGATGTGGGAAGCAAATGGTGAAAAAGTGTTATATGTTAAGTCATATAAAAAAGAAAAATCTAATATACAACCTAAAGATTTAAATGAAAGATATGAACAGATCTTTGGAGAAGATGTAAATAATATTAAGGATAAAGAAAAAGTATTAAAACATCTATTTTCTGCGATTGATGTTATGAATTTTGGTGCGACTTTTGCAGCTAAGGATAATAATATTGGAATTACTGGAGCAGTTCAAGTTGGACAAGGATTTAATAAATATGAAGATTCAAATGTCGAAGTAATTGAAATATTATCTCCTTTTAGAAATTCTAATAATGAGAATAACACAAATAGTTCTATCGGTACAAAGATTGTGTCAGATGAAGCACATTATTTTTACCCATTTTCAGTTAATCCTAAAAATTATGATGTTTATCATGAAGTAGTATCAGATTTTACTGGATACACAAAGGAAGCATATAAAAAATTTAAAGAGGCTTGCCTTGTAGCTGCAACAGCTTTTAATACCAATAGTAAATCAGGATGTGAAAATGAATTTGCATTATTTGTTGAATGTAAAGAAGAAAGTAAATTATACCTTGCAAATTTAGATCAATATATTACTTTTAAAAAAGTTAAAGATGGAAAGGATATTATTGATTTTAGCAAACTGACTTCAATACTTGAAGACGCAAAGGGAGAAATTGATCATATAGAGTTATATTATAATGATTATAGTATAGAGTTAGTAGGAATCAACGATAGCTATAAAATAAACAAACTTTTTTAGGAGGCTCTTATGCAAGAAGTAATAAAATTTAGATTAAAAGGAGCTAGTGCTATTTTTCGAAAGCCAGAAAGCAATAATATATACTTTACATATAATAATGTTCATAAAATTATAATACTTGGAATATTAGGAAGTATTATAGGAGAAAATGGGTATAATTATAATATGCTATTTAAAGACAAAGCAAAAGAATTACCAGAATTTTATAAGAATTTGAGTAATATCAAGATTGCGGTAAAACCTAATACTTATAGTGGAAGTTTTGTGAAGGGAATGCAGAGTTTTAATAATAGTGTTGGATATGCTAATATCAATGATAAAGTACCAACAACTTTGATCGTAGATGAGCAGTGGTTAGAAAATCCTTCTTGGGACATTTATATACTAGGTAATGAAACAGAACAATATGAAAAGATTAAGGAATATTTAATTAATCAGAAATGTGAGTATATTCCGTACTTAGGAAAAAATGATCATTTCGCAGATATTTCTGAGGTGGAAATTTTAAATGCTGATAGAGTAGAAGATGTAAAAAGAGTAAAGAAAATCAATAGTATTTTCTGTGATATAGAATTTGAAAGAATAAAAGAAATTGATTTAGCAGCATTTATAAAACCAAAGAGTTCGAGTGAAAACAAGTTTATATTTAAAGAAGTAATGCCAACCAAATTAGATTCAGTACTTGGATATATTGACTATAAAGAATTTGTTTTTACAAATTATGACTTAGATATAAAAGAATCTACAGATCAACTATATCAACTAAATAATGAAATCATGTTTTTCTTTTAATGGAGGTAAGAATTGAATAACAAATATATTGATGAAATATTAGAAGGAAACAGTTTTTATGCACATACAAAAGGTGATTCTAAGGAATCACTTTTTGAGCATTTAAAACTGACTTATAAATATTATAAACAGTTGGAGAAAGAAAAGAAATTAGAAAATATTATCAAAAATATGATAAAGGATGTCTATAAAGATATTAAAGATGATATTTTAAATAAGACTTATGATATATTTGAAGCTTCTATTTATTATCATGATATTGGAAAAATAAATCCTGTATTTCAGCAGAAAAAAATGAACAATAAAATAAAAGATATAGGATATAATGTAGATAGTAAGCATGCAAATTTATCCGCTGCTATATTTTTTGATGCCACTATGAAAGATATTCTGAATAAATATGATGAAGCAGATACAACATTTTTGTTATATATCACGTTATATTTTAGCTTTGCTATTGCTAGACACCATACTCCGCTTACCACATTATCAGAGTATATTGATAGTATTAAAAAAGTAGACTTCTTTGAAATGTATGAGCCAATATTTAATATAGGCATGCTTGATATCGAATGTATAGAAGAGTTTATCAATAGATATCAAATAGATAAGATTTCAATTTATATTTTAGTGAAACTATTGTATTCTCTAATTGTTTCTTGTGATTATTATGCTACTTATGAGTATATGAATCACGAAAGAATAAATTTTAGTGAGTATAAAGATAAGGAATTATATGGTCAATATAGGGATTCTAGTTTATATCATAGTATAAGAAAATATGAACAGGGAAAGAAAGAAGTAGAAGGTATTAATAAATTAAGATGCGATATGTTTTTGGAAGTTGAGAAAAATTTAGTCAATAATTTGGATAAAAATATATTTTATTTAGAAGCACCAACCGGTAGTGGAAAAACAAATATGGCAATTAATATCTCAAGAATTTTTTATGAAAGTATAGAAGAAATAAATTCTATTAATTATATATTTCCATTTAATAATTTAATAGAACAAACAGCCGGAACATTTAACAATTATTTTTGTGAATATCAAGATTTTGTTGTTATTAATTCTATTACATCTATGGTAAATGATACTGATATAAAAAATGAAGAAAGAGAAGAAGATGTTAATTATAACCAGTTATATTTGAAAAATTTATTTAGAATGTATCCAATAAAATTGACATCTCATATTAACTTATTTAATACCTTATTTGGAATTTCAAGAGAGGCAAATTATAATTTATATGATTTTATAAATAGTGTGGTCATCATAGATGAAATTCAGGCTTATTCTAATAGTATATGGAGAGAAATTATTGTAATGTTAGATAAGTATGCCTCTCTTCTCAATATAAAATTTGTTATTATGTCTGCAACGTTACCAAGATTAGATAAATTATTAAAAGAGACAAATTCTAAGTACTGTAATTTGATTGAAGATCCAAATGTTTATTATAACCATTCTTTCTTTAGAGATAGGGTAAAAATAGAGTATTCGTTATTAGATAAAAAAATGGAATTATCAGATTTGGCTGAAAATATCAAAAAATATAGAGGGAAAAAAATATTAGTTGAATTTATAAAAAAAAGCACTGCGAGGAATTTCTATAACATGATGAAAAATGATCATACTTTTCAAAATGTATATGAAATAACCGGTGATGATAATAATTATACTAGAAAACAAGTAATAGCAAGTATTAATGAACTAAATGATGTATTGGTAATAGCTACTCAGACGATAGAGGCAGGTGTAGATATTGATATGGATGTAGGTTTTAAGAATATATCTATACTTGATAGCGAAGAGCAGTTTTTAGGTAGAATTAATAGATCAAGTAAGAAAGAGTATGCTTGTTATGCATATTTTTTTAAGATGGATGAGCCAAACCGAATATATAAAAATGATAGCAGACTAGAATATAATTTGTTAAATAGTGATATGAGAAATATTTTAAGTAGTAAGAATTTTGAGTATTATTATAATCTTGTTATAAATAAGACCGGTAGAAATACAGAAAAGTATGATAGTAATAATATAAGAAATTTATATGATGCTTGTGGAAAAAACAGTTATAAATATGTTGCTGAAAAGATGAAATTAATTGATAATAAATCGGTCCAAGTATTTTTCAATTATACAATTGAATATGAAAATAAAAAGATAATTGGAAAAGAAATTTGGGAAGCATACAAAGAGTTATGTTTAAATGATACTATCTCTTATTCAAAAAAACAAGTTGAACTATCAAAGCTAAGAGAAAAGATGAACCTATTTACTTATAATATCCAGGAATATATTAGTAAAGGACAAATGTATTATACTGAGGAATTTGGCGGAATGTATTATGTAGAAAATGGAGAAGAATTTATTGTTGATGGAAAATTTGATAGACAAGCTTATCTTTCTTATTCAAAGGGGATGTTTTTATGAAAATTACAGGAACCATTGTGAACTATTATTATCATTGCAAAAGAAAATGTTATTTATTTTCTAATAGAATTAATCTGGAGGATAATTCCGAAGATGTAAGAATTGGTAAAGTGTTACATGAATTAAAGTTGGAGGAGAAAAGTAATACTGAAATAAAATTAGATAATATTTCAATTGATAAAATAACAGATAAATATGTTATTGAGGTGAAAAAAAGTGATTCAGATATTCAAGCAGCAAGGATTCAGGTATTATTATATTTAAAAAAATTAGAAGAAAAGGGAATAAGGCGTATCGGAAAATTAGTGTTTCATGAAAAAAATAGTAATGAGTCAGTCGAATTAATAGAATTAAATGATAAATCCAGAGAGGAACTTAATAATTGTGTAAAAGAAATTAATATTTTGCTAGAAAGTGACATCCCACCGCTACCTCAGATTAAAAAGAGTTGTAAAAAATGTGCTTATTATGAATATTGTTATTTATAGGGAGGAAATTAAATGAAAGAAGAGAGTAAATATATATTTTCTAAAGGTGATTTAAGCAGAAAAGATTTTTCTATTAAATATAAAAATGATAAAGGAAATTTCTACCTTCCTATTCAGAATATTAAAGAAATATATTGTTTTAATGAAATAACCCTTTCCACAAAGTTATTAGAAGCTATAGCAAAGGCTGGAATCATAGTTCATTTTTTTAATTATTATGAAAATTATGTTGGTACTTTTTATCCAAAAGAGAATTTGGTTAGTGGAAGTTTAGTAGTCAAACAATCCCTAAAATTCTCAAATGATAGAAACAGTATTGCAAAAGCAATCGTACAAGGAATAGCAGATAATATTCATTCTGTTTTATATCATTATTATAGACATGGTAGCAAAGAATTGAAAGAAGTATTAGATTTTTATAAAGATAATGTACCTAGTTTATTAGAAAAAGTTGATGATATCAAATCTATACTAGCCATTGAAGGGAAAATATGGGCAGAATTTTATGCTACTTTTAAATATTTTCTACCAGAAGAATTCTTGATGAATAAGAGAGTAAAGAGACCACCTGATAATCCAATGAATGCATTAATATCATTTGGTAATACATTACTTTATACCAAAACGATATCACAAATTTATAACACTCATTTAGATCAAACAATATCATTTTTACATGAACCAAGTGAGGCAAGATTTTCATTATCTCTAGATTTGAGCGAAGTATTTAAACCTATTATTGTTTATAAAACTATATTTGAATTAGTAAACAATAAGAAAATAAGAGTAGAAAAACATTTTGACAAAAGATATAATTATGCGCTACTGAATGAAGAGGGAAAGAAAATATTTATCAATGCCTTTGAAGATAGAATGAATAATACTTTTGAGCATGCAAAGCTAAAAAGACAAGTTTCTTATAAACAAGCTATAAAACTAGATGGATATAAATTAATTAAAAATATAGTAGAGAATAAAGGGTTCAAGCCATTTAACATGGAGGAAAAGCAATGATAAATAGTAAAAATATAAATTATAATTATGTGTTTTTGTTTTATGATGTGAAAGAAAAAAGAGTAAATAAGGTATTCAAAAAATGTAAAAAATACCTAAATCATTGGCAAAAATCTGTATTTAGAGGTTCAATAACGCCGTCAAATATCATAGAGCTAGAAAGTGAATTAAAGAAAATAATAGATCCTGAGGAAGATTTTATATCTATTGTTAAAATTATGAATTTTAAAACAATAGGAGAAACAAATTTAGGAAATATAAGTAAAAACACGGAAGACATATTCTTATAATTTTCCAGCTAAAATCTGGAAAGCCAGTAAAATAGGCATTTTTTAAAATGATAAATTTGCTGGAAAAAATATAATAAAATGTTGATATATCAGCAATTATATGTTATTATTACTTTTAAGAATGTTGATATTTCAATAGTTTAACTTTAACATAAGATGTATTTAAATGTGGCTCATATGATTTGGGATGATAGAAAAGGCAGTGTTTAACTTTAACATAAGATGTATTTAAATTTTAATGGTCAGTTTAAAGTCAATTATATTTTTGGAGTTTAACTTTAACATAAGATGTATTTAAATTTGTTATATCTTGAAGATCCCTAGTTGAACTATCAGTTTAACTTTAACATAAGATGTATTTAAATAACATTTTGAAATAATTTATACTATCCTCCCAACCAGTTTAACTTTAACATAAGATGTATTTAAATTTGAGAAATATTAATTTAGTACCTTTAAAAAATTCACGTTTAACTTTAACATAAGATGTATTTAAATCCATATTTTTTTACTTCACCGCCTAAAGTATCCATGGTTTAACTTTAACATAAGATGTATTTAAATGATACTACTGCTATGATATTTTGGCTAAAAAATAGACGTTTAACTTTAACATAAGATGTATTTAAATAGTTCATTTTCTAATTTTTCTAATCCTAATTCTTCCGTTTAACTTTAACATAAGATGTATTTAAATAGGATATAAATGATAAAGTTATAATAGGCGAAAAGAGTTTAACTTTAACATAAGATGTATTTAAATCTTTTTTTATATATGGACAAATATACAGGGAGCAAGTTTAACTTTAACATAAGATGTATTTAAATCCTCTTATTTCTATAATCAATAGGACCTTTTAATTGGTTTAACTTTAACATAAGATGTATTTAAATCTCTGATAATCTTGATATGCACCTCGTGCTTCTTGTTTAACTTTAACATAAGATGTATTTAAATAATCTAAAAAACTTTTTTAAACAATCTGTACTAACTGTTTAACTTTAACATAAGATGTATTTAAATATGCTATAGCTACTTTAGAAGAAGCTTTATCAGCCCGTTTAACTTTAACATAAGATGTATTTAAATTTCCGAATTTTAAATTTTCAATTTCATTCATTCTAGTTTAACTTTAACATAAGATGTATTTAAATGAATATGCTTACAAGTTTTTAATAGGTGCTATATGTTTAACTTTAACATAAGATGTATTTAAATCAGTTTTTACATTGATTTTTATACATTTTTCCATGTTTAACTTTAACATAAGATGTATTTAAATTACATAAAAGCTTCATAAAGTTTAGATCCTAAATAGTTTAACTTTAACATAAGATGTATTTAAATAATGTATTTAATTATATTCACGAACTGAATTATCAAGTTTAACTTTAACATAAGATGTATTTAAATGTATTTAGATCAATTAGAACTAAGATTCTTCTGCGTTTAACTTTAACATAAGATGTATTTAAATTACAATTGCTTTTACTCGTGTAGATATGCTACATGCCTGTTTAACTTTAACATAAGATGTATTTAAATACACAACAAAACACTTGCATGTTTTGTATGTACTTATTGTTTAACTTTAACATAAGATGTATTTAAATATGATAGAAAGAGAGAATTGAAATGGCAGAAAGAAGGTTTAACTTTAACATAAGATGTATTTAAATGTTAGTCTAAAAATTATAAAAGATATACAATTTACAAGTTTAACTTTAACATAAGATGTATTTAAATTTGAAATAATTATTCAAACGTATCATTTGTTTTTGTTTAACTTTAACATAAGATGTATTTAAATACCAACTCACAACCAAATAAACTATAAAATAGTCATGTTTAACTTTAACATAAGATGTATTTAAATCGAAATAAACATTTTAACAAATAAATTTGTTGATAAGTTTAACTTTAACATAAGATGTATTTAAATTGTGTAGAGAATGATCCATTAAGTGCAATGGGAAAGAGTTTAACTTTAACATAAGATGTATTTAAATGCGACTATTTAAAGCTACTACTAGATAATGTTCATAGTTTAACTTTAACATAAGATGTATTTAAATAGAGCTACAACTTATGATTTTCTTCAGGCTTATCACAATGTTTAACTTTAACATAAGATGTATTTAAATTAAGTACATACAAGTCTAGTACATTACTATATGCGTTTAACTTTAACATAAGATGTATTTAAATCTATAAGGCAATATTCTCAAAGCGTAATTGATAAAAGTTTAACTTTAACATAAGATGTATTTAAATATATTTGTACCTATATATTTAAATTAAAGTCTAAGTTTAACTTTAACATAAGATGTATTTAAATAATGACCAGTCAAAATTAGGAATAGAAGAAATGAAGTTTAACTTTAACATAAGATGTATTTAAATCACAAGTGCTTTTACTCTTATAGAAATATCACATGCGTTTAACTTTAACATAAGATGTATTTAAATTTTGAAAATAAAGATGTCATAAAAAAACCAAGAAGGTTTAACTTTAACATAAGATGTATTTAAATACTTGTCTACCTTGTAGGGCAGAAGCTCCAATATGTGTTTAACTTTAACATAAGATGTATTTAAATAATGCAAATTTATTTTGTTGCAATCCTAATCGAATTGGTTTAACTTTAACATAAGATGTATTTAAATAAATCATAGTTATTTTCAGCGTAGTTTATGCAAGTTATTTAACTTTAACATAAAGTGTATTTAAAGAGCTGTTAGAGGAGATACTAGTAAATTGTATTCTAAAAAAGTGAATATAAATGGAATTGTATGAATAGGTAGCCTAGAAGGACAATAAGCTAAAGTTGATAAAAAGTTTTTTCAATAAAAGAACACACTAAGGCAAAAGTAGCTATACTTGTGGTGAAGAAACACAAGTAAAAATGATATAGATAATTTTTTAAAACAAGTAGATAATGTGTAAATTGGTATATATTAAAAAAGATATGCTAATCTTATGATCAATTACATCTGAAATACTTAGGAGCTAGAATATAATAATTTACCAATTACAATGACACCAAAACGTTTAGATATTATATGAATGAAAGTGGTAAATATAAAAATACTAACTATTATTGTAAAATCTAATACAGATGATAAATAGTATAGTATTAACAATAGATTTGTCTGATAAACAAAATAGGAAAATAATAGCCAGTATAAAATTAGACGAAAAAACAATATTGATAATATAGGAATGGACATAAAGAGAATGACAAGTGCATATAGAGAAGATAATTATGATAGTTTTATTAAAAAAATATTGAAAGTGGTAACTTATTGTACGATATAGACCAAAGAATAATAAGAGCGATAGATAAAAAACTACTGGTGGTAAGTTCCAATCACCTACGAGCAGTAGTTCTATTAATAATAGTATATCACAAGGTCAAAATTACGTCAATAATACTGAAAATCTCCGGAAAGGTACAAAAAATATTAAATCCAATCGAAATTGTTAATATAAAGGTTGGTGAGCATCTAGTACACCTAATCTTCCTACTAGAAAATATAAGAAAGGCGTAAAGGCATAAGATGTATTAAATAGCCACAATAGTATTCTTAAATACATTGAATAATTTGTTTTACTTTTAATGGAATATAGAAAATTATTCTATATTCCATGCACAACTTCATTTCCTTTGATTGACTTTAACAAAAGATTTATTGTCAATATTTTTATCTTAAAGGTATTTGTATTTTTTTATATAAATAGAAGTAAAATGATTTGCGAATATAGAGTTTTTAGCAATTGGCTTAAAGAGAAAAGATTATAATAGTCAAATAAAAATTAAAATTAAAAATATACTATAAATATTTCTTTAAATCTTCTATATTCTTTTGTTGTAGCCTTATAAAATCTTCCAATAAGTTTTGTATCTGTGTATCTTCAAATTGCATATTATTGAGTAATTTAGTTCCTTTTATGACACCCATATTATTTCCTTGAATCAGCATTTCAGCTATTTGAGAACTACTTTTATCAGTTAAAGTATTAAGTTCTATTCCCATCCAAGACATAATTTTTTGCATTGTTTTTGTATCATCTGTATCCTCATTTTTTTGAATGAGGATTTCCTTTGATCTATCATAAATATTTTGATATTCATCTTTTTCTTTGTAAAGCAAATCTTTTAGTTGACTATCTTTTACTTTACTAAAAGTATAATTTATTCCATCAATTCCAGTTTTAGAACTTTTATTGATTTCTTTTAAAATATCTATTTCATTCATTTATATCACCATTAGTATTATTTACGATTCTATTTGAAATATACTAAAATTAAAAATTATTTTTATATGGCAAAGGCCAGCACTTTTTGGGTGCTGACCCTCGTCAAATCTTTACGATAGTTTAAACGGTGATGATACCCTCGCAGAATGCTAAGAGTTCTTTGAGTTCTTCGGACGGATCTTTCATATTACTTTTCAGCAGTTTCATAAAGACTTCAATTCCCCACATATCTTTTACTTCGTAAGGAATTTCCCCTTTAACCAAATACTGGAGAACGACACCGGCCAGCTGGATATCACGGTCTACCTTATCGTAGGTTGTCTGATCATAGTAGCCAGGTTCGCGACTGTCCAAATCCGCAAAGAGTTCAACATTTTTCAGAAAATTTTCCCGGTACTCTTTAACATCACTTTCAATAGCTCTAGCTTCCATTGCGATTTCCTTGTAAGTAAACTTGTTCGACATTTTAATGTCCTCCTTCAATAAAATAATAATTTTTTTGGGCTCTTCACCTCATTTAGTTGTAAAGATAACTTTTCTTCCATTTCAGTTATTTCATGGATACAGGTCTATCCCTTAATTAATGGATAATAAAAAATTATCTATACTTATATTATATCACAAAAATGAAGTTATGTAAACAAGTTGAGACTGGTGTGTGATATCATTCTTGCTTAAAAATAACTTATATTATACATTTTGCATAATATAAGTTACTATTTTTATAATATTATATCACATAAAAGAATACGGATATAAAATGACAAATTGTACCAAGTAGTACGAATACATGCCATATAGAATGAAAATATTTTTTCTTTTTTAGTGCATAAAATATAACTCCAATGGTATAGCATAAACCTCCAGCAAATAACCAATAAATACCTTTCATTGCATTTAAATTTTGCATTACTCTTAGTAAATCTGGAAAAGCGATAACAATAATCCATCCCATGACTACATATGAGGCTATATTAAATATTTTAAATCGCCTTGGAAATATGGCATAAAGTGTGATACCAAGAACCGCCATTGCCCAAATAACACCAAATACTACCCAACCTTTATAAGAATCTTGTCTCAGTATAACAAGCGAATAAGGTGTATAAGTACCTGCGATTAATAGATATACAGATGAATGATCAAATATCTGCAGTACCCTCTTTGCCTTTTCGTTTGTAATAGCATGATATAGCGTGGACATTACATAGAGTATAATTAGGGTAGAACCATATACAGAAACACTAACAACTTGCCAAGCATTTCCATAAATTGCTGCAAATACTACCATAAGAGTAAGAGCAGCAATTGAAAAGACAGCTCCTATTCCATGTGTTACAGAGTTTGCGATTTCTTCACCTTTTGTATAATAACCCAAAACATCATCCCCTTTAGTTCAATTCGACTTTTATGAAAGTTTTCTTTCCTTTTTTTACGACAATAAAGCTATTATTAAATAATTCTTTTGATATTGTGTATTTGATATCTGTGATTTTATTATCATCAATCGATATGCCACCCTGTTCAACAAGTGTTTTCGCTTGCCCCTTAGATGGTGCAATTTTGATCTTTACTAGAAAATCAAGTATAGATAAATCAAGCTCTTCTTTAGAGATTTTTTCAGTAGGCATATTATCACTATTGTTTAGATTCTCAAATAAATCCTCAGATGTTTTCTTCGCCTTTAAAGCCTCCTCTTCACCATGTATGAGCTTAGTGATTTCAAAAGCTGCGATTTTTTTGGCTTCATTGATCTTTTCACCCTCAAGAGAAGCAAGTCTATTTACTTCATTCATTGGAAGAAAAGTTAGCATTTTTAATACATCTCTTACTTCGGAATCTTGAATATTTCTCCAGTATTGATAGAATTCATATGGTGAAGTTTTCTTAGCATCTAGCCATAGAGCACCATTTACAGTTTTTCCCATTTTTTTACCTTCAGCAGTAAGTAGTAGAGGACATGTTACACAGAAACTTCCGTTTCTATGAATTTTACGAATTAGTTCAACACCACTTAACATGTTAGACCATTGATCGTCTCCACCAATTTGAACCTTACAACCATGTTTTTCAAATAATTGTAAAAAGTCATAGCTTTGCATAAGCATATAGTTAAGTTCAAAGAAAGTAAGCCCCTTTTCCATACGTTGTTTATAACATTCAGCGGCAAGCATTCTGTTGACATTAAAATGAATTCCATATGTACGAATAAAATCCATATAATTTAAGTCTAAAATCCAATCGCTATTATTAGCAATAATAGCTGCATTTTCACCTTCAAATGATACAAATCTACTAACTTGTTTTATAATATTGTCTACATTTCTAGAAATATCTTCACGAGATAACATCTGCCTCATATCAGTTTTTCCACTAGGGTCACCAATTAGTGCAGTACCACCACCAATTAATATAATAGGTGTATGACCACATTTTTGAAAATATGACATCATCATAAGAGGTATAAAATGTCCAATGTGGATACTATCTGCAGTTGGATCTATTCCAAGATATACATGAGTTTTTTCATGAGATACCATTTCTTTAAATTCATCCTCAAATGCAATTTGCTTAATTAATTCTCTTTCTTTTAATATATCATATACACTCATATTATTATTTTTTGTTTCACTCATAATTTTCCCACCTTTAAAAAACTATATTGATTATACCATAAAAAAGTATAATTTTAAAGGAAAAAATAGGAATTTAAAGTGAAAATGGCAAATTCATAACATATTACATAAAATAGCATAGAATAACTTATATAAATTTGTCTAAATTAAGGAAAATCATTGCAAAAGATAATGAAATATAGTAATATATAAATATGTATAGATAGGAGGAAATAACTTAAATGACAGATCATCAAAAAGCAAGCAAAATAAAACTATTTTTTAGAAAGTTTTATCCTACATATACTTTTGATAAGGTTGAGAATATTCCATATGAATTATTAGAAGAACTTAAGATTAAACTAATACTTTTAGATATGGATAATACTTTAATAGATAACAAAGGTAATTATAGTAAAGATTTAAAAAAATGGGTTAAATATATAAAATCTAAAGGAATAAAAGCATACATCATTAGTAATTCGATATCAGAGACAATGGTAAAAAAAATCTCCAAAGAACTTGGAATGAGATACTATTATAAAGCAAGTAAACCAAGGCTTAAGGGATATTATCATATATTAAATGAGACAAAAATCGATAAAGAAAGCGTACTAATGATAGGCGATCAACTGTTTACAGACATATGTGGTGGAAATAGATTTGGCATCAAAACAGTTTTGGTAAAACCGATTAATAAAAAAGAAATTATTGTCAGTAGAGTAAAAAGACCATTTGAGAAAATAATATTAAAGCATTATTATAAGAAAAAAGGTGAACAAAAATCATGAATTTAATAGTATATGTTATCTTAACAATTATTGCCATTTTATGTGGACAAGGTGTAAAACATATTGAAAAAAAATTAATTCCTTTAAGTTTAGAGCAAATAAACTATAAGGAATTTTTTAAAAATATAAAAAAGGATTTTAAATTTGATATAAAGTATACAATCATATTAGTTTTACTTTTTAATTTACTGTACTATTTTCATGGAAACATGATTACAACATATCTGTATATGGCTTTGCTCCTTGTATTATTAATTGTATTTAGCATAGATTACAAATTTCAAATAATACCTGATGAAGCTCACATTTGTATTATTTTACTATCCATTATAAATATGATATTTCATTTAAATAATATTCTTGATTATTTACTTGGAGCACTTGTTGGTGGAGGAATCTTTTTTATCATATCATATCTTTCTTATTTCATATTAAAAAAAGAAGGTATGGGATTTGGTGATGTAAAACTAATGGCATCTTTAGGATTATTTGTTGGAGTAAAGAATATTCTTGTTATAACGTTATTATCATTTTTAATTGGAGCAATCGTGGGGATTATACTACTGATATTTAAGAAAAAAGATAAAAACTCCTATATTCCATTTGGTCCATTTATTGTAATTGCAACTATTTTTATTATGTTTATACCTGCTGACTATATTATTGAAGTATATATATCATTTTGTAGTATGCTTGGAACTAAAATCACAGATGTCATATACTGTTTTATGGAAAATAACGGATAGGAAAAATCAATTAAGACGAATATCTTCTATTTATGACGATGTTTACAAAATGAATAGAATAGTGTATAATATAGGTGTGTTTTGAGGAGATTAATGATGAGTAACGAAGAATTGGAAAAAGAAATTATTCAAATTAAAGAAAGGAATAAAAAAGTTGAATTAGATAAGAAATGGGAAACTAGTCTAACTAGGAAAATTAGTATATGTATTCTAACTTATATAGTAGTTATACTATTTACAATATATATCAATCAAGATGGAAATATATTTTTAAATTCTGCTGTACCAGTAATTGGATTTTTCTTATCTACGTTATCACTTGATGTGATTAAAAAAATATGGAAAGAGAGGAATGAATATGAAAATTGAATTAATAGGAACAGGGTCAATATTTTCAGAGTCAAATAGTGCATGTACCCTTATCAATGATAAGGTACTTGTAGATATACCAAATGGAGCATGTAAGGGTTTGCTAAAATTAGGACATAACTTACAAGATATAGATTGTTGTATTATAACACATTTGCACGGAGATCATTATTTTGATTTACCATTTTTACTTTTATCACAACTTAAGAATTTAAATAGGAGAGAAACAGCTTTTACTATAGTAGGAGAGAAAGGGATAGAAAAAGTAGTAAAAGATTTAGTAGAACTTGCGTTTAAGGGAAACTATGATCAAATGGTAGAAAATTTACATTTGAGGTATATAGAATGTGAAGAATTAAAGGAATTTGAACTATTTCCTCAGATGAAAATTAGTAGCTATGCTGTAGAACATAGTGAAAAATATAATTCTTTTGGGTATTTACTTGTAAATGATGGATTGAGTGTCGGCTTTACAGGAGATGCTAAAATATGTGATGGAGTATATGAACTGTTAGAAAAATCTGATATCTTAGTGGCTGATATGTCAAATGAAGTAGGTGATGATTCTCATATGGGAATTGATAATATACTTACACTTTCAAATAATAGGCCAAGCAAGACAATTGTTGCAACACATATGAAAGACACTACAAGAGTTGCAGCTGAAAAAATCAATAGTAAGAATATTATTATTCCATCTGATGGCTTTGCTATTGAATTAAAAAAGGTGGTTAAATGATAACATTTGGAGTAGCTGGTAATCCTGCGGATTTCTATGATAAGAAGTTTAAAGTATCAGAAGATATGCCTAAATATTTATATGAAATGGGACTTGATGCTTATGAATATCAATGCTCAAGAGGTGTTAGGGTAAGTGATGAGAAAGCTTCTAGACTGAAAGAAGAAGCTTTTAAATACGACATATTGCTTAGTGTACATGCTCCATATTATATTAGTCTTTCTACTCAAGAAGAAGAAAAAAAGGAAAAAACAATTCAGTATATAACTGATACAATGCAAGTAGCTAATAAAATGGGAGCTACAAGAATTGTAGTACATGCAGGGGCCTTACTTGGACTTGAAAGAGAATATGCGGTTGAAAGTAGTTGTAGACTTTTAAAGAAAGCATATGATAGGGCAGATGAGTTAGGACTTGGAAGTGTTACTATTTGTCCAGAGACCATGGGGAAAATAAATCAACTTGGAAATAGTGATGAAATTATTAAGATGTGTATGGTAGATGAAAGACTAATTCCTACAATTGATTTTGGGCACTTGTACTGTCGAACTTTAGGAAGGTTAAATACTATAGCAGAGTGGGAAAGAGAATTAACAAAATATATTGATCAATTAGGTTATGAGAGAATGAAACATTTTCATAGTCATTTTAGCAAAATGGAATATACTCTAAAGGGTGGCGAGAAAAAACATGTAACATTTGAAGAACAAGAATGTGGACCATATTTTGAACATGTTTTGGCGGTATTAGATAAATTGAAACTAGAACCAAGAATAATATGTGAATCTGCTGGAACGCAAAGTATAGATGCTTTAAAAATGAAAGAGATGTATAATATGAAGGAGAATATAGTATGAAAAAAATAGAATTATTGGCACCTGCTGGTAGTATTGAGAAGGCAAAAATTGCATTTATGTATGGTGCAGACGCAGTATATGCTGGAACAGCAAAACTATCACTTAGATCTAGAGCAGAACTTAATAGCGATACATTGGAGGAAACTTGTAGATATGCTCATAGTATAGGTAAAAAAGTATATGTTGCATTAAATATTTATGCAAATGATACTGATTATGATGAAATAATAGAAGAAGTAAAAAGGCTTGATAAAGTAGGGGCTGATGCGATTATTGCAAGTGATCCTGGCGTTATTGATACAATAAAAGAAATAGCGCCTAATATGGAAATTCATATTAGTACCCAAGCAAATGTTGTGAGTCTACATTCAGCAAACTTTTGGCATAAATATGGAGCTAAAAGGGTGATTCTTGCTCGTGAGTTAAGTAAGGAAAGAATCGAGTATATTATGAAGAATAAACCAAAAGATTTAGAAGTAGAGATGTTTGTACATGGGGCGATTTGCTATGCTTATTCTGGAAGATGTTATTTAAGTAAATATTTAGCTAATAGATGCGCAAATTTGGGAGACTGTGCACAACCATGTAGATGGCAATATAACATTACTGCAACAGAGGTAAATAATAAAGATAGTGTGATTAATCTTGACTTTGATGAAAAAGGAACATATTTATTCTCATCTAAAGATATGTGTTTAATAAAAGAAATTCCAACATTGATTGAAATGGGAATTGACAGCTTAAAAATAGAGGGAAGATTAAAAACAGATTATTATTTGGCAACTGTGGTGAGAGTGTATAGACAGGCAATAGATGACTATATGAATTTAAAATCTGAAGGAAGAGAAAAAGAATATGATTATAGCAAATATTTAAAGGAACTTTTGAAAGTAAAAACTAGAGGACTTTCTGAATTTTACTTTGTAGATGATAAAAATCAAGATATCCATGACCTAGATGGAAAAAGTGAAAATATGGAATACGAGTATGGTGCTAGGGTAATAGAAAAAGAAAGAGAAGGATTATATATAGTTGAAATAAAAAACAAATTAAGTTTAGGGGATCAACTAGAAGTACTACGCCATGATAGTTTTGAAGAATGTGTGTTTCATATAGAAAAATTATATGATATTAAAAATGGACAACCTATTGATACAATTAATCCTGGTATTAAAGGACAACTGGTAAAAATAGAAATACCTTTTGAACTTGCCAGTGATACCGTTATAAGGAGAAAAAAATAAACTTATGGAAGATTCAATATACCAAAGGACAGAAATCGTAATAGGTAGGGAAAATATCAATAAATTAAAAAATAGTCATGTATTGGTTTGTGGAATAGGTGGAGTAGGATCCTATGCTTTAGAAGCTATAGCAAGAAGTGGAGTTGGAAACATTACTATTATAGATAAAGATATAGTAGATGTAACTAATATAAATAGACAATTAATTGCACTGGAGAGTACTGTTGGAAAAGATAAGGTGAAAGTGGCCCAGGAAAGATTAATTGATATTCATAAAGAGGCAAATATCAAAGCAATAAAAGCAAATATTACATCTGAAAATATTAATCAAATTATCAAGGGAGATATTGATTATGTTGTTGATGCTGTGGATAATATTGAGGCGAAAGTAGCTATTATAACAGAATGCAGTAAAAAGAATATCAAATGTATTTCCTGTATGGGAATGGGAAATAAACTAAATCCATTAGATATTAAAGTTGCAGATATATATAAAACAAGTACTTGCCCTCTTGCTAAATGCATGAGAAGAAAATTAAAAGATGCTGGTATTAAAAAACAAAAAGTTGTTTTTTCTACAGAAATACCAGTTCAAAAGAAAGTAGAAACAAGTACATTAGGGAGCGTATCATTTGTTCCCTCTGTTGCAGGACTGATTATGGCCTCAGAGGTGATAAAGGATTTGTTAAAATAAATATGAATGAATCATAAAAAATTGGATTTTTTTCACTATGTCTAATGTAAGTCAAACCCTAGACAGAACGCCCAAGACGAGTAGTGATACAAATCCAATTGATAAATATTATACTATATTAATAATATTTTATCAATATAAAAAATTCATATGTTAATGATACTACTGATTGTGAGTAATTGTGACTTACTATCAGTAGTTCTTATTTGCCTGAACAAATTATGATAAAAATGATATAGCTTAAATCATTATTTTAAATAGGGGAAGGTATTTTTGCTCATTGAGGGATATCAATGTTAATTGACATAAAATTGATTACGTGATATAATGTTTGGAGTAGTCTATTAATTCTAACTAATTAGGAGGAAAGTTTTATGAAATCTGTAACAAAAAGTATTGCTAATAATGCGATGGGGATTGCACTGTTTGTTGTATTATCATTATGTTTGCAAGTTCCTGTATTTGAAAACTATTATCTTTGCTTAGGATATATAGCAATGACGGTTTATTGTTATGTCAAAGGTACAATTAGTGGAACCATTGTAGGAACAATTGGTGTCGTACTGTATTGTTTGCTAATTAATGGATTGAGAGGAATGCCAGGATGGGCAGTTGCCAATCTTTTACTTGGAATTATCATGGGGATTACTTTTAAAGCGGTTAAGAGGCTAAAAAAGCCCTTGCTGGAAACAATTATCTCTTCAATAGTAATTATGATTGCTACAGCAATTGCGATGCTAATTGTGAAATCAAGTGTAGAAAGTTTCTTGTATTCACAGCCCTTTATACTTAGATGTACAAAAAATGTATATGCATTTGTAGCAGATGCATTTGTTATAATTATTAGCATACCGATTTGTAGATTTTTAGAGCCAAAATTAAAAGAAATAATAAACAAATAAGAAAAGGGGAGTCGATGACTGTTTAGTTGTTGACTCTTTTGTTTTAAGATAGTTAAATTGTAATTGGTATGATTTTTTCGTGCTAAAAAGGTAGACCAAATTATGATTCAGGCCACCTATATTTTATATAACACTTCCCACAGTCTTTATATCATAATTTTTTCTAAATGAAATATCCAGTGGTAGTTTTGTTGCAAGGAACCAAATGGGCTCATCCAAAGCGGTGTTACAGTACTGGTTATATTCTTGTTCACTAGAGAGGGTTTCGTTCCCTTAAGATTACATCTTTAACACCTTTTTGGGACAAGGTCTTTCCTTTAAATTATTTTTTGGAAATTAATAGTTACTATATTATAAATTATATCGTGAAAAATAATATTTAAGTTTACATATTACAGGTTGTGAATAAAATATGTATGAAGATTGTTTTGTGTAGTTTTTGTGTTAATTATTGATTAATGCTTTATCTTTTGATACAATATTTCTTAATATTTGGGGGGAATGATATATGAGTACAAATAGATTCATGCTAAATGAAACTTCATATTTTGGAAGAGGAGCAAGAGAGATTCTTTCAGAAGAGTTAAAAGCAAGAGGTTACAAAAAGATATTTGTTGTAACAGATAAAGCATTGGTAGGTGCTGATGTTACATCCAAAGTAACAGATGTATTAGAAAAAGCAAATATAGAGTTTACGGTATATGATGAAGTAAAGCCAAATCCTACTATAAAAAATGTACAAGATGGCATTATAAAGTGTAAAGAATATGAAACTGATGTAATAGTGGCTGTTGGTGGAGGCTCAGCAATAGATACTGCAAAAGCAATTAGTATTGTTATGACAAATCCAGATTTTAGTGATATTGTTTCACTTAATGGCGTAGCAAATACGAAAAATAAAGGATTGCCTTTAATTGCACTACCTACAACAGCAGGTACTGCTGCAGAGGTAACAATAAACTATGTTATTACAAATGAGGAAGAGGAAGTGAAAATGGTTTGCATTGATCCACATGATATACCGGTAATTGCTATAGTGGATTCTGAACTTATGGAGTCAATGCCGAAATCTTTGGCTGCTGCAACAGGAATGGATGCCTTAACACATGCAGTAGAGGGATATATCACAAAAGGTGCATGGGAAATGTCTGATATGTTCCATTTAAAAGCAATTCAGTTGATATTTAAATATCTACCAGATGCAGTCAATAAAAAGGATCCTGTAGCTGTAGAGCAAATGGGGCTTGCTCAATATATAGCCGGTATGGGATTTTCAAATGTTGGCCTTGGAATTGTTCATTCCATGGCACATCAACTTGGTGCTGTATATGATACTCCTCATGGGCTTGCTAATGCTATTTTACTTCCTTATGTAATGAGGTATAATGGAGCTGTATGTAGTGATAGATTTGCAGAAATATTACAGGCATTAAATGTATCAACAGAAGGAATGAGTAAGAATGAAATAATAGCTAAGTTTATAGAAATGATAAAAAAACTATCTGCTTCTGTTGGAATTACACAAAAATTATCTGAGGTAGGAGTTAAGAAGGAAGATATTCCAATGCTTGCTAAAAAAGCAATGATAGATCCTTGTAAACCAGGAAATCCACGCGACCCGAGTGTTGAAGATATTATAGAAATATTTAAAACTGCATATTAAATAAAAAGGGCATTTCATAAGTGAAGTGCCCTTCCATATTTTGCTAAAGTCCTAAATTAGGTTCAATATCGTTTCCATATCCGGAAGCGTTTCTAAGCTCAAAATGTAAATGGTGTCCTGTGCTGTATCCTGGATTTGGATCACTATTGGGATCGCCACCCTCATTTCCTATTACTTCTCCCTGTAGTACTTGCTGTCCTTCTGATACATGGACACTAGATAAGTGTGCATAAAAACTATATATTGTTTCATTTTCAAAATCATGTCTGATTTCGACACAATATCCATATCCCTCTTGGGATCCGGCAAATGTGACAGTTCCATTTGCAACTGCAAGTATATTATCATGGTGATTATAGCATGAAATATCGATACCAGTATGAAATGAATCTCCTCCTGTGATTGGATCTGTTCTATAACCGTATTCAGAAGTTACTATTCCGTCTGTTGGATAAATATATTTTGTATTGTATTTTCCGTTTGCATCTGCCTGAGCATTTTTTACAGGGTATAATTTTACTACTTTTGGATGAGCCATTTTATAATGAAATTCCTCTTTTAATTTATGAAGAGGGTTAATGATTAATATGAGTAAAAACAAAGCCAAAATAATAGCTAAAATTTTACATTTTTTAACTTTAGATTTGACATATGGATCATTATTTTTTAATCGGAAGTCTAATAAATCAATGTCAATTTTCTTCAAAAGGCTCACCACTCTTTCAAATAATAATTATACCATAAATTTACATAAAAATCAACATAAGTCATTTTATTCGGATTCCAAGAATCTTTAAGAATTCAAGTGCTTGAATTTCATTTAAAGTGACTCCACAGATGTCATTTGGATAGACAGTGATTCCTTCTATATTAGAATTTGAAAGATCTATATTTTTGAGACTAGTTTTACTAAAATCGCATAGCGTTAAATCAGAGACTTCAAAACTAGTTTCTTTTAAAGTTGCACTAGAAAAAATTGCGTCTCTTAAGGTTGAATGATAAAATGCAACTTTATTTAGCGAGCTATCGTCTAAAAATATATTTTTTAAATTACAATCTATAAATTTTACATTTTCTAAATAGGATGAATTAAGATTTGTACCAATTAGCTTACAATTTTTAAACAATACCCTTTTAAAAGTAGATTTATTTAAATTAATATTGGAAAGGTCACAGTTTTCTAGTATGGTATTGAAAAAATAGGATTTATCAAGATTACAATTGATAAAATCTACATTTTTTAACATACAAGAATGAAATTCTATTTCACTAATATTTAGATGGTTGATATTTTCAGATATGATATTTGAATTTTTGAGTGTATCTGATGTCTCAAAATAATTTTCTATATTAGAAAAGTCCTGTAAGTTTAAGGACATTTTAGGTTCCATTATCATAATAATAGTCTCCTTTTTAATTATCTTTTTGTATTTTATTAAATATCATAAGTCCGATGAATGATATTATAATTGTTATTACAAAAGAAAAGATCGTTAAATGTAAATTTCCATTAGTAATATTTGCTCCTACAAATGTTGAAGTGATAATTGATGGAAATCTAGCAAATGTGGATATTAATAAAAATTTTAAAGGTTTTATGGGGATCATTCCACCTATATATGTAAATAGGTCCTTTGGTGTACCTGGTATAAAAAATAGTATAAATAAAATCAATTCCACTTTTTTAGGATTTTTAAATAACTTATTGTTTTCGATCTTTTTGAATCCTTCTTCACCAAAGAAAGTAACAATAAAATCTTTTCCAAATTTTTTCACTGAAAAAAACACAATCAAACTACTCAGAAAAACACCCACAAAAATGAGTAACATACCACCGAATGTTCCATAGCACATACCAGCGAGTATCTCAAGAGGTTCCCCGGGTAAGAAGGCAACAAGGAGTTGTATGAATATAAGTCCAATAATCATAAAAGGACCTAATATTCCCATTTCATCTATTTTGTTTTTAAATTCTATTCTACCAGCTTCACTGCCTAGATCTTTAAACAAAGGAAATAATTTGATAGTTAGAAATATCAGTAGTAATATAAAAGCTGCAAGTAATATGAGTTTTATAGCTTTCATTTGTTTTTTTTGTTTTGTCATTTTTTTCACCGCTTTCATTATAACATATAACGATTAAATAGTAAAAAGATAACACATAAAGAATTTTATTTCAATATCCATTGAAATAAATTTTAAAATGTGATACCTTATTTATAAGAATTTATAATTGAAATAGAAAATATAGTTTATACGATCGTTAACTTGGGGGAAGATATATGAAAAAAAGAAGAGGGGATATGAAAAAAAGAAGAGAGGCATATGCCAAAAAGAGGAGAATTCTATTCCTAATGGTATTAGGAATATTTGGTACGATTTTTTTAAAATCTAATGTGGTGAGGACTTCCAATACAAATGCAAGTTATTTTGCTGATGATGAACAAGAATTGGCAACCAATGTTACAGTTGATGTTGTTAATAATCCTAAAATAGATATTATGGTTACACAAAAAGATAGTGAACTAGATATGACAAATTTTGATAGCGATATCATTGCAAGACTTCAAGACTATGGATTAGATACATCCAATGTGCAGATCCAAACTGTCAAAAGAGATATCATCTCAACGAATGCAACGGACGCATCTGTTATCTTTGATAATTGGGGAAGAATTGGACAAACAGGTCAATGGTCAATTACTACTGTTAATGGTAAAAATACTATACAGAATGCTGAAAATACAGCTTGTTTAACAGGTTTTTATGATCCAAACGGTTTTAATACTACAAATATGACATTTTCATTTAATGCACGTTCAACAGATTCTGATAATGATGTTTTAGGTTGTATGTTTCGATTTAATATAACAAGTGAAGGGACAAGCAATACAACTAAAAAATGTACTGCATATGTATTTATACAAGATGGTGGAGAAGGATATCCAACAGGACTATATAAGTTAACAAACTATTACTTTGATGCTGGAGGACATCCAGGAACTAAAAGCCCTGTAACTGGAGTAGATATTACTAGTGCACACAAATTTGATTCACATTTTGTAAAACTTGCATCATCAACTCAAACATGGACAAGAAATACTTGGTCATCATATAGAATTATTTGCAAGAATAATAATATAAAAATATATCAAAATGATAAATTATTAATAGATTATACGGATACTGCAGATGATGCTATTCCAAGTGGCTCTTATGGATTTTTTTCATGGTCTCAACCATATGTTCAGTTTAATGATGTAAGTGTCGAAACTACTGATGCTAAAGCATTTAAAGATGTATTGTTAGAACCAACATGGAGAGAAGATGCAAAACATATTGTTGTAAATGTAGATGATACAATTGATGAATCTTTAACAGGAACAGATACAATTGGTGAGATTTTATCTAGAACGCTAAATGATGACATTCATTTCATTCAATGGGGAACAGATACAAATAAAGTGGCTATTGAAGATTTTATAGCTAAAAATGACAATAAAGGAGTTTTTACAGCAAATAATGATTATGAAACTGCCGTAGATACAACAGTAGAATATATAAAGAAATTAATTGAAAATGAGAGCTCATCACAATATGTAATAGTTGGTGAAGACTCTAGTATATTGGTTACACCAGAGTCATTAAAAAATAATGCTATTTCAGTAGATTTTCCAAACGGTAGATGGATGATACATCACAATTATACATATTATGATAATAATTTAGGACAATCAACTAGTACAGAGGTTTATACACCAGATTTATTATGTACTTTTGATAAGCCGGGTGAATATAATATTTTCTTTGATGATGAGTTAGTAAAAACAGTATATGCTCATAGAAGACCAGTTGCTGACTTTTCTATTAATATTAATAATGGTGCAATCAGTCTTTCTTCCAATTCTTTTGACCTAGATTTAAATAAAGATATAGGTTATGGAAATGGAATTTCCAGTGAGAATTGGTATTACAAAAAGGCAAACGATGTAGATTGGACTCCAGGAAAACTTACGACTTTTGATAAAGGAGAGATTTATGTTATAAAATTAGAAGTTACAGACTTTCAGGGAGTAACAAGTTATACTACAAAATATGTAGGAATAGGAAGTCCTGTTGCAAGCTTTAATTATAGTGCTAATACGATAACCAAATATCAAGATTTAGTTATCAATGATACTTCATATGATCCATCTGGATATGAAATTACTGATTGGACATGGACTTTAAAGAAAGGTTCTGTAATTGTTGGCACTTACACAGGAAAAACACCTTCTGTTATTAATTTTAACACAGATGATTTAGGAACAGGTACTTATTCATATAGCTTGGTAGTAACCAATAGTCAAGGAATTAAATCTGAGGTATTTACCAAATCATTTACTGTAATTGATGATACAGATGCACCTGCAGTAATTATTGATCCAACTCATTGTGAATGGAAAAAAATGCAAGAAGTATCATTGCTATTTAGTGATGCTGATTCAGGATTTTCAAAATGGAGATATGCAATCGATAGTGAGCAGGAAACTTCTGAAAATACAGTTTGGAGTGAATATATAACAGATACATCATATCTTCTAAATATAGATGTAGAAGGTTTAGATTACTTACATATACAGGCTTATGATAATGCAGGAAATTTACTAGAGCGTACAGTAGGTATTTATAAAATAGATAGAACGCAGCCAAATGGAAATGGAGAAATAACACAACCAACAATTGATGAAAGATCAGCAATCATAAACTTTACTGCAACAGATGATGCTTCTGGTGTTGAAAAAATAATATTGCCAGATGGTAGAGAAGTAACAGGCGATAACGCGATATATAGTGTTACATCACCAGGAGAATATACTTTTAAAGTTGTGGATGTAGCAGGAAACGAAAAAGAAGTTGTAGTTCCAGTAGCAATATCATCAGATGGTGTAGAAATCAAATATATAGACCAAGTTACAGGAGATGAAATTATTTCAAGTAACAAAATAACAGGTGATGTAGGAACTGAGTATTCAACATTGGCAGAAATCATTCCAGGTTATGAGCTTGTAAAAACTCCAGAGAATGCTAGTGGAATTTTTACAATGGATAAAATAATAGTTACATATGAGTATAGAAAGACATCAACAGTAACAGTTAAATACATAGATATGAATACAGATACATCTATTGTAAACGATATTGTAACTGAGTATAAAGAGGGAGATCCATATCAGACAGAACAAAAAACGTTTAATGAATATACACTTATATCTAACACAGAAAATACAAGTGGAACAGTAGGAAGAGAAAATATTGAAGTAGTATATAGGTATAGAAAAATATCTTCTGGTGTAGATATTGTATACATTGATCAAGTAACAAAAAGTGAAATAGTTACAAGAGATCACCAAGATGGAATGGAGGGAACTGATTATACAACGCTTCCAAAGAAAATAGAGGGATACGAACTGGTATTGACACCGGAAAACGCCATTGGAAAAATGACAGTAGAAAAAATAACAGTCACATATGAGTATAGAAAGATATCAACAGTAACGGTTAAGTATATAGATAAAAATACAGGTACATCAATTATAGATAATATTGTAACTGAATATAAAGAGGGGGATCCATACAAGACAGAAGAAAAAAATTTTAATGGATATAAATTGATATCTAATACAGAAAATACAGATGGAACAGTAGGAAGAGAAAATATTGAAGTTATCTATGAATATCGCAAAATATCATCAGGCGTAGATACTGTGTATATTGATCAAGTGACAAAAGAAGAAATTGATACAGGAGAACATGAAGATGGATTGGAAGGAACTGAGTATACAACGATTCCAAAGAAAATAGATGGATATGAATTAGTATTGACACCGGAAAATGCAACTGGAAAGATGACAGTGGGAAAGATAACAGTCACATATGAGTATAGAAAATTATCAAAAGTAATTATAAAACATATAGATGCCAATACCGGAAATGCAATTGCAAATCAAACAGAAAAAGAATATAAAGAGGGAGTAACATATACTACAAAGTCTGAAGATATAGGTGGCTATGTTGTTACAAAAGTTCCAGAAAATAGTACTGGAACGATGGGAAGAGAAAACATTGAAGTAGTATATGAGTATAAAAAAGTATCAGAAGGTCTTATTGTTAAGTATGTAGATAAAATCACTGGAGAAGTTTTAGATGAAAAGCAGTATACTGGAAATGAAAATAATGTTATTACATTAGAGGAGAAAAAAATCGATGGATATGAGCTAGTTCAAAGTCCAGAGAATAAAGAAATTATTTTAACAGTAGCTTTGCAAGAGGTAAAATTTTACTATCAAAAGATATCTAAAGTACAAATACTAGGAATAGATCAAATTAGCGGAGAAGAACTTTATTTAGAAGAAAAAGAAGGCTTGGAAGGAGAAAACTATCAAACAGAAGGAAAAGTAGTAGATGGATATCAACTTGTAGAAAGTACAGAAAATGAAAATGGCGTTTATACAAGAGAAGGAATTGTAGTAAAATATTGGTATAAAAAGATATCTGGTGGAGTAGTTATTAGATATATAGATCAGGATACTCAAGAAATATTAAAAGAAAAAAGAATTGATGGATTAGAGGGAGAAGAATATAGGACTGAAAAAGAGAATTTTGAAAAATATAACTATTTAGGCTCAACTGAAAACATAGTAGGTAATTTAAAAGAAGAAGTAATAGAAGTAGAATATTACTATGAAAAGAAAATAGGGAAAGTAGAGATTATTTATGAAGATGAAGAAGGAAATGAGCTTCTCAAAGAGATAATAGAGGGTAAAGTAGATGAAGAATATAAAGTAGAAGAAAAAGAAATTAGAAATTATAGAGTAAAAGAAAAACCACAAAATACAGAAGGTGTGTTTGAATTAGATACGATAACTGTAAAATATATCATGGAAAAAATACCAGGTAAAGTTATCATCAATCTAGTAGATGAAGACGGAAATGTATTAGATAGAATAGAAAAAGACGGCTATGTAGGTGAAATATGTGAAATTGTTTTGCCAGAAAAAGAAGGATATTATGTAGAAGATAAAATCGTAAGAATAGATTATCAAGAAGATCCAAACGAGATCAATATTATATATAAAAAGACTTTATTGCCAAATACAAGTGATATTAATATATGGAAATATGTAATATTGTTTTTAGTGATGATGATAGGTGCAGTTGGAGGAATTGTTTTTATTTCAAATAATAAGAAGCCTAGAAAAATGTCTAAGAAGAAAAGATAGTTATAATGTACTAAAATATATTGATATTTTAGTACATTATTTTTGGTGTATTTGTTGAAAGATCATTCTTTTAATGATACAATATTTTTATCAATCATAAGTTTGCATATAAATGTAATTAGGAGGTAGTTTATGGGTCAGACAAGTGAACAAAAAGAAATTAAATTATTAATTGATCATGCAAAAGAAGCAGAAATTGAATACGAAGGATTAAATCAAGAACAAATCGATAGAATTGTAAAGGCTATGTCAATTGCAGCGGTAGGAAATCATATGAAGCTTGCTAAAATGGCAGTTGAAGAGACTGGAAGAGGAGTATATGAGGATAAAATCACCAAAAATATGTTTGCTTCCGAATATGTTTATCATAGTATCAAATACAATAAAACTGTTGGTGTGATAGACAATAATGAGTTAGAAGATTATGAGATGGTTGCGGAGCCTGTTGGTATTATTGCAGGTGTAACACCTGTTACCAATCCTACTTCAACTACAATTTTTAAATCTCTTATCTCTGTGAAAACAAAAAATCCGATTATATTTGGTTTTCATCCATCTGCTCAAAAATGCAGTGTAGAAGCAGCAAAGATTATTAGAGAAGCAGCAATAAAGGAAGGGGCACCAAAAAATTGTATTCAGTGGATTGAAAATCCTTCTCTTAATGCTACAAATGAATTAATGAATCATAAAGATGTAAAATTAATTCTTGCAACTGGCGGATCGGGAATGGTAAAGGCTGCATATTCTTGTGGTAAACCAGCTCTTGGAGTTGGACCTGGTAATGTTCCTTGTTACATTAATAAAAGTGCAAAATTAAAAAGAGCGGTTACAGATTTAATTATGTCTAAAACTTTTGATAATGGTATGATTTGTGCATCTGAACAATCTGTAATTGTGGATAAAGAAATTGCAAAGGAATTTGAAAAATTAATGAAAGAGGCAGGCTGTTATTTTTTAAATAGTCAGGAAGCACAAAAATTAGAAAATTATATCATTGTAAAAGATGAAAATGGTTCTAAAATAAATTCTAAAATTGTAGGACAGAGCGCATATACGATTGCTAAATGGGCAGGAATTGAAGTAAAAGAAGATACAAAGATTTTGCTTGCTAAATTAGATGGAGTAGGTGATAAGTATCCTTTATCTAAAGAAAAATTAAGTCCAATACTTGCATACTATATTGTAAAAGACGAAGATGAAGCAATGAATATTGCAAGTAAGCTTTTGACTTATGGTGGACTAGGCCATTCTGCTGTTATTCATAGTGAGGATAAGGATATTATATTAAAATATGAACATAAAATGAAAGCTGGAAGATTGATTGTTAATTCACCTTCTACTCATGGTGCAATTGGAGATATATATAACACTAATTTGCCATCTTTGACCCTTGGGTGTGGTACTTTCGGTGGAAATTCAACTACTGCTAATGTTTCTGCAGTAAATTTATTAAATATAAAAAGAGTAGCTAAAAGGAGGGTTAACATGCAATGGTTTAAAGTGCCAAATAAGATATTTTTTGAAAAGGGTGCAATTAAATATTTAGAAGTGATGAAAGACATCTCCAAAGTATTTATTGTAACAGATGAAGCTATGATGAAACTTGGATATGTGAATAAAATATTATATTATTTAAGAAAAAGAAAAGAGCCTGCGCATTGTGAAATATTTTCTGAAGTAGAACCAGATCCTTCATTTGATACAATAAAAAAAGGTGTAGAAATGATGAATCATTTCAAACCTGATTGTATTATAGCTCTTGGTGGGGGAAGTCCAATGGATGCTGCTAAGGGAATGTGGCTTTTATATGAGCAACCAGATGTTAATTTAGATGCAATGAAGAGCAAATTTTTAGATATCCGTAAAAAAGTATATAAAATAGATGATTTAGGAAAGAAAGCTAAAATGGTAGCAATACCTACAACTAGTGGTACAGGTTCTGAAACTACATCATTTGCTGTTATTTCAGATAAGGTAAATCACATTAAGTATCCAATCACTGATTATGCTTTAGTTCCAACTATTGCAATCATTGATCCAGAGCTTGTTTATTCTCTACCAGCAAAAGTAGTAGCGGATACAGGAATGGACGTTTTGACACATGCAATTGAGGCTTATGTTTCTAATATGGCGTCTGATTTTACGGATGGTCTTGCAATAAAAGCGATTGAACTTGTATTTGAATATTTGGAAAGATCATATAAAGATGCAAATGATACTGTTGCAAGAGAGAAGATGCATAATGCAAGTTCCATTGCTGGAATGGCTTTTTCAAATGCCTTTCTTGGAATTAATCATAGCATAGCACATAAGATTGGTGCTGAATATCATGTGGCACATGGTAGAGCAAACGCGATTTTACTTCCATATGTAATAAGATATAATGCTACTAAACCTACAAAGTTTGTATCATTTCCAAAATATGAGTATTTTATAGCAGATGAAAGATATGCAGACATTGCAAGAAGACTAGGACTTTCTGCAAGTACAACTGAAGAAGGGGTGAATTCTTTAATTCAGGCGATACAAGACTTAATGACAAAATTAAATATGACAAAATCATTCAAAGAAGAAGGAATAGAAGAGGAAGATTATCTTAATAAAGTAGATTTGTTAGCTGATAGAGCATTTGAAGATCAATGTACGACTGCAAATCCAAGACTTCCACTTGTTAGTGAATTAAAGGAAATATTGCTAGAAGCATATTATGGCAAATAAATAAAAATAACGGAGTAATCCTACTCCGTTATTTTTTTGATCATCGACTTCTGCGATCATCATCTTTGGCATCGCCACGTCTTGCATAATCCTGTTTTCCACAGTTCCCGGGTCCACTACTTCCTGAAACGGTTCTGTTGCCATATTCAGAACATCTGTAGACACCGTCCTGTTTATCATACCAACAGCTTGAGCATTCAGAACATGTCATTCCCATAGCATATACCTCCTTTAGTTAAAAAAAGGGTTTTGGTATTACATTAATTTAGTAATACTTAGTGTTTAAGCATTACTATTATACATGATTAATTATGATTTTTCAATGCTTTTTTGTCTTTGGAAAAGAAATTTAAGAATTTACTTACCAAAGCGACAATTTTAGTACTATTCGTTTTAGCTATTGTTTTACCAATTGCTTTTCCACCTATTGTAAGGGCAGATACAAATGAAGTGATAAGTGCTTGAACATCAAATGTTAAGTTATAGTAACTACTGATTTTTAGTGCAATGATGGCACTTACAGTACCGCTTAATACACCACATATATCACCAATAACATCTGCACAGAAATTGGATACTTTATGAGAGTTTTTAATCAGTTTAATAGAAGTCTTAGCTCCTTTTACCTTTTTACTTGCCATGGCATGAAAGTTATTTTCATTTGCTATTGTTACGCCAACGGCCACTATATCAAATATGATACCAATCAATATTACAACAAGTAAAAGTACGATAGCTAGTATTATATTTAGATTGGATATTGCTTTGGTTGCCGTAAAAGACAAAAATAAGGACAATAACAGCGCGACTAAAGATACTGTTATAATCCATTTAATATTAGAATCTTTTTTCTCATTGTAGTCTTTCGACTTATATTTCATTTTATATTTCATCCTCACTTTTATAATATAGTAAAAGTAGATGGTAGTTAAGTAAGTAAATTTTACGGTTTCAGGTCTAGTAGAATTTCTCTATTTCCTGCTAAATATTACTATTTAGTCGTTTCCGTTTAAAAGAAATATTCTCAAGTCACCTATAAGAAAACTAGATCACCACTTAAATCCGTACCTTAATCCTTAAATAACTTAGAATTTTATCATCTAACATTCTAGAAGTTTTCCTTAAATGCAAATCTATATTATTAGTCTCTTTTGCAATAATAATTTCATTTTAATAAATAATCTTAAAAGGCCTTTTCAGATTATTTATCGTTACAAAAATCCCGAATTATCACTCAAGACAGGCTACACTATGCATATTGTGTCTTGGCACTCAACATAGGTTATATCTACAGTATACTCGAGAAAATAAGTATCGTAGAGCTCAGCGAAAATAGGGAATATCCAATATATGCCATTACATTGTACCCTAAATTCTTTACTCCCTGAATACACACAATACTGGGCGTATCGCGCATAAACAAGAAACTTCATTGTATGCCTTTTAGTGGATTTTTAGCCCCACCCTCCTAATATATTATGCAACTAGAATAATGCACCATCTTTACTATTATAACATAATATTAAGAAAAAATCAAAAAAAGACACAAAAATTTTAATTCCTATTTAGATAAATAGGAAGATATATGATATACTAATGAAGGTGATTTATGTGGAAAATTCGATAGAAAAGTTAAGAAAAATAATAGAAAAAAGTACAAATATTGTTTTCTTTGGAGGTGCTGGAGTATCTACAGAAAGTGGTATACCGGATTTTAGGGGAAAAGATGGACTGTATCATTTAAAATATAAATATCCACCAGAAGAAATACTTGGAATTGATTTTTTCTTAAACAATACAGAGGAGTTTTATCAATTTTATAAAGATAAAATGAATTCTTTGGAATATCAACCTAGTATTACACACTACAAACTTACCAAGTTAGAGCAATCTGGAAAGCTAAAAGCAATTATCACTCAGAATATAGATGGATTACATCAGAAGGCAGGTTCTAAAAATGTTTATGAATTACATGGGAGTATTATGAGAAACTATTGTATGGAGTGCAATCATTTCTATGATGCTAAACATGTCTTTGAAAGTCGAGGAGTACCCAAGTGTAAATGTGGTGGTATTATCAAGCCAGATGTAGTTTTGTATGGAGAAAATTTAGATGATCATATTTTACTAAATTCAATTAAGAAAATAATTAATGCAGATACACTAATTGTGGGTGGTACCTCACTTACTGTAAGTCCTGCAAATACATTAATACAATATTTTAGAGGAGATAATTTAGTACTAATCAATCAAGATGAAACACCGTTTGACCATATAGCAAATATTGTGATTCATGAAAAAATTGGTTCTGTTTTTGATAATCTGTAGTGTACTTTTTAAGAAAAAAGTGTTATAATTAATATTATTTTATTTGTTTGCACAAAAGATTTTTTGTGAATAAAACTAGAAATGAATTCTTAAAAGGAGAGGTTTCTTATTTCAAAAATCTACAATTTGTGCTATAATAAATTCATTAAAGGATAAGAGAGGTTGAGAAAATGAGTAAAAAAGAAAAAAATAATATGCCAAATATTGTAAAGATACTTTTGGCAATTGTCATTGTGATTGCTGCCATTTTTGGTAAAGTAATTATTAATGAGGATGGAACAATTGAATTTGCAACAGATAATACGATTCAAACTGTAAATACTGATTCATTAGTAAGTGTTGAAGATCTCGAAGGAGAGTTGGAAATACATTTTATTGACGTGGGGCAGGCAGATAGTATATTGATTATTCAAGGTGATCATAATATGCTAATTGATGCCGGAACAAATGATGCCGCAGAAACAGTGGTGGATTATTTAAATTCACAAGGTATTGAAAAGTTTGATTATGTGATTGGTACTCATCCGCATGAAGACCATATCGGTGGACTTGATAATGTAATTAGTAATTTTGATATTGAGACTTTTTTGTTTCCAAAAGCTACAGCTAACACAAAAACATTTAAAGACGTAGTAAGTGCAGCAAATGCAAAAGGACTTAAATTTACAGTTCCAAATGTCGGTTCAACATATCAGCTTGGAGATGCAACTTTTGAAGTATTTGCTCCAAATTCTGAAAAATATGAAAGTACTAACAATTACTCGATCGTAATTAGGCTAACATATGGAGGAAATAAATTCCTATTTACAGGGGATGCCGAAACTTTATCTGAAGAAGAAATTTTAGCTAAATTTTCTGATATCAGTGCTGATTTATTAAAAATTGGGCATCATGGTTCTTATACCTCTACGAGTGATGAATTTTTAAAAGCTGTAAATCCTAAATATGCAGTCATCAGTGTGGGAAAAGGAAATAGCTATAATCATCCTGTAAAAAGTGTCATGGAAAGACTAAAAAATGCAAATATTGATGTGTATAGAACCGATGAGTTGGAAACAATCATTGCAGTTAGTGATGGAAAAAATATCACATTTAATGTAGAGAAAGGTTCATATGACTATGTTAGTACAAAATAAATAAGGAGGAAATGTCATGACAGTAGTTGTAGATAGATTTGAAGATATATTTGCAGTTTGCGAATGTGAAGACAAGACTATGATAAATATAGAAAAAGATAAGCTTCCTGCTGATGTTTGTGAAGGTGATGTATTAGTCATTGAGGAGGATAGAATTACCATAGATCATGAAGAAACTGAAAGAAGAAAACAAGAAATTGAAACATTAATGAAGGATATGTGGTCTGAATAATGGTAGAAAATGCTGTATTTTTATGCAGCATTTTTCTTTTGTCTAGACTTTTCTTTTCATTTATGATATATATATAATTAGGAGGATTATATATGAAAGATAAATTGAAAATAGTGATAGCATTGCTCATCATTGTTATAATAGCAGTGATACTAATATTTGTATTGAAACCTTTTGAAAGCAAGAATAATAGTATCAATAATGATATCAATTCTAGTAGTGGTAATAATAGATTTAAAGAGATACAATATGAATCATATAGTGTTGATACATATGAATTGGTAAATGATAGCAATACTATGATTATCAGTTCAGATGATTTGCAAAAATATTGTAGTAGTATAACTGAAGAGGGACTTTTGGATACATTAAGAAAATATGATGATGAGTATTTCTCTACGAAATCGTTAATCATTTTAAGGGTTCAAGAAAATTCTGGTGGTATATTAGATGAAGTTATAGGGGTTAATAAAGATATGCAAGCTAATAAAATAAATGTATTCATTAAAAGAGTAGCACCAGAAATGGGAAACGCTGTTATGACTACTAAAAATATCATTATTGAATTGAATAGTGAGGAAGCAATCAATGTTTCAGAAGTTGAAATTGTTCCCGAGGGCATTGATTATGAATAGGTAAAAGAAATTCTTGTATTGGTTGGCGTGTCCTTTTTTAGAGGAGGTAGTCAGCTAGTGTTTTTGGATATAAAGTAGAATGTAAGTTTATTAGAATAAATAGAAAGATGGCGTATATTTTTGTAAAAAATAGAATTTATGAGATTGTAAAAACATACTCTATTTAGAAATAGAGTATATTTCTACAAATACGTTAGGTACGGAACTAGTGCGAGTGTGAATCAATTGGCTCAAGAATAATTTATTTTGTACAAGATTGACATGCAATAATAGAGGAGAGAAACATAAACATATAACAAATGTAGTTTGGAGGTAGGTTTATGTTTCTTCATTTTATACAAAATATATTATCACATATTTATTTACTCTTTGGATATATTTCAAATAATAATCTGTTTCCAGAACCTTTGAGTAAGACGGAAGAGGAATATTATTTAAGGAGATATTTTGAAGGAAATAAAGAGGCAAAAGATAAATTAATCGAACATAATTTAAGGCTAGTAGCACATATTGCCAAAAAATATACATCTGATGAACAGGAGTTGGAGGATTTAATATCAATAGGAACAATAGGATTGATAAAGGCAATCAATAGTTTTAGTTCTGATAAAGGTTATAAAATTAGCACTTATGCAAGTAAATGTGTAGATAATGAGATACTGATGTATATACGAGCAACAAAAAAGCAAAAAGCAGAGGTATCTATGAATACCATTATTGGGACAGATAAAGATGGAAATGATATGGAACTTATGGAGACACTAGACTCTAATTCTAAAGATGCTATTGATACCATATATAATACAGTTATTAGTAAGCAGGTGATAGATTATATCAATAATAAACTGCCAAAAAGAGAAAAATATATTATGCAGCTTAGATATGGAATTGATGGAAATAGTCAAAAGACACAGCAACAGATAGCAGATGAGCTTGGAATATCTCGTTCCTATGTATCAAGGATCGAAACAAAAGTCCAAAATAAGCTAAAAAAACATATAAAATATGAAGAATAGTATCAAGGGTAATGCACCTAAAAGTTGATTTTAGGTGCATTATAACATTATTTAGTTTTTGAATCATCTTTCATGAATCTGGTGGCAATGAGACCAATTCCGATCATAAAAAATGTCAGCAAAAGAATGATGCCCGTTTCCAAAATCAAAAGTTTAAAATCAAAATCGTAAGTAAACAAAAGTACTACCAAAGCAATGACTGCTAATACATCAGTTATTTTTTTGAATTTTGAATTTTTGGAATAATACATTCTCGTTCTCATGTTTGCTCTCCTTGTTGTTATAGTTTGACGAGTTCTTACATTTTTATTGAGCTTAATCATTCTCCTTTCTTTCATGTGCTGCACATTGTTTTGTGCAAGTTTTCAGGCTACAATTATGTCTCAAGTACAAAAAATAATACACATGGATTATATCACAGTATACATAATTTGTAAAGCGGAATAGCTCCGAAAATATATTTTTTAGAGTTATATTTTCTTTAACTTTGATTTTTGCAATTAATCCAGGAAGTTGAGAGATTCATTGCCGCTCTGCATGCATTCGTTTGATCTAGACTATTTAGCATAACAAAATCGTGAATCATTCCTTGGAATTGTACTGCAGTAACATTATTACCTGCCAATCTTAATTTATTGGCATACGATTTTCCTTCATCTCTTAATACATCTGCTTCACCATTTAAAATAATTGCATCAGGAAGATTTGTTAGTTGAGTGACATCGGCTTTTAATGGTGTTGCTAGTATAGATTCTCCTTTTACTAAATCTGGTTTATATTGATTCCAAAACCACTTCATACCATCACGATATAAATAGTAATCTGTTGCAAATTCAAGATATGAGTTGGTGTTGAAGTCATCATCAGTTACAGGATAATATAGTAATTGTTTATGAATTTTAGGCCCATGATTAAATTTTGAGAGAAGCGTCATTGCAATTGCCATATTTCCTCCTACACTATCTCCTGCTACTGTTAATGTATTTAGATTTGCAATGATATGGTTACATTGTAGGATATTTGGTATTTGTCTTAATATGGAATAGCATTCTTCTATTGCTACAGGAAATTTAACTTCTGGTGAACGAGTATACTCTGGAAATATGACAACAGAATTTGTTCTGTAAGCAAGTTCTCTTACTAATTTTTCGTGTGTATGAAAACTGCCAAATACCCAACCGGCACCATGTATATAAAAGATAATACTTCTAATGGGCATATGATATGTAGGAAGTACTATATATACATTAATGTATCCATGACAATATGTATTAATTGAACTTATTTTAATGTGGGCTGGACACATGTCAATGTGAGTACTTTGAACAGTTTCTAGTATATTTCTTCCTTGTGATACTGGAAGTTTGAAAATGAGTGGCGGAATGGAACTTTGTTTAGATACTTTATATGCTTCTTTTTCTAAAACAATATTTGGATTCATAAGATGTCTCTCCTTTGTAGTATCATATGAATATTTTTTTGTATATGTACCTGAAATTTGTATATGTTATAGTACATGAGTTGCAGAAAGTACGATAATGTGTTATAAAATAATAAGACATGGTTGGAGGATTATATGATTACAAAACAAGAAGCAATAAAATTATTGGAAACGTCTTTCAATAATCAAAATAGTGATCAGGTAAAGGTATATATCGAAAAAATAAATAGAATGAAAGAGGAAGAATGGAAAGCGTTTCTTATAGAAAAAGCGATTCATTCTAGTGAGGATTTAAAAAAATTAGTCACTAGAATGTTAAGTAGACAAGAACATTCTGAATTTATACCTTTGAATCATTTGATTTCTTATGGATATAATGAGAATGTAATACATATACATGTTGTTCCAAAAGATGCTAGAGCATTATTGAGTAAAAAAGGGTTAAATCAATCAGAGGTAGCATTAATAGATGCCCTAGAAAAAATACAAGTCATATTAAAAGATAAAGAAGAGTTTGAAAATGTTAAACAGATATGTGCTGTTTCTAATATTATGAAAAGACCCATTAGTAATATGTTTGAAAGATTAGGATTTGATGTTAAGACAATGGGGATAGAGCAAGCAAAAAATGATAGTGAATTATCAAAATTTTATCCTATGTTTAAAGATAAAAATAGTTTAGGGAGAGCAGTTTTATCAAGGGAGGTGTTATTCTCTGATGAATGGAATAAGCAAAAAGATGAAAGAAAAAAAGAACTGTTAAAGGCACTTCCTAAAAGAGATCTTATTGCAGAAATAATTCAAGAAACCGAAATGGTAACTAGAGAAAGTATCATTCAACAACAGGGAGAAAATATGATTGAAGTGGAATATGAAAAAGAAAAGATAGAACTAAATCAACAAGGTGGGATCAAGAGAGAATGAAAGTATCGTTGAGTACAAGACAGGCTTATGCAGAAGTAGATAATTTTTTAGAATTGTTAGAGGAGTCAGAAAGAGACAAGATTCCTAAGAAACTAAGAGAGTTTTTTAAACGAGAAAAAGATAAAAGTTATATGAAACGTATAGATTCTAATATGCCTATATCAAAACAAAATTTAAAGGAAGAAGCACTGGGAATTATAGCACTATTAAATTTGAAATATTGGTGTGAAGATGAGGAAGAGAAAAAAAGACTAAGGCAAATTTATGCAAGAAATGAAATAAAATACCAAGAGGTATTGAAAAAAGAATATCATCTAAAAAATCATGTAGAAGAGTAAATGAAATAATCCATAAGGACTTTCCTTATGGATTCAATTCATTTGGAATATAAAAAAGATAGACTTCTTCATCATTCTCATTGATAAAGTAAAAATTTTGACTAAGTTCATCGTGTCTTAAATCATCAAATTCATAAAAATGATATTTTCTATCTTCATTATTTGAGAATTTATCTCTTGTGTTATCCTCACAAGCATAGAACTTTTCTTCATCTGCAACATATATCACTTTTACAAGTATAGGATCACCTTCTATTGTATACATCATTATTTTTAGGCTACAATCCTTTTTGGCATTCAAATCTAACATAAAATCATCATATAAAGATTTATGATAAGTTTCCTTCGGAGTAATAACGACAAAATGCTCCTCTACTGCTTGTTCTGTTGTATATTCTTCTGGAAGATTTGTGATATCCTCAAAAGATACTTTATTCTGTGCAATGTTATTTTTTATGATACTAGTAGTTTTTTTCTCTTCTATGTGATGATTGAGTATTTCTTTATTATTAGATAAAATATACGCAATAATTCCAATGATAATTAGTATAACAAAAGCTAATATGATTGTTTTCTTTTTCATAGAAATTCCTCCTTTTTAATATAGTTTAAAAAAGATGAAAAAAAGTTTCATTTATTTAAGGTTTTTTACATATAGACGTTCTCCATTATTTAAGGTTTCCATGTATAAAAATCCATATTTTTCATAAAAATTGACTAAATAAGTTTTTAAGTATATTTTTTGAAATTGTCTTTTTTGTGCTTCATTTATGATAGCATCATTTAATACTTTGGAAAGTCCCATACCTCTGTATTTTTCTTTTATATATAATGTTGCATACCAAGGTGTTAAATCTTCTCTTTCACTAGAGTCGTGTTCAAATATAGAAACAAAGCCTACTAGTGTGTTATTATCTACTAAAATGAGTTTACAATAATTAGGATTATTGAGATTATTTTTTATTTTTTCCATTTTCTTTTTTATTTTTTCTTCTTTTTGCATTTTTGTATAAGATTTGTTTCCCCATTCTTCCTGTGTAAGTGTTGCTACTTCTTCTAAAAATTCTAATTTTTCTTTGATATTATATATTTTCATAACGTCCTCCTTGATAATGATATTATACAATATTTGCATTATAAATCATATCTTTTCATTGAATTTATGATGATAAAATCATATAATAAAAAATAATGGAGTGTATGATAGTGGATATAGAAAATCAAAAAGATAGAAAAATCATAGATAAAATACTAAAACAACTTAATATTTCTTATAAATCACATAAATATTTTCATGATGGTGCTTCAAGTAGAGTGATTTTATTAAATGGCAAGTATCTTATTAAACAAAATGAGAAGAATGTTTTAAAATCAGAAGTAGAATTTTTAACCTTAAATCATTCAGAAGTATTTCAAAAAATAATATTAGTTGATTTGAATTATGAATTCGTTGTATATGATTTTATAGAGGGAGAAACTATGAAATCTGTTGAAAATGTTGATGATTTACTACAAAAGATTATAGAAATAACTTCTGGTTATCAAAAATATGAAAAAAATGGTTTTGGGTATTTAAATGAAGAGGTTGATACTTGGACGAAGTTTTTAGAAGAAGAGACGATTTATAGTAGTTCTAATTTATCAGAGATGATACCAGATAATTCTCTTGTTTTTAAATGTATTTACAAACTAGAGAAATATTCCTTTGATAAAAAATTATTACATGGAGATTTTGGAACACATAATTTTATTAAGCAAGATGGAAAACTTGTTGGAATAATTGATCCTACGCCCGTCATTGGAGACTCGCTATATGATCTACTATTTGCTATTGTTAGTAATGTATCTATTTTATCATTGATAACACCAGAAAAATTATACCAAATGATCAATGAACCAAAAGAAAAAATTGACATGATGCTAACAATCACTTTGTATTCAAGAATTTCTAGATGTCTCAAATACCATTCCCAAGATATTGATATCTATATGAGTTTTTGGAGGCGATATATAATTGTGAAAAATTTGTGTTAAATGAACAAAAATATTGAATTATGTCGCATTATATTGTATATTATTTAATAAATATCTATTTTGCACTAAGGAGTGAGTATATGTCATATATAACATTTGAAAATGTAACAAAAGAATATATAATGGGTGAAATTAAAATACAAGCTTTGGATAAAACAAGTTTTGATATTGAAAAAGGAGAGCTTGCTGTCATTGTTGGACCAAGTGGTGCTGGAAAAACAACAGCACTTAACATACTTGGTGGAATGGATAGTGTAACAAGTGGAAAAGTATTTGTAGATAATAAGGATATTAGTAGATATAGAGGAAAAAAACTGATCAGTTATAGAAGAGATGATATAGGATTTGTATTTCAATTTTATAATTTAGTCCAAAATTTAACTGCAATTGAAAATGTAGAACTTGCAACTCAAATTTGTAAGAAACCTCTTGATCCTAGAACTGTATTAGAAAAGGTTGGGTTGAGTAAAAGAATTCATAATTTTCCATCTCAACTCTCTGGTGGTGAACAGCAACGTGTTGCTATTGCAAGAGCACTTGCCAAAAATCCTAAACTTTTACTTTGCGATGAGCCAACTGGTGCTTTGGATTATAATACGGGTAAACAGATATTAAAATTACTACAAGATACTTGTAGAAAAGAAAATATGACAGTGATTATTATCACTCATAACCAAAGTATTACTCCAATGGCAGACAAAATTATCAGTTTTAGAAATGGAAGAGCGGAAAGCATTGTAAAAAATGAGTATCCTACACCAATAGAGGACATAGAATGGTAGAGGTGTAATGATATGAAAAAAGCAATGTTTAAAGATATGCTAATGGAAATAAAAAATACATATAGGCGTTTTATATCTATTTTGCTAATTATCCTTCTTGGAGCTGGTTTTTTTGCTGGAATAAAAGCCATATGTCCTGATATGAAAATTGCTGCAGATAATTATTTGGATGAATCTGATTTTATGGATTTTAAGCTTCTTTCTACGTTTGGAATAACAGAGGAAGATGTAAAAGCCATTCAGAAAGTAGATGGAGTAGATCAAGTAATGCCCTCTTATTCTTTTGATGGCATTGTTGAGGAAAATGAGAAAGAATTTGTTATTAAGGTTATGACATTGCCTTTTTTAAATGAAGAAGCTTCATATATTAATAAGGTAGAGTTGGTAAATGGAAGGCTCCCAGAGAAAAAGGATGAATGTGTGACTGAGGAATCTTTTTTGAAGACTTCAAATTTAAAAATTGGCGATAAGCTAAAAATATCTGAGACAGGACTTGAGGATACTATCAATGATGCCTTAACGATAAAAGAGTATACAATAGTTGGCACAGTAGAATCTCCTATGTATATGACCTTTAATAGGGGAACAACGACTCTTGGAAGTGGTAGAATTACAGCTTTTGTATATATACCTGAGGATACCATCGACCTAGATTATTATACTGAAGCTTTTGTTACGATGGATCATGCTAAAGAGTTGAAGTGCTTTGAAAAAGAATATGAAAAGCTAAGAGATAGTCAAAGTGAAAAATTAGAAGAATTAGCTAAAATAAGAAAAAATGTAAGATATGATGAAATAGTTAATGAAGCCAAGGCAAAAATTCAAGAAGGACAAGAAGAATTAGATAGCTCTAAAAAAGAAGCAGAAGATAAAATTAATGATGCTCAAAAACAGATAGAAGATGCTAAGACTCAGATCAATGAATCAGAAGAGGCGTTACTTGTAAGTGAAAACACTGCTAATGCAGAATTTGCTAACGCCCAAGTTACATTAGATAATGCTTGGAATGAGTATTTTGCAAAAGAAAATGAATACAATGAATCTAAAGTGCAAGCAGAAGCTACAATTGGTAATGTTGAGGCCTCTATTATAGAGGGAAAACAAAACATAGAAAATTTAAATAGTATGATAGGCTTAAGTAATGCTACAATAGCAGCTAAGAAGAATGCCGTTATTACGAAGCAGTCTCAAATTGCAGAGTATCAGGCTATGCTAGAAAATGCATCAGCAGAAGAAGCTGAGAGTATTCAAAACAGTATAAGTGCCCTTGAAAATGAAGTAAATACTTTAAATACTGAGATTGCAATAGAGTCTGCTAAAATGACGCAACTGAATAAAACGGTTGCAGAAATAACTGCAAAGATAAACTATGCTACTGAACAGATTAATACTAGTAGGTCAGAATTAGAAAATGCTAGAATTATGCTAGAAAATGCCAAAAATGAACTCAATAAAAATACATCAGAATTTGCTAACAAAAAGCAAACTACTTATGCTCAAATAGAACAAGGAAAACAAGATATAGAAGATGCAAAAGTAGAGATTGAAGAAAATGAAAGAAAATTAGAAGAAGAAAAAATAAGTGCACAGGAAAAAATAGATGAAGCACAGAAAGAATTAGATGAAGCTAAGGAAGAACTTGCCGAAATAAAAATGCCTGAATGGTATGTATTAGATAGGGAGAAAACAGAGTCTTATGTAAGTTATTTTCAAGATGCTGATAGAGTGGGAGCTATTGCACAAGTTTTTCCAATTATATTTTTTGTTGTCGCAGCACTTGTATCTCTTACTTCAATGACAAGAATGGTGGAAGAACAAAGAAGTCAAATTGGTACTTTAAAAGCACTTGGATATAGTAAAATGCAAATAGCTAGTAAATATCTTTTATATGCTGGAATAGCAAGCATAGTAGGAAGTATCATTGGCGTTATGATTGGATTTGATTTACTTCCAAGAATTATCTTTAATGTTTATGCAATTATGTATAATATGCCAGATCTGGTTACTGATTTTCATATTGGATATGCAACAATTGCTGTACTTCTATCTGTACTTTGTACATGTGTTGCAACGTTTATAGCATGTATTCAAGCTTTAAGACAGGTTCCGGCAATCCTTATGAGACCGAAAGCACCTAAGGCGGGAAAAAGAGTATTCATAGAAAAAATCCCTTTTATTTGGAACAAATTTAATTTTAGTCAAAAAGTTACTGCAAGGAATATATTAAGATATAAGAAAAGGTTTTTTATGACCGTTATTGGTATTGGTGGATGTACTGCGCTTCTTGTTGCAGGATTTGGTTTGAAAGATTCTGTAACTTCAATGGTTCCACTACAATATGAGGATGTATTTCATTATAATTTGCAGATTGTGTATAAGGATAAGGCAAGTCAAGATGATAAACAGGAATTTGAAAATGAATTAGTAGAAAAATATGGTATAGAAGAGTTTATGGAAATATCTCAACTTGCAATGAAATTTGAAGCAAATGATGTTTCAAAAGATGGAATGCTAATTGTTCCAAAAGACAAAGATATGATATCTGAGTATATTCATTTTAGAGATAGAAAAAGTAAAGAAGAATATATATTAGATGATGAAAGTGTTATCATTACTGAAAAAATTGCTAAAATGTTAGGTGTTAAAAAAGGTGATACTGTAAATATTAAAAATAGTGATAATGAAATAGTTCAAGTAAGAGTAGCAAATATTACTGAAAACTATATTATACATTATATTTATATGTCTCCTACGTTATATCGTAACTTATATAAAGAGGAACCAAAATATAATAATTTGATTGTAAAAGCAAAAGAAGAATCCGAAGAAATACAAGATTCAAATATAAAAGATATATTAAAAAATGATATTGTAAGTTCTGCTAATTATACAGAAGGATTAAGCAAAGTATATGTGGATGCTATGAGTAGTTTGAATTCCGTAGTATTAGTACTGATTGTATCTGCAGGTGCACTTGCATTTATTGTATTGTATAATTTATCCAATGTAAATATCAGTGAGCGTATACGTGAGCTTGCCACAATAAAAGTATTAGGATTTTATGATGGCGAAGTATCAAGATATGTATATAGAGAAAATGTAGTACTTACCATAATAGGTATTATTGTAGGTCTTGGAATGGGATATTTTTTAAATGTATATATTATAACAACTTGTGAAGTAGATATTGTTATGTTTGCAAGGAAACTGGCTTGGTATAGTTATGTACTTGCAGCACTCATTACAATTGTCTTTACTGTTATTGTCAATATTGTTACACATTTTTCTCTAAAGAAAATCGATATGATAGAATCACTGAAAAGCGTTGAATAAATAAAGAGTCATAAACCTTGGTTTATGGCTTTTTACTTGCCAACATGTATTATTTGTGATATTATACTATTAGCAAAAATTGAAATACTATAATAAAATATTATTAAGGAGGAACTTGTATGGAAGCAAGAATATTAGGAAATGGATTACCTGTTGTTACATGTAAATTGAAAAAAGGTGAATCTGTTATTACTGAAAATGGTGGAATGAGCTGGATGGATGACGGATTTGAAATGTCTACCAATACCAATGGTGGACTGATGAAAGGATTTGGTAGAGCATTAGCCGGTGAGTCTATTTTTATGAATGAATATACTGCCAAAAGAGATAATGTTGAAATAGCATTTGCTTCATCTTTTCCGGGAGATATTTTAGAGTTTGATTTGGCAGAAGGTGAATCTATTATTGCACAAAAAAGAGCCTTTTTATGTGGTGAGAAAAGTGTAGATATTGCAATGCAGTTTAGGAAGAAAATTGGTGCTGGCTTTTTTGGCGGTGAAGGTTTCATTATGCAAAGGATAACTGGTCCTGGGAAAGTATATTTAGAAATTGATGGCAATGTTGTAAAAAGGGAACTAAATGCTGGAGAAAAAATCAAAGTAGATAATGGTTATTTAGCAGCAATGACAAAAGATGTAAAACTTGATATCGAAACTGTAAAAGGCGTTAAAAATGTACTTTTTGGTGGAGAAGGATTGTTTCTTACTACACTTACTGGACCTGGTACAGTTTGGATTCAGACAATGCCTATGTCAAAACTTGCAGGACTATTTTATACTGGAAATCAGAGCTAGTAGGAAAGATTATGAAAAGGACTGAAATCATAGAAGAACTAAAAAAATACGACTTTGATGAGAAAGAGTATTTAGTAATATCTAGTGCTGCTCTTGTAATTCATGGGATTAAAGAGGAGACTAAAGATATCGATATTAGTGTAACACGTAAATATTATCAATATTTGGAAGAGCATTATGAGTGTGAACTTGAAAGATATGATGACAAAAATCATGTCAATATTTACTATATTCATGGGATCATTAATTTTAGTACCAATTATTATAGTGAAGATATAGATGACTTTGTTATGATAGATGGAATCAGAGTTCAGAGTATACCTGCAATTATTAGGCTAAAGCAAATGTTAAATAGGCCAAAGGATTTAAGAGACTTGGAATTAATTGAAAAGTTCTTAAACAGAAAAATACCTAGGAATATAACCTAGGTATTTTTTGGATATTATTATATAATCTTATTCATCAATTGGGATGTATTTCTTTTCTTTTTCAATTTTTTCTTGTTTTTGTTTTGGTAATGTAATTTTTAAAGTTCCGTTCTTAAAGCTTGCTTTGATATCGCTTTCTTTTAGAGTGTCGCCTACATAGAAACTTCTAGAACATTCACCGATATACCTTTCTTGATGGATAAACTTACCTTCTTTTTCATTCTCTACTTTTTTATCCATACTTGCACTAATTGTTAGATATCCATTATCAATAGATATTTTTATATTATCTTTATCATATCCAGGTAAATCAATATCTATTAAATAATGATCACCTTTTTCTTTAATATCTGTTCTCATTAGCTTATTTTCTCTTTTCTCAAAGAATGGATCTGAAAATAGATCATCAAATAAATCAAAATTGTCTCTTCTTCTTGGTATCATCATCATAAAACATCACTCCTTTAAATTTATGTGTTGAACCATTATAGATAAGCACATATAAGGGTTCACTTTCAATATTATTTCCCTTATGTTATATATTATACTACTATTTTTAGAAGAATCAATATTTTACATAAAACTTCACAGAAGTTTCACATTGTGAAAAAAATGACACAAAAAATAACAGGTAAAAGAATATAACATATAATGATATTAGGAGGAGAAATTATGCATAACTTAAATAAGCGAAATATAAGAATAGATAACTTTGCTTTTGCAAAAATCAAAGGGAGTAGCCAATATCCTAATTTGTATGGAAAAGTTAGTTTTAAACAACTAAAAGACGGTGTCCTCGTTACAACAGAGATTCATGGATTACCGTATGAAGCAGATAGTTGCAATGGTGGAATTTATGGATTTCATATTCATGAAGGTGAAAGTTGTACAGGTACAAATGAAAATCCATTTGCTGATGCAAAAACACATTATAACAAAACAGAATGTATTCATCCTTATCATTCAGGGGATATGCCACCGTTATTTGGAAATAATGGATATGCTTATATGTCATTTTTTACGAATCGCTTTACTGTAAAAGATATTATTGATAAGGTTGTTATTGTACATAGGATGCCAGATGATCTTAAAACGCAGCCTAGTGGAAATTCTGGAGAAATGATTGCATGTGGAAAAATTTTTGCCATGTAGTTTATTGACAAAAAAATAAAAATGTTGTATATATAATTTATATAAAACATATAGGCTAGTATGATAAGGCAACATGCCGTAAAGCTCTGACCACTACTATGATAGTAGTGGTCATCTTCATGATAAGTGTTTTGAAAAAATCGATTGATAATTTCATAAGTGAGAATTAGAATAATATACTTTTATTTAATGAAAAAGAAGGTTATATAAAATATGAAATTGATTATGAAAGAACGCTATTTCATTACAGCGCTCTTTCCTTGATACTATTTTTTAATTGCCTTAAATTGTGTAGGAATTAAATCATAATTATCTTCAATTCGTCCATTTTCTTTATAAAATTTAGGATTTTTGCCATGTATGTTTCCAATTCTATAAATATAGTATTTCTCTTTATATAAATTAGAGGCATTGATTTCATTGAGAGTAATATCAAATTCAGTATTATGGCTATTTACAGTAGTCTTTACTTCAATATAGATTTGTTCAAATTTTCCATTGATGCATTCATAAGAAATAATATCATATCCCGCTCCATCTCCAATTTCTTGGGATATCCATATGACCTTGTCGGCAAGTTCTTCATGTCCTAAACTAATTAGTTTATTTTTTTCATATTCTAAGACAAGTTCTTCTCCATATTTTCCAATATCGGATTTTGTTTGATTCATTTTAGTAAAGTCTGTTTTGATTGGTACAAAATTTTCTTTCTTTCTTAATGCTTTTTTTGATTTACTTTTCTCAAAGGTAACCTCAGTTAGATTTACTTGTTCTGGAAAATTTGCCATTTCTTTTACTTCTTTATCTTTGATAGTGTTTATGAAAGGCTTGTCCAGTGTATTAGGTAAAGGGACTTTCTCAAGATTGTCTAAATAAGTACCATAAAAAGTTATATCAGAAAAAAGATGATAGATATCAGGGAGTGTAATTGTATCTTGGTATTGCATCTCATTTAATAATTCTATACCTTTATTGGTTATTTGATATTCATAGTAACCTGTTTCATCAACAAACCTATTTTCTGTTAGAAAAGTTAAGCAAATGACTGCTCTGTAATATTTGATATATCCTCTGTATATCATATTTTCGTTTATTGTTGCTTCATATAAATCACAAAATTTAAAGAATTCATGTAATAGATATATACTACCATCACGCATATATTCCAAAATGATTTTAATTAGTGGCTCAAAAACAATAATACCATATTCCTTTAGTTCAGAATAAGATGTGGTAAAATTAGGGTCGTTTAGTAGTTTTTTTATGTAGGGAGCTTCTTCTCTAACAATTCCAGATAAAATTTTTATTTTGTATTTATTCTTTAGATAGTTATATTGGTTACTAGACATATTGTATAAATCCATCAGCCTATCGGCAGTTATCTTTTCTAAATTATACATTGTATAGAGTTCTTCTGGAGTGATTTCATTTACAAGTAGGGTACCACCATTTTGTTTATATTCATTTAATACATCATATATATGCATAGATGGACGATATTTTAAATTTAAGTCAAATTTTTTCTGCTTTTGTTCTAATATATATTTTTTCAAAGAGTTATACATAGCTACTTTTTCTTTAAAAGAAGTGGATTTTTTATAATTATTAATGAGATGAATGATCAAATCTGTTTCGTTGCTGATTAATTTGGCAAATCCAATATATTTTTCTAAATCATAAAGTTCAGTTTGATAAAAATACCCTCTTTTTAAGAAATAGATATTTAATAGAGAACAAAGAGAAGGATCAATTGATTTTTCAGTAATTGCAATAGAATTTACTAAATATCTATAAGTATCCATCGCAGCTCCATAGTTTGTTACTACTTTTTCATGGATATTTGTTTTTCTTTTATCATCATAGATTAATATACCATGATGAAACACATAATATTCATATTCTGTTGGAACATTTTTTCTTTTTTCAAATTGGCATAAAGAGCACAAAGAAAAGGTGATGTTTGTGTATTCCTTATTATATTTTTCTAGTATTTCATTGTAGGCATCTAAATCTTTGAGCCTTACGTCAAAATACATCATAACATTACAATGATTTGTATCTTGGGTTTTCCCCCAAGCATACTGCCCATATATGTATATTTTATTAATGGGTTTGTGTATCTCTTTTACAATACTGTCCTTTACTTTCAAAATGACCTTTTCTTTTTCCATTTCTAATTTGTGAGTTTCATATATACCACAATATTCTAATATTTTTTTATCCATACAATTCACCTTCCAAATTTATTTTATCATACTATTTTAATAGATCTAAACCTTAGAATGTTTTTATTAAAATGATAAGTATTCTCTTATAATTTCATATAATTTTTCATTATGTATAATGTAACTGCCGTGGTTTTCTCCTTCTAATATTTTTAAAGTGCTATTTTTTATGTTATCGGCAATCATTTTTGTATGTTTTAAAGGGATAATATCTTTTTCTCCTGCAAGAACATATGTGGGAATATTTATTTTTTGTAAATCTTGAATTGGAATATTAGGTTCATTTAACATCATTTTAAATAATTTGTTTCTAGTAAAAAAGTAGGCAACTTTGGCAAATATTAAAAACTTTTTACTGATAGCATCAGGCGATATATTTGCTCCGCTGATGATTAATTTTGAAAGGAGAGTAGGTTCTTTAATGGCTACTAAAAGTCCTATAATTCCACCATCACTAAATCCATAAAAAATGGGTTTTTGTATATTCAATTCTTTGATAAAACAAATGGTATCTTCTGCCATTAGATCATAGGATATCTCTTTTGTTTTTTCACTTTTTCCATGACATCTACTATCAATTGCATATACTTTATAATTTGACTGTAGCTTTTCAATTAATTTATCAAATATCTCATGTGTTTCACTATTTCCATGTACTAATAGGATAGGTGTTCCTGCACCATATACTTCATAGTTGATATTGATATTGTTTACTTTAATTAACATATATTCACTCCTTAATATATACGATATAGTCAGATTTTCTAGGCTTAGCAGTTGGAAGAATATTATCAGCAGGATATCCTAGAATGCAGTGCCCAACACCCACATAAGAATCAGGTATATTCCATTTTTTTAATAGTTCTTTTCCTTCAGAAGATTCGAATTCTTCTTTTGCTCTATGAATCCAACAAGAGCCAATTCCAATAGCATGAGCTGCATTCATTAGGTTACCTAAGACTAAGCTACCATCTTCTATATAGGTTTTAACATTTGGATCTGCTAAAACTAAAACAATGGTTGGAGCTCCATAAAAGGGATCAAAGTTTTCCTTTGAACCATCTGGAAATATGATATTTGCGTTCATTTTGGAAAGTTTATTCTTTGTATCTTTATCTTGTATTACAACTATTTTTGATGATTGTGCTCCCATTCCACTTGGTGCATATGTACCTGCTTCTAGGATTTTATTTAATTCTTCTTTTTTTATTTGCTCTGGTTTAAATTTTCTAATACTTCTTCTTGTGATAAGATCTGTTATTGTTGATTCCATATAAATACCTTCTTTCGATCACCGTTTAGTGATTCTATTTGTATTATAACATAAGTTTTGGAAAAGATATAAGGAGAGATGAAATTTCTATGCAGAAAAATAGATATATTTTTTCTAAAATAAGTAAAAGTAGTTTTTTCATCATGTTGAAAAAATTTGACTATTATTTATTTTTATTAGAATTCAATTGTAAAATAAATGGTTATATTATATAATTTTTATAGTGTAAAAAGAGGTTGATATTTTGAAAGAGCTAAAAAGTATATATGAGCATATTGATGAATCTATTAAGAGAAATGGAACTCTTGATAGTAGATTTAACTTAGACGATTATATCAATGGAGAAAGTATACCGATATTTGAACTAGGTTTAGGAGATAATATTGCTTCTATGGTCGAAGAGCATGAAACTAACAAAAGACTTTTGAAGTTGATCATAGATATTGTTTTAAATTTAGATGAAGATACTTTATTAGATGATCTTAGAAGAGTAGATATGTATTTTTCTACAAAGGATGCTCAAGAGGATAGAGTAATTTATACAATTGATGAAATGATTCAATTCATTATTGAAAATGTGGAAAATATAGATGAAGAATTACTATATAGATTTGCACTGATTCTTATGACAAAGTCTCGCCAAATTGAAGCTGTAAAACTTGGTATTGCAATCTTTGGTACTGCCGATTTTTCTGATAATGATGAAATCATTGCTGTTTTAATGAAACTTGCTTTATGTGAAGAGTTTACTTTCTTTGTAGATATTGCTGTTTCTACTCTTAAGAATGCTAATGATATTAGGTTTATACTAGCTAAAAAGCTAAAAGGCTGGGGAAAGATTATGGTTGTAAGAAGCCTTGTGCCTACCTCTGATACGATAAAAGAGTGGCTTATTACTTCTGGTGTAGATAACGATATCGCATATTCTAAAATTGCACTAGAAGTTGCAGAAAAGATTCATCTGGCAGAGGTACTAAAAAGAGATAGGTTAACTGAGGATGAGTTTAGTGGGATCTGTAAAATAATTGAGGGATTGATTATTACGCATCCTAATTTTGTAATTGATAGACTATATGATAATTATATGGAAATTTTAACTGATTTTTTAAGAAAGCTGGAGGGATTTAAGTATAACATTGAGTTTTTAAAAGTAGCATTATTAATTAGTGTGCATCTTACGAATAAGGCCGAAAACACAGATGATGAAATTAACATGCTTTTATACATTAGTAAGTTGTTTGCAGAAGGAGAGGTATTTGAAATACTCTGCGATAAAGTAAAAAATGGCTCTGTTGAGGAAGTTATTATCTGTACATCGATTCTTAATTATTATGCTAATATGGAGTTATATGATGAGGTATATGCTAGATTTAAGGAGAAGCCATTTGAACTTAGTTTTTGCTTAGGGTATTTGATGGGACGTAAAGAGGCAAGGGATAAAATTATCATGCTACTTGAAAATGGAGTGGATGAAAATAAAATCACAAAAAATGTGGAGCCTGTTATGACTTATTCAGATGACTATTACGAGAATTTAAAAAATGCCATATTTGTATTGTCTCCTTTTCAGTTTAAAGGAATAAAAATTATTGTGGCAGGACTAAAATGTAAAGTGATGGGACCTAGAGATAGTGCACTGTCTATATTAGAAGAGTGGATGGAAGAAACCAATTTACCAATAGAAGAATTTCCAAAAGAAATATATGATGCTTTACTGGAATTGAAAGACCAAGAAGTGATCAAAGATTTTAAGGAGAGGATCAACCATTTACTAAATATCAATGAAGACTTGACAAAGTATAAAGAGCCAGAAATATTGTATAAAAGAGAAAGAGTAGTCAATATTCAAGGAGATATAGAATCTTTGTTTGAAGAAAAAATTATTTATAGAGGCCTAGATTATTATGAAGCTAATATGGTATATAGCTGTAATAAAGCAGAAGATAAATATACTGCATTTGTACAAGGGGCAAGTTTTATCAATGAATACGAGGTAAATATATATTGTGATGGACAGGGAAATATTCAAAAGATGGAATGTAATTGCCCATATGAGCAAAATTGTAAGCATGAGTATGCTACATTGATGTGTATCAAAGAGAAATATTATGGAAAAAAGAAGAAGTAAAAGGCCCATAAATTGAGGGCTGTAGGTTAGATTCCTATTCCCGTAATCAAGTATTTTATTAGAGTTGCAAGAGATTGTGGACTCTTATTTTTTGACCTTAACGTAATTTTGACGTAAATGGGGACAGATTGGGGACAAAAGCTTTTATAAAGCTCATAAAATAGCATAAATCCTCATTTATAATCTTAAAAAAGCAATTTTTGAATTTGTTGAAAATCGAGAGTTTTAGCTGATAAGTATATTAGTTTTTATCGACTAATAAATTTTTCAAGGCAATTCCTGCATTTCTATTGTGGGAAGGACATAAAAGTTAAATGTTGTACTAATTTGATCATGTCTAAATATTGCAGCTACAACTGCTACATCAACATTTTGTGAAATAAGAAGAGTAGTATTTGTATGTCTAATAGCATGAAAATTAATTACAGGTAGTCCAATTTTTTTAATAAACTTTCCAAACCATTTACTTACTGTATCAGGATGCATAGGTTTGCCATTATCTTGAATAAATAACCTATCGGAATCGTTCCGGAATTCCCCACAAAGCTCTTTTTGATTATCATACCATACACTTATATTCCTCAAGTATTTCAACAACAGAATCAGGTATTGAGATATGTCTATAAGAACTAGTTGTTTTTGGTAAATTTGTATAATTATCTTACTAGCTAAATATTGATTAGATTTATTTATTACAATCTCTTTATTCTTTAAATCTACATTTTCCCAGTTAAGTCCTATTAATTCACCTAATTTAACACCAGTAAATACTGTAAGAATAATAGCAACTTTATATTCTGTTTTTCTTTCTCCTAATTCATTTAAACCTTTTAATAGAACTTTACATTGTTCATCATCATAAAATTTACATTTTGCTTTCGGTGCTCTAGGTGGTTGTACTCTATCTGTAGGATTAAAAAGTATTAGTTGCCAATATATAGTTTTGTGTAACATTGCATTTATTAATCTATGATGTTCTAGAATAGTTTTCCTAGATAATGCTTTTAAAGTATGCTCATCATTGCTTTTAGCAAGTCTTCTTATTTGTGTATTCTGTTCTAACATATCATATAATTTCATAAGATCTGTAGGTTTAATTTTTTCTAAAGTAAAAAAACTAAGCATGGAAGAATTCTACTTTCTAACATATCTGCTATAAGTTGATGGTGCTAAGTCTTTTTGTCCATAATTTACTTGCCAAATATGATAGAACTCTTCAAAAGTTACTGGTCTTCCTTCAGGTACAAGTCCATGATTAGCTTCTGTAACAAATTCAGCAAGTGAAATTTCTGCATCTTTACGAGTTTCATGAATAGTTTTTGTTCTTCTTGTTCTAGATCTGTCAAGATTTTTACCAGTTGAGACTATTAACCCGTAAGTATTTTCATCTCTTTTTTCAATATTCCTAGCCATTGCCTTTTTCACCTTCTTTCAAGCATAATCGTGGGTGAGAGTTTTATATTTAATTGTGATAATTATACATCTAAATTTTGATGATTACCAGTGGATTTTGTTTATTTTTCATGTGTTATAAAGATTACAATGAAATTCATAAAAGAACTAATATGGAACAATAAAAAATAGATAAAGTGTAATAAAAAACATTCTATTTTTTATAGAATGTTTAAGAATTTGTATTAAGCCAATCTAAAAAATCTTTTTTATTTAGATGCCCATGTATGTATTCATTTCTAATTTTTTGTGCCTCTTTTTTCCACATTTCAAAGTTATTTTTTAAATCAAGATTATCAGGATTACGGCGAGTTTGCATCTGTTTTGCCATGTATATTCTTCTATATGTTTTTAGTTCTTCGTTTGAATTAATATTATTTTTCCAGTTTTCAAAATTTGTATATTGTTTACATGTTTTATTTTTATCTTGAGGACTATTTCTATTACAATATTTTTCATCGCTTCTTTGATATGCAATAAAATATTTACCACAATTTTCACATTTTTTAATATTAAAATTTTTAGTTAAACAAGTAAAAAAAGATATTTGCAAAAATTGCTCAAAATTTTTACAATTATATTCATATATAGTAGAAATATTCTCCTCAAATAGTAGTTTTAATGCTTTTTCTGGATTATTTTCTGCTTTCTTTTTAAAATCTTCACGAGATTCATTTGAAGAAAAAGAAAAAGTAAAATTTATATTGCTAGATGGTAAATTATTGAATAGGTTGTTTTTAGAATGTTCAAATTTGTTGTAAAATATAAATTTATTTAAAGGAGATAATTGAGAAAATCCTTTAAAAAAAGCATCAACATTATTTAAATAGCAAATTTGAACAAGATTTCTATATAAATCTATTCTATTAAGTATTACAGAAAAAATAGTGTTAACATATTTGGATAAATTTTTGGTTATTTTTATGTAATTCTTTCTTTTTTGTTTTAAAAATTTCAAATTATCGTTTAATTCATTAAGAATAGTACTATTAGCATCAATTTCTTTCTGATCTTCTATTAATTTTGACAATTGAGATATAGAATGATTATAATCTTGTATTGTTTTTTGTGGATTACTAAAATTATCTAAATGATTTATCAAATTGAATTCATCTATAAATAAGAGAGGTTGCATTTTATAAGCTTTTTTATAAGCCTTTTTTACATCATTCATATCATTAAAATTTGTTTTCTTTATAATTTCATTTTCTATATAGTCGGTATCCAATGATAAAACATCTATAAAAGACGAACAAATGCTTAATTCGTTGCTTTTATTTCCAATTTTTATATATTCTTTCATTTTAGCAAAATCAAATGAAATCAAGGCTTCCATAAGCAACTCCTTCTGTTATCAAAAGATATTTAAAAATAAATATTGACAACTTATGAAAAATATTGTATATTATTGTTGTAAGATAAATAAACAAAAATTGTTTACTGATAACATTTTACAACATAAATTGTTAAATGTCAATAAAAAAGAGCATAGTTTGCGGCTAGCTCTAAAAACTAAACTGGTATATACTTGCAGCTTAATTTTAAATTGGATAAACAAATTATAACATTTTTAATTTGGCATTGCAAGCTTTTATACAAAAAATATTATAGGAGGTGACAAAGATGCCAAATAGAAATGTTCATACTGTGCATAGTAAAAATGGTTGGACAAATAGATATGAAAATTCAAATAGAACATTAGGATACTATGACACAAAAGCAAAAGCACAAGCAGTAGGAAGAGAAAAAGCAATACAAAACAATTCAGAACATATTATTCATGGACTTAACGGTAGAATTCAAAATAAGAACTCATATGGCAGTGATCCATGCCCACCAAGGGATAAAAAATAAGAGCAAGGCCTATAAAGGTCTTGCTTTTGATGATTAATTTACAAGGAGAAATAATATGAAAATTAAAGTATTAAGTTCACAACAATGTGAAAATAAAGATGCAAACAATGGAGATTGCTTTATTTTAGATAATGGGCAGGAATTAGTTTTATATGATTGTGGGTGTGAAGAATATGCACAATATGTAATGGAGTATATGAAAGAAAATAAATATCAAAAAGTTAAAGTTGTTTTATCTCATAATGATGATGATCATTTTAAGGGCATACCAACGTTGGTAGAAAATGATAAAGTTTCAGAGATAACAACGGTATTGCTATTAAAATATGTAGATGAATTAATTGATATTATAGATGATGGAAGAAAAAACAGAGAATCTATAAAAAGACAAATAACTGAATTTTATGATAACATTTATCAGCTTTCAGGTAATAATTTACAAGATGCGTTTGAATATGCTGAAATAGCAGAAGGCATTACTGTATCTGGGCCAGGAAAAGATTACATATTAAATACTGCGGCTAAAGGTTTGGATACGACAGAATGTGATCATATAGATGGTGAAACAATTACAAATGCTACTAGCATACATTTAAGTGTAAAAATATTGGATAAGAAAGTTCTTTTGACAGGGGATTCAACTTTTGAATCAGTAATGCAAGAGAATGTAAAAGATTTTAAAGTTATTCAACTTCCACACCATGGGAAAAAAGATACAGGTGAAGCAATAATGAAAGAATTGAAAAACACAACAGATGAAGTTTATATTGTTTCAGATAATACAGGTAATTCTAATGGGGGATCAGATGATTTAGAAACCAAAGGATATGATGTGAGAAATACTAAAAATTCTGGAATGATTTCACTAGACTATCATTTTATAACTAGAAATAGAGAAAGTAGAGGAAATCTAAGTGAAATATATAATAACAAAAAGCAATGTAAGTAATGCAGAAATAAAAGCAAGAATGGAGTATATATATGATTCGTTTCATATATATACTCTAGTAGATAGCGTAAATTCTAATAAAGATATTACAATTTTAAATACCATACCTGAAGATGCAATTGACCTATTTATGATAGTAGGACACGATAGAAGAACAGATGAATATATACGAGCCAATTATAAGAAAATTAAAGAAAATAACATTGTCATTATTTCATGTAATACACCAAGATTTTCTAGTTTAAAATTATTAAAAGATAAGAATGTATTCCTTCCTAAAAATGGTGGAATAATCGACTTTTATGATGGGGAAAACTATGGATTTAGTTTTAATATTACTGATGAAGAAATAATTCTTTATAGAAACAGAAATGAAAAGATGGAAATAATGTTAAAAAATACTTTTGAAAGGAGTTAATTAATGGAAGAATTTATAAAGAAAATAGAAACGTACAACATAATTAATTACTTATTACCTGGAATTATATTTACAATAATTTTTACATATTTGACAGAAATAAATATATTAAATGATAATGCAGGAATAGCAATAGTTGAGTATTATTTTATAGGTTTAGTTTTAAGCAGAATAGGTTCAATTATAATAAAACCTATTTTAAAGGGGTGTAAAATTATCGATGAAGAAAAATATGAAGATTTTATAGATAAGGAAGTCAAAGATGAAAAGATTCCAATACTTGTGAGAGAGGGAAATCAATACAGAACTTTTATAGCGACATTTGTAGTATTAATAATTATAGAGATTAATAATATTATTCAGGGAAATCATGATAAATGGATGACATTAATTACTTTTATTACTCTTATAGTTTTGTTTATATTGTCTTACAGAAAACAACTAATATTTATTACAAAAAGAATAAAAAATAAATAGTCCATTTAAGGACTATTTATTTTCAGAGTGTTGCAAAGTAAAAAACTTTTGCCAGCCCTATTTCTTTTTTGTTTTTTTAGGTTAAAATATATATGTCCAATTATAACTAAAAATGGATAAAAAAATGTAGTTTTTTCTTAGAAATAACCGAATTTTTTTCTTTTTTAATGATATAATTTAGTTGGTTGTAATTGGAGGTAAGAGATATGTTAAGTAAAAAAGAAGATGTTCAAAATAAATTCATATTAAAAGCAATGGAAGACCTAGTTCCAAAAGGTAGCTTGTTTAGAATAATAGATAAATATATTGATTTTGGCCTCATATATGATGAGGTAAAAGATTTGTATTGTGAAGACAATGGTCGTCCAAGTATTGCACCTGTTGTATTGTTTAAATTACTATTTATCTAAGTTCTTGATAGATTAAAATTAATGAGAAAAACTTGTGAGAAAATCAAGGTTGATCAGAATACAGGTGGTTTTTAGGTATTTCATTTGGATATGATACTCCTCACTATTTAACATTTAGCCAGAACTACATTAGAAGGTTTAAGGAAACTGATATTTTTGAAAAGATATTTGTAAATATGGTTGAGCAAGCAATTAAATATAACTTAGTAAAAGGAGAAACATTCTTTATTGGTTCAACTCATAAAAAAGCAAATGCAAATAAGAACAAATTCTATGAAGAAATATAGTAAGTAGTTCACGAAAGGAAAAGGTGGTTGGAAGGAGAAATAAATGAAGAACGTAAAAAGCAAGGTAAAAAAGAGTTTGAATACAAAGATGAAATTGAGGAGAAAAAAGTTAAAGGCAGATAGTAAACAAAATCATAGATATAGATATGCTATGTATAAAGGAATAGAAAAAATCAAAATTATACATGGCTGATTTGTACTGCTCAAAATATGAAAAAATATAGTAAATAAGATAACAAAAGATAAGAAAAAGTACACAATTGATGGCACCAAACTCTTCTATAAAGAATATTTTTGGTAACTTAGCTTTTGTGACTTTTTCAAAAATATAGACACCCCCAGAAATAAATCTGGGGGTTGTCAATGGCCTGGGCAGTAATACTATATTAGCCATGCTTGTTTAAATAAAGCATTTTATTACCATAATAATAGCCTCCCTAAATCCATCTAAATAATTCTTCTCATTCTGGTAACTGATGTAACCATTAGATTATCAGCTATATTATTAAATTGTTTTTGTACATATTTTCTATTATTTTTGGAAATATTTTTAAGAATGTTTTCTGCATAAATATCTGAATTAATTAAATATTTCTTATCTTCTTGTGTTAACTTTTGTGCATGCTCTTGGCTAAATTCGTACCAATCTTTAAGTATATTTTTATCCATAATTTTGTTCCTTATTATTTATGTTAATGGGGAAAAAAGTGGGGATGAATTTCTAAAATTAATACCTATTTTATCCATATTCTACTTAAAAGTAAAATATGAGTTTTGCTTGAAATTCAGTATCTTTCATCACTTTAAAACGTTCTACATCAAATCGAAAGTCTACTCTTATACCCAAAAGTTCTACTTTATCCTTAATTCTTTACTTGCTGGTGAGTTTATTACTTTACCATAGATATCAAATCTAGATCCGTGGCATGGACAATCCCATGTTTTATCAAGGTTATTGAAAGTAAGCAGACATTTTAGATGAGAACAATATGGATTAACAGTATATACCTCTCCGTTTAAATCTTTGTAAACACCTACTTTTTTGTTATTTACTTTTATAATTTTACCAACTCCGTTTGGTATAGCCTCTATGTTTTCCTTTCTTATTTTCAGTTTGTTGATTATCATGGATTGTACAGTTTGATTTGCTATATAATATACTCCCTTTATATTTTTAGCTAATTTATATCTTGTGGCCCTAAATATTTTTTCATAAGGATTAGATTTATTTAAGATAATATCAGTAATTATATTTGCTGCTATATTAGATGTAGTCATTCCCCATTTATTAAAACCTGTTGCAACAAGTACATTGGGCATGTATTTAGAAAAACGTCCTATATATGGTACCTTATCTAGTGTAATGCAGTCTTGTGTATTCCACTTGCATAAGATATTACCATCAGGATAAAGCTTTTTTGCAAGTGCTTCTAATTTTGAATATTTATCTTTTGTGTTAGCAAATCCAGTCTTAATATTATCTCCACCTACTAGCAAAATAGTTTTGTTATTTTGTTCTAGCGATCTAAGTGATATAGTAGGATCCTCATAGTTAATATACATTCCACCAAATGAATTATCACCAATATCTATCGCAATAATATAGGATGTGTCTTGATACATTTTGAGAAAATAAAATCCGGGTATATCTTTTATTGGATAGTGGGTAGCAAAAACAATATATTGAGCAGTAACGGTTCCTTTATCTGTATATACGATATAGTGATTATCTTTTTCTTTGATACCATTTACACAAACATTGTTATAAATATTGTCTAGTTTGTTATAGATAATATTAGCAAGTGAAAGTGTATATTTAACTGGATTAAAACTTGCCTGATTTTTAAATTTAATGGCACAGCAGACATTAATTCCAATATCAAGTCCATCTAAGAGTTCAACATCATTAAATCTTATTTCATTTAATGTCTTGTATTCGCTTTTAATAACCTCTACATCAGAAACATTTTGTGTAAAAACATAAGAATCCTCATACTTAAAATCACATTTTATATTTTCTTTATCTATAATATCTTTGATATTTTGGATAGCATGTTGATTTGCCTCAAGATATTGCTTGGCAAAATTAGTTCCATACTTTTTAGCTAGTTCATGATAGATAATTCCATGTTGACTTGTGATTTTAGCAGAAGAAAAATTTGTTGTTTTACTACATACTTTATCTTTTTCTAATATAACAAAGTCAACATTCTTTTTGAATAGTTCATAACCAATGCTAATACCGGTGATACCACCACCGATAATACAAACTTGTGTAGATATATTTTTATTTAATAATTTAAATTTGTTATTTAAATTGATATCATTATCCCAAATAGATTTCATAACGTCCTCCAATATAATTATAGTATTAGTAAAATTAATAGAATTATCATAAAATCCAAAAAGAACTAACATAAATTTTATATCAGTTTAAAATTTGTTATTCTTCATTCTTTTTTATTTAAATATTGAGGGGAGTTAAAGTAAAAGCCTATTTATTAAATTTGCATCACATTAAATGATATGAATATAAAAAATCTGTGACAATTCGTCACAGATCGACTTATTCTTTTTCAAATATACTTTTTAACAATCCTTTTGAGAACAATCCACTAAATACATTTTTTAGTATTAGGAATGCGATAGGACCAAATATTAGACCAAGTACACCGAATAGTTTAAATCCAGTATACATACCAAGTAGTGTAAATAGAGGATGCATTCCCATCTGTTTACTTACAAAATGTGGTTCAATTAATTGTTTTAATACAGCCCATACAATCCAAAGAGCAAATACACAAATCGCTACTATTGTATTTCCACTAAAGAATAGATATACAGCCCATGGAAGCATAACGACACCTGCTCCAAATAATGGTAGCAAATCGACAAAACCTATTAGGATTGCCATTAAGACTGGATACCTAATATCAAGTCCTATCATAGACATTACATTTAGTCCAATTAAAACGAGTAGAAAACAAATACCAGAAAGTTTAGCTTCTGCTTTAATATACTTAAATGATACACTACACATTTGCGAAAATACCTCTTTTACTTTTTTGATCCAAGATTCTGGAACATGTTTTTTAACCATCTTTTTTACATAGTCTCTATCAAAACAAATAAATATGATAGCAAGAAGTGTGATTACTCCATTGGTAAGTAATGTTGGAACAGAACTAATGGTACCTACAATGGTATTTAATGCTGACAAGATGATATCTTTAGCACTATTTAAAATAGCATCAAAAGATTTGTCTGAGATAGAAAGTAGTTCTTCAGGTATTGCAAATTTACCACTTCTAAAATCTTTAAATAAATCCATTCCAAAATCATAAAAGTCAGTAATATATGTATTAAGATTATTGGTAAGCGATACAGCCTCTGATATTAGACTCGTTATGATCAGTACAAGTGATCCTATGATGAAAGTAAGTATTAGCAACAGTGATAGAACACTTGAAAATTTTCTGTTTAATTTACATTTGTTCATAAAAAATTTTATGAGAGGTTCTGCTATAGATGCAACAATAAAAGCAATTATGAATGGAATATAAAATACTGCTACTTTGTATGCAATAAAAATCATAAATGAAATAAAGGCAAATATGAGAAACTTTAGCATAATATTTAGGTAATATTTTGAATTTTTATCCAAAATCAACACCTCCGTGAATTTAATTATAACATACTATATAACTTAAATCAATTAAAATAATATACTAAAAAAGTAGTGAGAAGATATATTGCCTGTGCATATTCTTAGGAAACGTTTGTTTTAAAAAATATATATTTGATAAAAAATGACAAAAATTTTAGAAAACATATTCCAAAAATATTTTTTTATGTTATAATAAAAGGTACATTCGAGTTTTATTTTTTTATTTATAGGAGGATAGAAATATGGAAATCAGCGAGGAGGCTTACTCAAAGATAACCGAGTATTGTAGGCAGGGAGATATGTTACTAGAAGATGGTAAAACAGAGCTTGCATATGAAAATTATAGTAATGCTTTAGATTTAATTCCAAATCCCAAGGTCAATTATGAAGCTGCAACTTGGATATATGTGGCATTAGGAGATATCTATTTATCATTAAAAGATTTTGAGAAAGCAAGAGATTCCTATTATGATGCAATGAATTGTCCAAATGGTACAACCAATCCATATGTTTTATTAAGACTTGGTGAAACATTAGTGGAAACAAAAGATGAAGAAAATGCAAAAGAGTATTTGCTGAGAGCATATATGCTAGTAGGAGATGATATATTTTTAGAGGAGGATGAAAAATATTACTCATCTATTAAGGATATTATTAAAACAAGTGGAGAATAAAAAATAAGTTAAATGTAGAGTTTAGCTTATTTTTTTGTCAAAACTTGCGATCGATTTTTCTTGACATTTGTAGATAGAGATCATATAATCGTTAGTGTAACGTTACAATAAAATTTTCTACATAGGAGGATCATGTGGATAAATTACTGAATCAAGGTAATAGAAAATATTTCATAACTATCGTTATATTACTTTTTTCTTTTATATTTTTTATTTTTTTAAATAATTCAAATGTTTGTTCAAATAAAAATTCTAATCATATCGATGTAAATCATTCAAGTATAGAGGTGGAAACGGTAAAAGATGTTTCTTGGTATATTTCAATTCCAAAAATAAACTTAAATAGAGCAGAGATAAAAGAAAGTGTTACAAGTGATGTGTTAATTGAATTTATTGGTCACTTTGATGATACTGATATATATAATGGCAATGTATGTCTTGCCGCACATAATCGAGGAAATAAAGTCAATTATTTTGAAAGGTTAAAGGAATTAGAAATAGGAGATGAAATAAAATATAATTGTCAATATGGAAATAGAGTGTATGAAGTGGAAAGTAAAAGTATAATCAATGTTTATGATTTTTCTTGTTTAGAGAGAGTTGACAATAAAAATGTTATTACACTTATCACCTGTGTAGAAAATGATCCTAATAAAAGACTTTGTATAAGAGGAGTTGAAAGGAGAATTGAATAGGTGGTTAGTAAAAAAGTAAATAAAGTAGTTATCATCATAATGTTATTTTTAAGTATTATCAATAATATATATGCAAGTACCATAGAAGAAAAGCTGGGAAGCTATCATATATATTATCATGATGATCCCATATCATATGTAAAATATGGGAATGTAAGACAAAAAAATTATGAATATTATTATATTGATGAGAACGGAGAAGAAGAGACCGTATATTGTATAGAACTTGGACTTCCAGGTGCCGAGGCAAATAATGGATACGGAGTTTCTGTAAGGGAGGCAATGAATGATCTTAAGATATCATCTATTATTGCTAATGCGTATCCATATAAATCTTTAGAGGAATTAGGTTTAGAAACGGTTAGTGAAGCAAGATTTGCTAGTCAATTTGCAGTTTGGACGTATACAAGTAATCTTGATTTATCAAAGCTTGTTGCAAATGAAGAAAAATATCAAAGAGTAGTGAATGCTATTAACAAGATATATTATACTGGAATGAATAGTGATTATCTTGTTAGTGAGCCTGTTAGAATACAGAAAAGTAAAGAGCTTGCAATCATTGATTCGATCGATTCGAATTATTATTCACAAGAGTATGTCGTGTCTCAAAATTCAAATATTAAAAGTATTACTTTAAAATCAAGTACTATGGGTGTGATGATCACAGATGAGAATAATAAAGAAATAACAGATATTTCAACTAATACTAAATTTAAAGTATTAGTTCCTATAAGTAGTATTAGGGAAGATACTAATATAAAACTTGTATTAGACACAAAGTTAAAACAAAATATTTCCCTTCTTGGAATATCTGAGGTGACTAATATGCAAAATGTGGCAATTACTTTGGCTCCATTTTCCATTAATCATGTTGATCTTGATTTCAATGTGAAAAAGGTGGATTCAAAAATAAAGATCATAAAAGTGGATAAAGAGGATGAAAATATAAAGATAGCAGGAGTCAAGTTTAAAATCAGTGATGCGATAACTGGCCAAGAATATGGAGAATTTATTACTGATAAGAATGGTGAAATAGTGCTTGATATGTTAGACATAGGAATCGATCAAGAAAAAAGATTAAAAGTAGAAGAAATTGAAGTGCCAAGTAACTATTATATAGATTATGATCATAATGTAAAAGAGATAGATGTGAAATTTGGACAAGTAAATGAGGTAGTATTTCAAAACCAAAAGTCAAGAGGAAGAGTGAAAATTGTAAAAACAAGTTTAAAGGATAATAGCTTTAGTAATGTATTAGGGAATATGCCATTACAGGGTGCTAAATTCGCGATATATGATTTAAAAGGAAATAAGATAGAGGAAATGGTTACTAATAAAGAAGGAGTTGCAATATCTCAAGAATTACTTGTTGGAAAATATAAAATAAAAGAAATTGAAGCTCCTAAATATTATCAATTAAATGAGAAAGAAATTGAATTTGAAATAGTAAGAAATGGTGAAGAAATACTTATCAACGTAAAAGATGATAATATACAAATCCCTAAAAGACTACCAATTACTGGTTGCTAAAATTTTCTTTTAATGCCTTGTTTTTATATAATTTATATTGTATAATAATTTCAACGAGGTGAACTTTATGAAAGATCATAGCCTACGCAAAATAGTTATTGGAATAATTGTTTTTATTATACTTTTATTAGTGGTTGGATTTAGTGTGCTGATGCTTACTGAATATGAACCGGAAGATATAGAAGAGCTCACTGTTGAGGGAGAAGCTACTAAAAAACTAAAACAAGATGAAGATATAAAACTGTTGACATATAATTTAGGATATTTATCACTTGATAGTACACAAGATTTTTTTATGGATGGTGGGGAAAGTGTGATGCCTAAGACCGCTAGCAATGTGAATAAAAACCTAGCGGCAATTCAAAATTTGATACAAAACGAGGATGCTGATATCTATCTATTTCAAGAGGTAGACTATAAGGCTAAACGTTCTTATAATATGAATCAATATGAAGGACTAAAAAAGGATTTTGACGGAACAGCTACATATGCTTTTTATCATAAATGTTTATATATTCCATATCCTATATTTAATTCTGTTGGACATGTTGAGAGTGGAATGACAATATTAAACAAATTCGCTTTAACTGCTACTAGAATAGCACTCCCTAGTGCTTATAGTTGGCCTATGAGAGCTGTTATGTTTAAAAGATGCTTGATGGTACAAAGAATGCAAGTGGAGAATTGTGATAAAGAATTGGTTGTTATCAACTTACATTTAGAAGCATATGATGATGGAAATACCCGACTAGAACAGTTAGAAATATTAAAAAATCTAATGCTTGAAGAATATGAAAAAGGAAATTATGTTATCGCTGGTGGAGATTTTAATCAAAAATTTCCGGTAGTAGATAATTCAAAATATCCTGTGTTAGATGATTCTCATTTTTCGGCTGCTACAATTCCAGAAGATTTCTTACCTGAAAAATGGAAATATGCTGTTGATGGAAGTAAACCAACTTCAAGACTTTTAAATGAAGTTTATAGTGGAAATTATGATAACACACAGTTATATGTAATAGATGGTTATATTTTAAGTCCAAATGTAGAATTAAAATCTGTTGAAACAATAGAAAATTCATTCTCCTATAGTGATCATCAACCAGTAAGACTTACAGTAAAATTAAAGAAATAGAATGTGAATTTTTATCACATTCTTTTTTATTTATTGAATTCTATTTTATGGTATGCTAATATATTAATATAACATGGAGAATATCATGAGAAAATTATTAAAATATTTTAGTATACTGATTGTTATAATTTGGATGGGAATTGTATTTCAATTTTCTTCCGAGTCAAGTTTAAAATCGGAAAATACGAGTAATCATTTTACAAAAACAATTTTGGGAGAAAACATTACAGATCAAAGAGTTGAAGAATTAAGCTTTATGATAAGAAAGACTGCCCATTTTACGTTATACACGATAGGTGGAGTCTGTATTTGTTTATGTGTTATGCTAAACTATGAAGGAAAAAAGAATATATATCTGATTGGTTTTAGTATTGGTAGTATATATGCAATTACAGATGAAATACATCAATTATTTGTTCCAGGAAGAGCATGTGAGCTAAGGGATGTTATTATTGATTCTTTAGGAATTTTAGTAGGAGTAGTCATTATTAAGTTTTTCAAACTTATCATATACCATTTAAAAAGGAGTGAGGACAATGGATAAAAAAGTTTTATTTACAGCAGATACAGATGAGCATATATTATCTTTTCATTTACCATATCTAAAATTATTTAAAGATGAGGGATATGAGGTTCATGTAGCTACAAGTGGTTCTAAAGAAATTCCATATGCGGATAAAAGATTTACGGTGCCTTTTGATGTTTCAGGTCTTAGTTTAACCAATTTAAATTCTATTAAAACAATCAAGAATTTTAAAGAAATAATTGAGCCGCAAAATTATGAGATAATTCATGCAAATCAGACAAAAGCTGGGTTTATTACCAGAATGGCAGCATCTAATTTGAGAAAGAAAGGTACTAGAGTCATATATACCGCACATGGCTTTGATTTTTACGAGGGTAGCAAAAGTGCTGGTTCTATTGTTTCTTTGCAACTTGAAAAGATGCTTGCTAAGTATACGGATACATTAATTACAGTAAATGAAGAGGACTATGATAAGGCATTAGATGAATTAGATATAGAAGATATATGTAATATAGCAGGTATGGGCGTTGATATGTCAAAGATTGAAGCTGAAGTAACTATTGAAGAGAAAAATAGCTTAAAGCAAGAATTGGTAATTGATAAGGACTCTTTTGTGATTCTTTGTGTAGGAGATTTATGTGAGAATAAAAACCAGGGAATGGCAATTCGTGCTTTAAGTAGGATTGCAAAAAACTATAATAATATCGTTTTATTATTTGCAGGAAAAGATAGACTAAATGGTAAATATCATGGAATGGCTAGTAGCTATGATATAAAAAATAATATTAGATTTTTGGGTTATAGAAATGATATAGAAAAATTAATGAAGGTTTCTGATATGCTAATTTCATGTTCAAAAATTGAGGGAATGCCTATGGAAATTATTGAAGCAATGATGTGTAATTTACCAGTAGTTGCAACTAATTGTAGGGGAACAAGGGAATTAATTGATAACAATTCTAATGGATTTTTAATAGAAATAGATGATGATGAAAAAATGGCAAATGCGATTACGACAATTTTAAATAGCAAAAATATTATTGAAATGTTTTCTAGAACTAATATGGAAAATCTAGAAAAATATAAATTAGAAAATGTATTAGAAGAGATGGAGTCAATATACTTTTCTTGAATTTAATTGACATAAAACTAATATTATGGTATAATAAAAGTGTATCGTTTATGGAGGTAGTTTATGTTTAGAAAAGATCCAATTGAGTTGGGTATGCAATTAAAAAAGGCCATATCCAATGAAATGTTTTTAGAAGCAACAATGCTAGAAAATATGATTTTAGATTCAAGAGTTGATTATGTTTTAAAAGAAGCAGGTGACAATTCTATTGGATATCCATTAAATGGGAAGATCAGAAAAATAAATATGATGTATAATTCAAGAAATGAATCTGTACAAGGCATGCTTGAAAGAGATGTTATTAATAAGCTAGAGCTTTGGAATGAGAAAAAAACTAGAGCTGTACAAACATTATCAAATAGTGATTATGAACCAGAAAAATTTAGAAATATTGCAATTGAGGGAAATGTTTTAGTAGATTATTTTACTCAAAAATTTGGGACAACTACAAGATTTTAATTGATAAAAATAACAATAGTATTTTTCTATTGTTATTTTTATTGTAAATTTCTTGTAAAAAGATATAAAATATAATATAATACATATTCAGATATGGAGGAATGTTAATTGGACCCGTCACTCTTACTTATAATTTTAATTTGTATAATCATACTTTTCGTATGTATTGCTTTTTCAAATAACTATTTAATTGTTAAAAAGTATACATATGAATCAGAAAAAATTCCTAGTGAATTTAATGGAGTAAAAATAGTGCATATATCAGATTTACATAGCAAGAGATTTGGAAAAAATAATGGTGTATTAATCAATAAAATTGAAAAGTTAAATCCTGATTATATTTTTATGACAGGAGATATTATTGATAAAAGAGAAAATGACATTAAAAAATTTATAAAAGAATTAAAGCCGATATTTGATAAGTATGTAGTTTATTACTCAATTGGAAATCATGAAAGAGCACTTGGATATAAAAAGTATGTTAATTATGTAAAAGAGCTGGAGAAATGTGGAGTACATGTTTTAAGAGATGATAGCATGTATATAGACAGTCACGAAAAAATAAATATAGTAGGTTTGAATTTTAAGGACAATATTAGATATGAGAAAAATTATGCTGGTATTGACCGAGATCTTACATATTTAAGATCTAAAAGTGGACAAGTCGATCTAAACAAGTTTAATATATTACTTGCACATGATCCACTAAATTTTGAATTGTATCATAAATTAGGATTTGATTTAATATTTTCAGGCCATGTGCATGGTGGATTAATTAGAGTGTTTAAGATTGGATTGCTATCTCCAAGAAGAAAGCTGTTTCCCAAATATTGTGTTGGAAAATATGTAAAAAACGAATCTACTATGTTTGTAAGTACAGGCCTTGGTAGGGCGACAATTCCGATAAGGCTGTTTAATCATCCAGAGATTAGTTTAATTAAACTAAAAATGAAGAAAGTAGATGAAAATATTGAAGAATGATAAAAATGGTAAATTATTGATAAAGCTTTTAATTATTCTAGTTATCGTAGTATTAATTGTTGGAAGTATATACTATTTACTACGTTTTAAGTTCTTAGGCATAAAACATGAAGCATTAAATGAAGCAAATTTAGGGATTACAACAGATATATATAACAGTATAACAACAGATATGACAGAAGCAGAATTTCAGAGTATAAGGAATGTAGTACTTTTTGGAACAGATTCAAGAGATCCTGATAATTTTTATGCGGGAAGATCTGATACGATTATAATAGCATCTATTAATACTAAATCAAAATCGATAAAACTAATCAGTATTCCAAGAGATACCTATGTCAATATTGAAGGATATGGGATGGATAAAATCAATCATGCATATGCTTTTGGAAAAGAGGAACTAAGCATTCATACAATTAATAGTAACTTTGGACTGAATATTGATGAGTATGTTACGATCGATTTTTCAGGTCTTACTAACATTATTGATGAGGTAGGTGGAGTAACTGTTGATATAGATGATGATGAGATGGAATTTATTAATACAGAATGTAACCCTAAATTGACGCATTCTGGAACAGTGACACTAAATGGTGCACAGGCATTAAAACATTCTAGAAATAGATATGTTGGAAATGATTTTTATAGAGCAGAAAGACAAAGAAATATACTAATAGCGCTTATGGAAAAAATCTCGGAGATGGATACTACAACAATACTTTCACTTACTAGTGACTTTTTAAAGCAGGTAAAAACAAATGTAGATATATCAGAGTATATTAGTCTTGGAACTACTATAATAGGTGATAAAAATGAATATTTACAAAATATTATTTCTATTCAAGTTCCATCAACCGATTATAGTGAAGGAAAATATATTGATGGTATTTATTATTTTACTACTGATTTAGAAAGGGCTAAAAAAGATTTCTATACCTACTTGTATGAAAAATAAAGATAAATGTTCTCATACTTTTATGAGAGCATTTTTTATATTTCAAAAACTTTACAAATTTATGTTGAATTATGTTGAAAAAGCAAAATAAATAGTATATAATACTTTTGCGTAATTTGGAGGTAGAAAAAATGGAAGAAATAGATATAAAAGAGCTTTTAAATGTATTATTGAAAAAGCTATATATAGTAATTATAGTAACAATCATTGGAGCTATAGCAGGTTTCATCTATTCTAGATATATGATAGATCCGTTATATAAATCAACAACCTCTTTTGTGTTATCTCAAGTAACTAGTACAAAAAATGATGTGCAAATTAGTGAAATAACACAAAACGATGTTACATTAAATCAAAAATTAGTATCTACATATAGTGAAATTATAAAAAGTAAAACAATAGCAAAACAAGTAATTAGCAAATTGGATCTTGCTATGAGTGAAGAAGAGTTTATGTCTCGTATCACTGTTAATGCCAAAGATGATACAGAACTTATTTTAATATCTGTATCAAATGAAGATCCTATACTTGCATCAGATATTGCTAATTGTTTAGTAGAAGTATTTAGAGAAAAGATATCAGAAGTGTATAAGATAGAGAATTTATCTGTAATTGATATTGCAGAACCAAGTATCTATCCATATAATATAGGAACTTTTAAAAATACATGTCTTTTTGGAATGATTGGATTGGTTCTATCTTGTGGTATAATCTTTATCATATATTATTTTGATAACACAATTAAGAAACAAGAAGATATAGAAGAATTACTTGGAGTGCCAGTAATTGCATCTATAGCATTATATAATGAAGAATTGGAGGCGGAAAACGTATATGGAAACTAATGAAATTGTAGTAAATAATTTACCAAAGTCACCAATTGCTGAGTCCTTTAGGGTATTTAGAACTAATTTATTGTATATGTTTCAGGGAGAAAAAGGAAAGATTATTGATATTACAAGTGCTGAACCAGGTGATGGAAAAAGTTGGATTACAGCAAATCTTGCTATCTCTTTTGCACAATTTGGCATGAAAGTATTAATTGTTGATGCAGACCTACGAAAAGGTAGACAACACAGAATTTTTGGAAAGGTTAATCATACTGGTTTATCAGATTATTTAAGAGGCCTTACAAATAATAAAAAGAATCATGATAAAGAACAAGAAAAAGAAGAATTCTATAATCTCATAGTAGATACTGGTATAGAAAATTTATCTTTAATGCCATCTGGTCCAGTTCCATATAATCCATCTGAACTACTTGGATGTCGTAATTTGGATAAGTTATTAAAGATTGCCAAAGAGGAATACGATGTCATATTATTTGATACGCCTCCTGTAAGTATTCTTGCTGATAGTTTAGTAATATGTAAAAAAGTAGATTATGTGTTATTAGTAGCTGCTGCAAATAAGACTAAAAAGGAGTTATTAGTTAGTTCTAAAAAGTCTATTGAGGGAGTTGGAGGTAATCTTGTTGGGGTTATTTTAAATCAAATTGCTCCTGAAAGCAGTAAAGATTTATATGAGTCTTATGAAAAATATAGTTCTAAAAAAGCTAAGAAGGATGAAAATATCATAACAAAAAATGTAAAGAAACTTTCTAAGCTTGTTAGTGCTAGAGGTAAACAATAAATTGGTAAGGGTAAAGTAAATTGTTTACTTTACCTTTTTTTGAAAGGATAAAAATATGGTAGATATTCATTGTCACATCATTCCGCTTGTAGATGATGGTTCAAAGTCTTTTGAAGAAACATTGAAAATGGCAAAAAAAGCGGAGTCCCTTGGAATAAATCATATAGTTGCCACACCTCATTATATTGAGAGGGATACAAAGATATCTTCTGCTGTCATAAAGGATTCAGTAAAAAGGCTAAACTTAGAATTAAAAAAAAATGGAATTTGTGTAGAATTGTATGCTGGAAATGAAATATTTTTTACGAATGGAATTGCTAATTTAATGGTGGAAACAAAGGCTTTATCTATTAACGAAACTAAGTATGTCTTATTTGAATTTCCAATGTATAATATCAAACCATTAAATATGCTAAATGAAGTAGAAAATTTGGTATATTTAGGATATATTCCAATTATTGCTCATCCTGAAAGATACAGTTTTACCAAGAAAAGTTATAAGGAGTTTGTGAGACTAATTGAACTTGGTGCATTGCTTCAGATCAATGTTGGGAGTATCAGTGGAACTTATGGAAAGTATGCTAAAAAAAATGTGAAAAAATTATTAAAGCATGATATGGTTCATTTAATTGCAACAGATTCTCACGATTCTACAAGAATATACGATAGATATTGTGAATGTATGAAAAAAATAAAGAAAGTAATAAAAGAAGAAAAATTAAATATAATATTAGAAAATAGTCAAAGAGTGTTGCAAGGTAAAAGTGTGCAAAAGTTTGAAGTGAAATAAACTTAAGTTTTATGAGTTGCTTAAGTTTATTTTTTTGCATCTATGTGTTATACTATAAAATATATTAAAAAGTAGGTGAGTATATTGAAAATTAAAGGAATTGCAAGAAAAGACTGGTATAGGATAGATAAATCATATACCAAACTTGCTAAGACTAAGTTTGAAGATACTGAGTTCTATGTTGCAGGAACATATTTTGAGAAAGTTAACCAAAAAAAGATCATTAAAGTTGGAAATAAAGATGTATGTATTTTAGATGATAGATATATTTGGATTACGATTATTCCCCTTGGAAAACATTATGCAATTACAATTAATATTGATGAAGTGGGTAATATCATTCAGTGGTATTTTGATGTTACTTTACAAAATTATTTAGATGAGAGAGGATTGCCTTGTTTTAGGGATTTATATATTGATGTCACTTATGATATCAGTGGAGAAATTAATTTCTTAGATGAAGATGAACTAAGTGATGCACTAGAAAGTGGTGACATTACGCAAGATATTTATAACTTTGCAATCAAAGAGGCAAACTATATTAAAGAAATGTTACCAAGTTATAGAGAACAGTTAATAAAGGTCGCTAGGCGCTGGTTAGAATTGTTTAATCGATATTTTGAAAAAGATATTAAGAATGAAAAAGAGAAAATTGATTTGGTCGACAATCATGGTAATATCATTAATAAGAAAAATCAGGTAAGAAGTTATATTGTTCCAGGTATGAGAGTCAAAATTGTACTAAAAAAGGATCAAAAGACAGGAATATTGACAGAGGGAATTGTGGCAAGAATACTTACGAATAGTCAAATGCATCATAGAGGAATTAAAGTAATGTTAGAAGATGGTAGCGTTGGACGTGTACAAGAAATTATCGAATAAAGGAGGAATTATGCAAGAGAATATAGAACAAAAAGTTCAAGTTTTAATTGTTGGTGTTAATATTAATGATAAAGAGTATTTTAATGAATCAATGGAAGAGCTTATCAGTTTGGTTGAGGCTTGTAATATGGAGGTCTGTGGTAGAATAGAGCAAAATTTAAAAGTGGTAAATAAACCTTTATATATTGGAACTGGAAAAGTAGTTGAGGTAAAAGAGAAAGCTAAGGAGTGTCATGCAGAGGTAATTGTATTTAATAATGAACTTTCTCCTACTCAACTTAGAAATTTGCAAAAAGATCTTGATATGCCAATTCTTGATAGAACGTCTTTAATATTAGAAATTTTTTCAACAAGAGCTAAAACAAGAGAAGCAAAGCTTCAAGTTGAAGTAGCAAAACTTCAGTATATGTTACCAAGGCTTGTGGGACTTCATGAGTCTCTTGGAAGGCAAGGGGGAGCAAGTGGTCTTAGTAATAAGGGTGCTGGAGAGAAAAAGTTAGAACTAGATAGAAGAAGAATAGAGGATAAACTTACTGAATTAAGGAAAGAATTAGAGGAGGTAGAGCAAGAAAGAAATACCCAAAGAAAGCAAAGAAATGAGTCGGGAATTCCCAAAGTAGCACTTGTTGGTTATACAAATGCTGGTAAGTCTACTCTTATGAATGCTATGGTCGATATGTATTTGAAAGATGATACGAAAAAGGTTATGGAAAAAGATATGCTTTTTGCTACTCTTGAGACGTCAGTAAGAAAAATAACCTTAGAAAATAATAAATCATTTTTATTATCGGATACGGTTGGTTTTATTAGCGAACTTCCACATAATCTTGTAAAAGCTTTCAGATCTACATTAGAAGAAGTAAAATGTGCAGATTTACTTTTAAATGTCATTGATTATTCTGATCAGAATTATGAGGAACATATTAAAGTTACAAAGGAGACTTTAAAAAGTTTAGGAGCAGATGAAATACCAGTAATATATGTTTTTAACAAGTCTGACTTGATGCTTGATAGACTTCCGCTAATAGATGATAATGAAATATATATGTCTGCAAGTAATAAAAAAGGAATGAAAGAATTAATAGAACTTATTAGTTCTAGAATCTATACAGATTATATAGACTGTGAGATGTTAGTTCCGTTTGATAAAGGAAATATAGTATCTTATTTTAATAATCATGCTACAATAAAAGAAACGGAATATCTCGAAAGTGGTACTCTTCTTAAAATGAATTGTAAGTTGAGTGACTATAATAAATATATAGAATATGTAAAAAAAGCATAAGAATAACTTATGCTTTTTATTCCATGTTTAAATTTTTTATTATATTAATTTAATTTTTTCAAATAATATTAATATTATGATATATGTTATTAGTTTAATTACAGGAATATTAAATGGAGTGTTTGCATCTGGTGCAGGACAAATCCTTGTTGTATATTTAGTTTTTATAAAAAAAATAGATACACATGAGGCAAGAGCGTTGAGTGTTTCTCTTTTATCAATTTCTAGTATATTTGCAATATTTGGCTATATGAATTTTGTTGATTTTGAATGGAAATATATTATCGTATTTGGAATTATTTCTGCAATTACAGGAGTTATTGGTACCAAATTAATGAAGAAAATACCTGCCGATATCTTAAATCTGGTATCTGGTGGACTGATAGTATCATTAACGCTGTATAAGATGATAGGAGGAAAATAAATTGATCAAAGCGATTATAATCTCAATGATTAGTGGAACTATAGCAGGAATGGGAATTGGTGGTGGAAGTATCTTTATACTTCTTTCGACAATATTTCATATATTTTCTCAAAGAGAAGCACAAAGTTATAATCTTATTATGTTTATAGTAGTTGGAATGTTTGCGAGTATTTCAAATTTAAAAAATAAGAAAATTAATAAAAAATTATTTAAAAAAATTATCATTCCATTATGTATTGGAAGCATGATAGGAATTTTGATTGCTAGAAATATTGATGAGGAAAAAATTAGATGGTATTTTTACATTTTTATGCTAATTATTGGAAATTATGAAATTATTACAAGTTTAAAAAATTTGGTAAAATCAAATAATAAAAAATGAGAAAGGAGTTGATTTTCATGGATTTTGTTAAAGGCGCAGTAATTGGAATAGTAGCAGGAACAATGGCCGGAACAATAATTGGTGTAATGAATGATGATAGCATTATGCAAATGTTTAAAAAAGGTAAAAAAGAAGCGAAAAAATTAAGAAAAAAATATAGTTTCTAACATATTATTTAATATATTGATTTTTTCATAAAGATAGTATATACTGATATAGATATATTAAGGAGGTATATATGTTGGAAGAAAAGGAGTATATAGGCTGGAAAGATTTTGAAAAAGGTGTTTGGTGTGATGAAATCAATGTAAGAGATTTTATAAGACTAAATTATACTATGTATGATGGTGACGATAAGTTTTTAAATGGACCAACAGAGAAAACAAAAAAATTATGGGATAAAGTGTCAGATCTTATGAAACAAGAAAGTGAAAAGGGTGGAGTACTTGATGCTGATACTAAAATTGTATCTACTATTACTTCACACGATGTTGGTTATGTGGATAAAGATTTAGAAATTATCGTTGGACTGCAAACCGATAAACCTTTAAAAAGGGCAATGATGCCAAATGGTGGGGTAAGAACTGCTGCGACTGCCCTTGAAGAATATGGCTATAAAATGGACGATGAAGTAAAAGAAATATTTACAAAATATAGAAAGACACATAATCAGGGAGTTTTTGATGCATATACACCTGAAATAAGAAGCTGTAGAAGAAATTCCATTATTACTGGTCTTCCCGATGCATATGGGAGAGGAAGAATTATTGGTGATTATAGAAGAGTTGCTTTATATGGTGTAGATAGATTAATCGAAGATAAAATGAATCAACAAAAGTCTCTTGAAGCTGATACGATTGATGAAGAAATTATAAGACTTAGAGAAGAAATAACAGAGCAAATCAATGCACTAAATGAATTAAAGGAAATGGCTTTAAAATATGGATATGATATTTCATGCCCAGCTAAAGACGCGTTTGAAGCTATTCAGTGGACATATTTTGCATACCTTGGTGCTATCAAGGAACAAAATGGTGCGGCAATGAGTATTGGTAGAATATCCACATTTTTAGATATTTACATACAAAGAGATTTAAATGATAAAAAAATAACAGAAGAAGAAGCACAAGAGCTAATGGATCAATTGATTATAAAGCTAAGAATCGTAAGATTTATGAGAACAAAAGCATACAGTAGTTTATTTGCAGGAGATCCAAACTGGGTTACAGAATCAATTGGTGGTATGTCTAGTTCAGGAAAAACACTTGTTACTAAAAACTCATTTAGAGTATTAAATACTTTATTTAATTTAGGACCTGCTCCAGAGCCAAATTTAACTGTTTTATGGTCTGAAAATTTACCAGAAGGCTTTAAAAAATTCTGTTCTAAAGTTTCAGTAAAGACTAGTGCTATTCAATATGAAAATGATGATCTTATGAGAAATTATTATGGAGATGACTATGCAATTGCATGTTGTGTTTCTGCTATGAGAATTGGAAAACAAATGCAGTTTTTTGGCGCTAGATGTAATCTTGCAAAGGCATTGCTTTATGCAATTAACTATGGCAAAGATGAAATCAGTGGTGACCAAGTAGGACCGATATCACAACCGATAACTACTGAATATCTAGAATATGAAGATGTTATGAAAAGATTTGACGATATAATGTCTTGGGTTGCTAAAGTATATATTAATGCTTTAAATATTATACATTATATGCATGATAAATATGCATATGAGAGATTGCAAATGGCCTTACATGATAAAGATGTATATCGAACTATGGCTTGCGGAATTTCTGGACTTTCTGTTGTTGCTGACTCTCTTAGTGCAATAAAATATGCTAAAGTAAAACCAATAAGAGATGAAAGAGGAATAGCCGTTGACTTCGAAGTTGAAGGGGATTATCCTTGCTTTGGAAATGATGATGATAAGGTAGATGCAATTGCTTTAGATATTCAGAAAAGATTTATGGATAAATTAAGACAACATAAAACATATAGAAATGCTGAACCTACGATGTCAATTCTTACAATTACTTCAAATGTTTTATATGGAGAAAAAACTGGTACTACTCCAGATGGAAGGAAAAAGGGTGAACCTTTTGCTCCAGGAGCTAATCCTATGTACCATAGAGAGAAAAATGGAATTATATCCGCTTTAAACTCTGTGGCAAAGCTTGATTATGAGGAAAGTATTGATGGAATATCCTATACGTTCTCATTTATTCCTTCTGTTCTTGGTAAAACAGAAGAAGAAAAAGTAGATACATTAAAAATATTATTGGATGGATATTTTGAAAAGACAGGACATCATATTAATATTAATGTTTTAGATAGAGAAGTACTGCTTGATGCTATGGACCATCCAGAAAAATACCCACAGCTTACTATTAGAGTATCTGGTTATGCAGTAAAATTTGTTAACTTATCACGTAAGCATCAGTTAGACATTCTTGCAAGAACTTTCCACGATAAAAAATAATGAAATATATAAAGAAAAGTCGAAGGAGTTACCTTCGACTTTTTAAATATCAATTTACTATCAACTTTGTAAAGCTATTTCCGTGATTTTTCAAAAAAAGAAATAAAATCAAAGTAAACATCATTTGGCATGGAAAGATAGTATTTTGTCAAAAAAGTTTTTACTAGTGTAAATAATTCTTCCAAGGCTGTATTATTTTCTTCAAAGATATGATAGTCTTCTTCCACAATACTAATATAAGACTCATTAGAATAGTATGGGAAGGCTTGCAGTTCTTTTTGGCCATCATGTTCTTTTTATGATTATGATACCACTCAAGACAGCGATTATAGAACATTACATTTCCATTTGCATTGATGTTAAATGAATCTAATTTGCTTACTTTAGATTCTGTTGTCTTTTTAATCTCTATACTTTTATTGTATAAAGCCACCGTCAATAAACTGTGAAATAATTCCTTTGAAAAACGACTGACTTTGATTGATAGAATAAGGTCTAAACAGCTATTTGCAATATTTGTGATCGTTTCAACTAAAGCTTCTTTTTGAATATTATTTATAAAATAGAGCCCAGAATAGAATTCAGAAGTGATGAGCGTGATTGATTTACAATAAGTAGATGTCTGAAAAACATTTGGATTTTCCATAAGTGTTTTATAGAAATGAGTAGGTGTATAAGTATTCCCACTTTGAATAAGATGGAGTAAAGCCTCAGAAATTTTTTCATCACATGCTTCAATAGCAGAAGAGATAGCATTATATAAAACATCATATTCATATTGATATGTCATGTCAAATACAATCTCATTATTTGCAAGATTTTCCTTGCATGACTCTATCATTCTCTCGACAATGCCATTTTCTGTTGCAATATGATTAGTATTTAGTTTAGACAGAAAAATCTTTTCTAAAGTCTTACCAAACTCTTTATAAAATACATCCTTATTTAGCAATAGTGAAAAGAGTTTGTCGTAGTTTTCTTTAGAAATTTTTAATCTTTGAAGCAAGTAGCCTATCTTTACCATGGTATCTTCATGGGATAGATTATCATTAAAGCAATAAGTAACATAAAGCCTTAAAATATTCATCACGATTTTAGCTTCTTCTAAAATGTTTGAACGCTCTTCTCTAAGTAATAACCAAGTATTTATTGTATTGTAGCATTCATTTAGTTCCTTATCTTTAAAAGACATATATTGAATTAGAAACTCTAAGTATAAATTTTGAAAAATGAAAGATAATGTACTCAATATTTGAGTATCTTGAGTAGTGGCCATTTGAGCAAGTGTTTTTTTCTTTGCTAAATAATTTTTTACTGCAATATCTAATTCTTCAAAATAGTTTCTTATCATGTAGTACATTTTATTTGATCTATCACAAGATAAAATGCTTAAAATATTCTTTTTTATCGTATTGTTTAACGTATCCCGTCTTTCATGGCTTAATAATACATCATAATATTCTAAATTTTCTTTAAGTTCTTCGAGTTCCTTTTCTACTTTTTTAGGGTAAATGAAATTTAACATAGTATTAACCTCCTGCAAGTTATTAGATTTCAATTGAATATCTGAATTCGTTTTACATAATATTGAAATTATACAATAATAATGATGAAAAGTCAAATAATAGCTTTTAAATAAAATATATTTATGATAAAATATAATTTACAGAAAGCTAGTGGGAGGTTATTAGATATGAAGGGAAGAGTACATTCATTAGAAAGTTTTAGTAAAGTAGATGGGCCTGGAATTAGGTATGTTGTTTTTTTACAAGGATGTAATTTAAGATGTAAATTTTGTCATAATCCTGATACTTGGAATGTAAATGCAGGTATGGAAATGGATTCTGATGAATTAGTAAAAGAAATCTTAAAGGCAAAGCCATATATGAAAAAGTCACATGGTGGAGTTACTTTCTCAGGTGGAGAACCTTTATTGCAAGCTGAATTTTTACTTGAAGTATGTAAAAAATTAAAAAAGTATAACATTCATATTGCAATAGATACGGCTGGAAACTTTGATATTGAAAATCATATTATCAATGAATTATTTAACTATATAGACTTATTTTTATATGATATAAAGCATATTGATAGTAACGAACATAATTTGCTTGTTGGCACTAAAAATGAGAAAATACTTAAATTAGCGACTTACATTTCTAATGTCTGGAAGATACCAATGTGGATAAGAATTGTATATTTACCAGGCATTACAGATAAAAATAATGCACTATATAGACTAAGAAATTTTATATCTACTCTAAAATCTGTAGAAAAAATTGATGTATTACCGTATCATGATATGGGTGTTTATAAATGGGAAAAGCTTGGAATAGAGTATCAACTGAAGGAGCAAAAGATTCCAACGGATGAAGAATGTAAAAAAGTGGAAGCATTTCTTAATAGTAATAAATCAAGCAAAATATCAAATGTATAGAGATAAATTTAATTAAATTTACATAAATATTTTACATTTTACTAATTTTTTTATTTCATTAGCTTGATATTTTATATTATTTATAGTAAAATTATAATGTAATTTAAACATAATTTGAAAAATAGAGTAGGAGAAATCAATATGGTTTATAAAAAGATAACATTAGTAGCAATTGTTTTATCAATTATTGCTGCGATAACTTGTAATTTTGTATTAGGTGTTGAAGTAGATGAAAATATAGGAGTAGAAACACCAGAAATGCTAAATAATTCGACTTTAAATGTATTAATACTGATTCAGAGATATTCATGGCCTATCGTTACACTTGTTTTTATATACGCATTATATCAGTTTTACGTGATAGGATCTGAGGTCTTAGAGCATAAAATATTAGGACAAAGACTAATTGTGGGAATCTCAATATTTATGGTAATCATTCAATGTTTACCACTTATGTATGCGTTCTTAATAGTATAATTTAACATATGATAAAAGATTGATGAGAGAGGAAATGAAAATATGAGAGTACTTTTTGGAATTAGTAATGATGATACAGTTAAAGGCATTGTTCAGTTTTATCAAGATAAATATGGTGAAAAATTAGAGTACAAAAATGTTTATTATTTTAAACAATTTATACAAGAATTAACAAAGGGAAATTATGATAGAGCTATAATGCTAGAAGAACTTGAAAAATTTCCTACTAATAATTTTGCACAAATAGATGATTATTTATTTAAAATAATAGACAGTATCACCGATACCTTTGATTCAAAAAATATTATATATATTGCTTCTGATAGAAGAAAACTTGGAGATGATTTTCTATCTAAGCTATTTAATTTAGGAATCTATACGGTTCTTACCGGTCAAGATAGAACAAAGGGTAAAGTTACAAATGCAATATATAAACCTTATTTAAAAAAGGATGTAAAAAAATATTATGATAATGTTGTATCTGAGAATGTATATGCAGCATCAGAAGTCTCAGAACTAGAGATTCAAAGAATTATAACCTATTACAAAAATCAAAATGGTGTTGTTGATAAGTATTCTGAGATATTTGATAGAATTGCGGTTCAGTATACAGCAGATCAATTAAGAATAATTATTAACTTTTTACCTCTTGATGTAAGAAACTATTTACAGGAACATAATGAAAAATATAAAAGTCTTCTTGTTAAAGTAGAACCAGTAGAAGTAAAGGTCATAAAAGAAGAAGTACCACAAAAAACTTCTGAACCACCTAAAAAGCAAGAGAAAAAAGTTGAAGAGAAGAAGATAGAAATTACAGAAAAAAAGCCAAAAGAAATTTTAACTAAGGAAAATGATGCAAAAGTCATAGAGATCAAAAAAGAGCCTGAAATAATAAAGCAAATTGTAGTAAAGCAGGCTCCAGTAGAGCAAAAGGTTGTTACTCAAGTATTAGAAAAAGAAGTAGTAAAATCTATATATGAAGTTCCTAAAGATTATAAAAAGGCTGTATGCTTTGTAGGAGCTCCTAAGGTTGGAACCACATTTTGCATTAATGCAATCGCTACAAATTTGGCTCGAAGCAAAGTAAAGACTGCTATTATTGATGTTACTAGGAAAAGAGATACTTATACAATTTATACCTATGATAATACAGGAAAAAGGAGTATAGCTGCAGAAAGTTTAAGATATGCATCTAATGGAATGAATGAGCCTTTGATATATGATAAACTTAGCATATATACTGGAATGCCTGGTGAAGATAGGAAAATGTATAATGCTTCTGTTGTTCTTGATACTATAAAGCAACATAATAGTATATTGTTAATTGATGCCGACTTTAGTACACCAATTGATTATTTTAAACTATGTCAAGAAATATATCTAGTACAAGATATGAATGTATTAAATATTAGTCAAATCACTATGTTTTTAAGAGAGCTTAAAGCTCGTGGCGTTGCAATGAATAAAATCAAGATAATCATTAATAAACATGTTAAATGTGCTTTAACTGCTAAAGATTTAATTGATGGTATTGCTACTTATACAAGTTATGACTTGAAAATGTATGATGAGTTGTTTAATTCCTCATCAATACCATATTATATATTACCTTTTGACACAGAAAATTATAGAAAGTATGTTGAAATGGTATATAAATATTCTAATAAGTTTTCTACATTTACAGAAGAATTTCAAAGTAATTTGAAAAAAATTATTAATACAATATATCCTACTGAAGGCGGAGTAAATGTTCAAAGCAAAACATATACAACAACAACTAAGAAAAGAGGCCTTTTTGGTCGAAAATAAAAATGTATGCCTATCAAACTTTATGTTTGATGGGCTCTTTTGTGACTTGTAAAAAATAGAAACTATTGAACTAATCAATATTATATGATATAATGAAATCGTAGTAGGAATACTATAGAGGAGATAGATTATGGTAACTAAAATACACAAAAGCATGAATGAACTACACACACACACACACACACACATGTAGTCCTATAAAGATTGAACAAGAAAATAATAGGGACAACTCTGTCCATTGCTATATAAGCTGATACTAGATGAAACTAGTACCAGCTCTTTTTGCGTATGATTGTTACCAATCTATAAATATCAAAAATAATACCTATTGTTTATAAAAAATTGATAAAAAATCATTAAAATTTATATATAAATGAGGTATATTTTAAATATATAATATCAAAAAAGTGATATTTATATTACAAATTATAAATCAATATTTTAAATGAAATATCAAGTAAATGGGGGCTATATGATAAAAAGTTCGATAAGAAACAAAATATTGCTGATTACGATTATACTTTTTTTGTTATTTAACATTTTTTTAATATGTTCATTTATGATTAATCATAGGATAAAGTCAAATAATAAGGATAACTTATATTATTTAGAAGGGATAGATAAAATTCAAAGATGCAAATATATTATAGTACCGGGTGCTCAAGTTGGAAAAAACAGTTTGTCTACTCCATTAGAAGACAGATTAAATTGTGCTTATCATTTATACAAAAATGAACTTGGAGATAAGATCATATTATCAGGTGGATATAGTAAGGCATCTGGGGTACATGAAGTAGATATTATGAAGAAATATTTACTAGAGATTGGGGTACCAGATGAAGACATTATCACAGATTATTATGGCATAGATACCTATTCAACAATACAAAGAGTGAGAGAATATGTGGGAGATGAACCTGTTATAGTATGTACCCAGCGAATGTATAGTTATAGGACAAGCTATCTTATGAGAAAAATAGGATTGGAAGGAATCATAGTATCATCGGATTTTCATATTTATAATGTTGGTATAAAAGGAACTTTAAGAGAATACTTAGCAAATGTAAAAGCTTTTTTAGAGGCAAATTTAAAAATAAAGAATGTCAAAAATGTATTGGAATACGGATTTATATAAGGAGGGGAGATATGTCAAAAAATATGAACGTTTTTGTAAAATTAACCTCTATTATTTTAATTATTCTTTTATTTTATCATTTTAATAATGAGTTAATGTTATGTGAACAATATGATAATAGTAGTTATAATTTTAGAAAAGCAGTAGAATATTCTAATCGATACTTTATGGCCTCTAATAGTGACTATTTATACTTTGAAACAAATTGTACAAATTTTGTTTCACAGTGTTTAGTCGCTGGTGGTATTGAACCCGATTTCGTAGACATTGATTTGGGAGAAGATGAATTTTTAAAATTGATAGCTACTAATGAAAAATGGTATTGTAAAAGTTATCATTTTTCAGATGATAAGCCAGATAGCTTTTTGATTTCTACTTCATTTATAAGAGTAAATGATTTCATAAAATATTGGGAAAAAACAAAAAATGTGAGAGTAGATTATTATGATTTAACAGAAGAAAATATAAAAAAAGCTGAAAAACAGACTCATGCTGGAGATGTTATAGCCATATTTTCAACGTCAGATAAAACGGATCATTTAGCTATTGTATCGGATGTTAATGGATTTGGTATTTATTATAATAGTAATACTTTAAATAGGAAAGAGTATAATTTAAGATATGTTTCAAAGAATGAATATTGTAGATTTGCAATTATGCATTTTGTATAAGGGGGATAAATATGGAAAAAAGAAGAGTATCATTGATTTCGGTAATGATGATTCTTGTATCATTTGTGGTTTTGGTAAGTCTTATTTCTGGAATAATGATATTAAATCAGAATAGGTTAGAAGAAATAACACAAAGAGTGATATATAAGTTTGATTTACTATGGGAAAGATGCGTAGATAGTGTAAAATATTATAATCGTTATGAGGCTATTGGTAAGGACAAAGATGGTAATATTATGGTATTAAGAAAAACGTATGACTATTCAGCTGGATATGCTATTGTTTTCTATACAATAGAAAAGTATGATCCAAGTGGTGAAGAACTAATATTTGCCAAAAGAATAGATTATATCTCGTATATAGATCACATTTATTTTAATGAAGATGGAAGCTTTTTAGTAACAGGAGAATATTATTATAATCCTCATGGACAAGTAGTAAATAAATATGATAGTGAGTGCAAACTTGTTTGGACAGATAGCTCATGGGATAATTTATTTAGTGATTTAGAATCAAATGATAATATGGTGTATATGGATCTTGAATTGAATAATGTAACTAAGAATGCAGCTGGTAATTATTTGATTGCTGGAAATTATTATTTAGAAATTGAAAGAGAAGATGAATATCTTGATTATTGTTATGGAATTCTAGTGGTATATGATGAAAATGGTAATCAAATAGATTTCATAAAAATAAGTGCTGATGCTAATGCTTCTGAAATGAAATTTGAAGATGCGATTTCAAATCAGAATGGTACAGTAGTTATCGGAAGTATATTAAATAAGGATACATATCAGTTAAATGGAATTGTATATAGCATTGATGAAGGTGGAAATGTCAAGTGGAAACAAGTATATAACACAAATGAGAATAGTTTCAAAGATATTGCTATTGATGATGATGGAAATTACTTTATAGTGGCACAAACAGAAGAATACCCAATTATTTTAAAGTATGATACAGATGGAAACAAAATTGGAGAACAGATTATTGCTAATGATGAATTATTGGAAGTAAAAAAAGTTAAGATACTTAATAATGACAAAATTATTGTAGTTGGTAATGATGAAGAAAGTGTTCTAATGTCAATATTAGATAAAGAATTATTATTATTAAATGTAAATTATTATCAATTCCAAGAAAATAAGACAAATATTTCTGATTTTATCATTAATGATGATTATACTTTATTTATAATTGGGGAAGTAGAAAATCACGAAGAAGATGAAAAGGCCTCAAAAAAGGATAAGAAATTAAATGGTATGATAGCAAAAATTTCACCTAGTATGGATATTATAGTAACTAAAAAGTGGGAAGATTACGATAATAAGTTAAAAACTCGTCCTGAAAACATCATTGTTGGGCTAAAAAATAATGATGAAGTGATAGTAGAAAAAACAATTAGTACAACAGAAGATATGAATGTTAAATTTACAGGACTTCCACTATTTGATGAAGCTGGTAATCATATCAATTATACAGTAACAGAATTAGAAGAAAGCAAGGGCGATCTAGAAAATTATAGTGCACAAATAGATCAAGAAAACTATACTATTGTAAATCAATATCAAGATGAAGTAGAAAATGTTCCGACATCTGATATGAATATTTGGCTTTATATCGTTATTTCTATTATTGCTATTGTAGTAATCATAATAGTAATTGTAATGATTGTAAGGGGAAAAAAGAATCATAAATAAAAGAAAATAAGAGATTGAAAGTTTATCTTTCAATCTTTTTTTATAGATAATAATCAGACGATTTATGATTATCTTTTTCTATTATTTACTTGATATTTGACATGATATATAGTAAAATATAGAATATAAATAACATTATGATTGATTATTACTTACAAAAGAAAAAAATAGGAAAGGAATAAATAAATGACAACGTTAACTATAATAGTTACTATATTGTTAATAATTTCTATTATATTGATTATTTGTTTGTATCAAAAATTAAATCATTATAAAAATACTAAAGTTAGTATGCCAAATGAGTTATTACAGAAACTTTTTGACATTATGGGGGACAAGATCGCAACTGATGAAAAAATTGAAAAATTGAATAAGGCAATACTGAATACATATGAGTCAAAATATTCATCGATTGTTTTATTTGATGGGAATAAAAATAATGTGAAAGCATCAAACGTAGAGAATACTTTTTTGCCAAGTATTGCTAATATAGCAAATGATTATATATTTAAAAGTAATATTCATAGGAATACTGCAAAATATATAACAGTAGATAATGAGGATACTTTATTATATACAAGTGCTATTGAAAGAAAAATAAGATCTACATTGTTCATACCTATATATCATAATAATTCATATCTTGGATATATTTTATTAGAAGATGATAATGCAAATAAATTTGAACATATTAGTACATTAGAAATGGATCATTTGAAAACTAACATAGGAGTATTTTTAGAAAATATCAACTATCAGAGTACGATTGAAATTGCTGAGAGTGTAGATAAGCAAACGGGATTTTTTAATAATATGTATTTATATTCTAATGCTAGAAATGTATTAAATGAATATGATAATAGTGCTATTGTATTAGTATATTTAAAAAATTTACCTGATATCAATGAAAAATATAATAGAAATATTGGTAATGCTTTACTCATAAAACTTGCAAATGTGACAAAAGAAGTATTCCCAAAACAAACTATATTAATAAGATATAGTGGACTTAGATTTTTAATCTTAATACCTGGATATACAGCAGAAAAATCACATTCTGTATTGGAGAGATTACTTTCTAGGTACAAATCGGAATTCGAATTTTTTGGAGATGAAAAAGTGGTATTAGATACACAAATAGTAGTACATACTTTTAGAAGACAGAATAATATTGAATCAGAAGTTCAGAGAATGTCATCTGGGTTTGATAGAATCAAGGATGTTAATGTTATAAAAATTGTATAATATTATTATAAATGATAATGTATAATATAATAAATATAAAGGAGTGATTATATGGAACAGAATACAACAGTATTTCAACCACAAAAAGATGAATCAAAAAGAGTAAAGGAGATAATGGAACAAGTAGTTGCAGCTTTAAAAGATAAGGGATATGAACCAGTAAGCCAAATTATTGGATATATTTTATCAGGTGATCCTACATATATAACATCTCACCAAAATGCAAGAGCTTTAATTTGTAAGATTGAAAGAGATGACTTACTTCAAGAAATGATAAGAAAGTATTTGGATATATAAAATAATGAAAAGAATACTTGGAATCGATTATGGAGACGTTAGAGTAGGTCTTGCAATTTCAGATGAGTTAGGAATGATGGCACATGGGCTTGAAACACTTGTGATTAACGGTAGTGATAAGAAATTCATTAGTGGTATAAGAAAATTAATTAGTGAATATGATTTAGAGGAAGTTGTGATAGGATATCCTAAAAATATGGATGGTACAAAGTCTAAAAAGACCGAAAAAATTGACGAGCTAATTCCTTTAATAGAAAAACTTGGAGTTATCGTTCATAAGTGGGATGAGAGACTTACCACAGTTTCAGCATATCATACGATGAAAGAACTTAATATTTCTCAGAAAGATAAAAATAAAGTTGCAGATAAGTTTGCTGCTAGCTATATTTTAGAGGGATATTTGAATCATCTTAGAAATTAGAGTAGCTTTTTGTTACTCTAATTTTTCTTTTTTTGAAGTAAAATATGTACAAATTGCTATAAATAGTGTATAATATGTACATAATATTAGTTAAAGGAGGAAATAAAATGGCAAATAATGAAGAAGTAAATGGATGTGCATCAGGATGTGCTGGATGTTCAGGTTGTGGACATGATCATATGGAATTACCAGAAGATATGTCTCCAATCATAACTTTAACAGATGAAGATGGAAAAGATGTAAAATTTGAAATATTAGATGTTGTTGCCTTGGAAGATGAAAGATCATTTTTAATTGTTACTGAAGTAGCAGAAGAGGAAACTGAAGGCGACGTTGAAGTTGTAATTCTTGAGATAAAACAAGATGGCGAAGAAGAAGTTTATGATACTGTAACAGATGAAGAATTGGCTAAAGAAGTTTTTGACAGATTTACAAAGCAACAAGAAGAATTGGATGAAGAATAAAATAATAAACAGTAGGGCAACCTATTGTTTTTTTTAGGCATAATAATTGTTATTATAAAATAGTAGCATAAAATATATAGAAGTTATACCTTAGATTTTGCTAGCATAACAGAAATAAGTAAGATAGGTATACAAAATGAAATGAATCGAAAAAAATACCATATGTTATATATAAGTATGAATGAAAGAAAATTTATTGTGAGATATAATGATAGATAAGATTGCATAAGGGTTTGAAAAGTGATAAAAGAACAATATTAATGAGTAGATTTGAGAATGGTTTGTACATTGTAATTATCTATTAGTATATGAAGTAATTTTATTGAAAAGATACTATACGCTATAGAAGTAACAAATAAAAGTTATAGATGGACTATTAGATATTTTGAGTTTAGAAAGTCAATAATAACATTACAATTATATAAAAAAATCACTTCTAAAAAACAGTAAATTTAAATATTAGAAAGTGTTTAACTAATAATATTACACTTATTTTCTTTATTGAAATTTTAAAGAAATATGATTTTGTTGTTTAGAAAATAGCTCTTGAAAATGTTGTAAAAAGATGATATCATATAAGCGTAATCAACTGTTGATTACAGAAAGAGGAAAGATTATGGTAACTAAAATGCATGAAATGATGAAAGAACTACACACACACACACACACACACAATGTGGTTCTATAAAAAACAAAAAAATAAATAATAGGGACAATTCTGCCCGTTATGATATAAAGCTGATATTGGAATCAAAGCCAATACCAGCTCTTTTTGCGTTATTATAATCTACAATAATATCAATTATTTAATATTACCTGATAAAGCTATATTAAAAAATAGGGAGGTTAAAAATGAAACAGGGGGAAAATGAAAATCCTAAAAGAAGAAGGCAAACGTCAATTATTACAGTATTCTTATGGTTAACATTTATAGTGGTAATGAGTATAATCGTTGTAAATGGAATTAATGATGATAATGCGATAACGTATGCAGAAGATAGAACAATTACTTTAAATATTGATGTAAGTGAATTTTTGCAAGATGAAAGATATGATAATAAAACAGATCATTTAAAGAATCTTTTAGTAACAGGACCACAATATATGAGTGGAATAACCGCTTGGATTGGACAGAGTAAAGAATTTACAAGTAATGAACAAAATTATAGTATAAATTATATAGGTTTAAATGGTACTATTGCAACATATGAAATAAATATAGAAGAGTATCAAAATCGTGGTGGTAGTAGTGGTAGTAGTGATTGGAATTGGAATTGGAAAGAACCGTATATAGGACCTTTATATCTTGAATTTAGTGTTTTTTCATCAAAAATATTTGATCGATATGCAATATTAGAAAATGGTAATGAGTTAGAATTATTTTGCGAAGAAGGACATTCATATGATGCGCTGAGTTCTGTTTTCTATGTAAAAAAAATTGAAGAAAATCAAGATATATATGAATTGAAACTAAAAAGAAGAGAAGCGGTTACAGTTAAAATGGATATTAGTGAAGCAGACTATATGGATCCATCTGAATATCATTCAACAGAGGATCTTTTCATGAATATATATACTGTTCAAGATAATATAAAGACTTCAAGAGGACATCTTATAGGAAAAGAAGGAAATGTTTTAGCATATGAAATATATCCAATTTCAAATAAAGATTATGATATAGCTATAACTAATGTTGAAGCTGATATTTTAGAAGGGGAAGAATTGCTAGACATTAGAAGAATAGGGGAAAATAGCTATTATATAAAGTCAGTAAAACTAGAAGAATCAGAACAGGAATACAGTTTTAAAGCACAAAGAGTATCTCCAGCACTTTTTAGTAATGTAAAGTGGTTAGATGAAGAAGGAACAAAGGTAGAAGTAGAATTTGGAATGCAATATCCTCTTAGCCTATATTCATTGAGGTATAATTATTATTGGCATGATCTCAGCAATGTATCTCTGCTTAGTATGATATATGTGGAAAAAATAAGTGATGATTTTATATTATCAAGTGAATATGAAAATGACTCTGAGTGGATAATTGCAACTGAAGAAGAACTGATAAAAAATCAAGTTGATAAATTACCATATAAATATATTTATGAGGGGAATGTTGAACGACTTTATGATAATTATGAAGATATATCAGGGTATATACCAGAATATGTTTTTACACAATTTATAAAGCCATATTACTATCGAAATTATGATAAAGATTATGATATTATCACTGGATATGATTCTAAATTTTTATGGTATCAATGGTATTACCCTAATACAGAGAAAAGATATATATATGTAAAAGATCAAAATATATTATATTATTTTGATATAGTAGATATTAATGAGACAGAAAAAATAAATTTTGTTTATGTAGGAGATGATAAATCTACAGAACCTACATTTAGTTTTGAAACAGATGTCATTTTTTTTGATCCTGGGAATGGGTCTGGAAATACAATATTAGATTATTTAATAAGTTCATTAGACGAGAAAAAATTGAAACTTGCTATTGAAAGTGACATAAGCGTGAAGGTAAATAAATTTGTAGAGGGTGAAAAAGGAAATAATACTTATTATATAGGATTATTTGAGAATGATACAGATATTAAAACAGATAATATATATCCTCTAAATACAGTAGATGGCAGTGGAGAAATAAATATAGAAGTAGAAAGATATGATAATTCAAAAACATATTATATATATGAGGTAGATGAAAATGGAGAAAAAATAGAGAATAAGAAATTAATTTATAGCAAAAATCAAGTGTTAAATAGTGAAAATATTATATATAGAAATACAATTACATCAAATAAAAATATAATATCATCAGTATTAACAGAAAAATATGATGAACCTGGAGTTGGAGCAGGAGAAGAAAGTTATATTAATAATGAAATTTTATCAAGAATTGAGAATAAAGATGTAGTGACAATAAGAAATTTAGACGAAAAAATGAATCTAGAAGTTATAAAAATATGGGATGATAATGATGATAAAGCTGGAAAACGACCAGAAAGTGTAACATTACAAATAAAAAGAAATGGAATAATAGTAGCAGAAGAAGTAGTAAGTAGTGAGAATGAATGGAAACATACATTTGAATTAGCAAGATATGATGAACTAGGAAATGAAATAGAGTATACAGTAGATGAAGATTTTGTAAGTGAATTTTATATTAAAAATACGGTAGGAAATGTAATAACAAATAAATTTGTAGTACCAGAAGATAGAATAAATATAATAGGAGAAAAGATATGGGACGATAATGAAAATCAGGCAGGAAAAAGAGACGATAGTGTAATACTACAAGTATATGTTGGAGAAGAAATAGTAGCAGAGGGAGAAGTAAGTGAGAAAACAAACTGGAAATATGAGTTTGAATTAGCAAAATATGATGAGAATGGAAATGAGATAGAATACAAAGTAGATGAAAAAGAAATAACAAATAAATTTTATAAGAAAATAGAAATAGAAAACGAAGATATGTTAATACAAAAAGTAGAAAATAAATTTATAGTACCAGATGAAGTAATATTAGTAAAAGCAATAAAAAAATGGGAAGACAATAACGATGAATATGAAAAACGACCAGAAAGTGTAACATTACAAGTGTTTGCAGGAGATAACGTAGTAGCAGAAGAAACAGTAAATAAGACAAATAACTGGAGCTATGAATTTAAACTGCCAAAATACAATGATCTGGGAGATGAAATAGAATATACAGTAGATGAAAAAAATACACCAGATAATTATAAGAAAAAAGTAGAAGGATATACAGTAATTAATATAAGTACATATAAACCACCAGTAGACACAGGGGATAAAAATATTTGGATATATTTAGTAGTTTTCCTTGTAGCAATTATTGGAGTAGTTGTTGGAAGTATTTTTATAAGAAATAGTAATAAAAATAAAATTAAGTAGAAATAATATTAGATAATTAAAAAGGTTCTTCTTTCAACTTGCAGAAGAACCTTTGTATATCAGGAATTAAACATATTAAAAAATAAGAAAAGGAAGAGTTATGAAAAAAATTAAAGATCTTTTGAAGTATATATTGATATTTGGTGTTGTGTTAAGTATATGTATGTTGAGTTTATATTTTTCATGTTTAATACCATCTAGCAAATTAAAAGCCAACATTGGTGAATCGCTTCCTGTTATCATGAAGTTTGGCAGTAAACTTCATGTAGCGATTTTTCATAAAATAATTACTTTTGACACATTTGCAGATGCAATGATGATAAATACTGCATATAGTATAGATAGTAAGCATCCTTTTTATTCTATGTTATTTGCAAGAAGTAATTATGTGGATGGTGTAACAAGTAAGACATATCAAGATGAAGCATGTCAAGTAGATAAACTATTACCAGCAGTTCCGCAAGTAGATGATTTAGTAGACTTAACAAATGGAGAAAATCTAATTGCAATAGAGTATGCAAGGTATTGGCATGGATATTTAGTATATTTAAGACCATTGTTAACTTTGTTTAATTATAATGAAATAAGAATAATAAGTTTTATTTTTCACTATATATTAATTTCAATTTTATTATATTATATTAAGAAAAAAATAGGTAAAAAATATTTGATTGCAGTTATATTTGGAATGGTAGTAACTGAGGGATATTTAGTATATACTTGCTTGGAAGAAACAATAGGATATAGTTTTATATTAATAGAAAGTATATTTTTACTAAGGGTGGATATAAAAAATTATGAAAAATATTTTTTCGTGGTAGGAATGTTAACAGCGTTTTTTGATCTATTAACCATACCGGTTGTTATTTTATTGTTTCCTTTAATATTATATGTATTAATTAATCCAAAAGAGAATGTAAAATTGTTGATAAAAAAATGCATAAAATATTGTATATTATTTGGAATAGGATATGCAAGTATGTGGTTTTCAAAATGGTTATTTGTTGATGCTATATATGGTAGAAATCTTATCAAAAATGCAATTGGCCAAGCGATATATAGAGTTGATGGAACAAAAGCTGGATTATCTAGTGCATTAATTAAAAATTTATATTATATTGGTATACCAGTGGCAGTATATATTGGAATAATATACCTAATTAATATTATAATGACAATATATGAAAAAATAAGATTTAAGAAGTTAGATAAAACGTTACAGTGCAATTTATTACTTGAAATTATCGGAATACTACCTATTGTATGGTATATTGTTGTTAGAGAACATTCACTAGGACATGCTTATTTTACATATAGAAATCTATTAGCAACTTGTATGAGTACGCAAATTATGATGATTAATTTAATAGATCAAAGAGTAAAAAAATATAAAAGTATAGCATTTGCTATATTTATAATGATAGATATAATAGTGATAATATTAAAATATTATATCATTTAGGTGAAAGGAGATACGGATAGTAATACTATCTATTATGTGAAATATATGAAAGAACTAACAATTTTAATACCATGTTTAAATGAGAAAGAAACAATAGGACAAGTAGTAGATGAAGCAAATAAATTTTTGAAAGATAATCAAATATATGGTGAGATATTAGTAGTTGATAATGGTAGTAATGATGGATCAATTGAAATTATCAGAAACAAGGAAGTAAGGGTAATCAATGTTAAAGAAAAAGGATATGGAATAGCTCTCATTGAAGGAACAAAGGCTGCTAATAGTAAATATGTGATAATGGGAGATGCAGATTATTCATATAATTTATATGACGTTATGGAAATATTAGAAAAGTTACAGGAAGGATATGACCTGGTTGTTGGAAATAGACTTAACAATAATATGGAGAAAGGCGCAATGCCATTTTTACATAGATATTTGGGTACACCTATCATATCCATGATTGGAAATAGTATATATGGTATAGGAATAAAAGATTTTAATTCTGGACTTAGAGGGTATGATAGGGAAAAATTAGAAAATCTAAATCTCACTTCTCTAGGTTTTGAGTATGCAACAGAAATGCTGATTAAAGCAAAAAAGAATCACTTAAAATTGATAGAAGTAGATATAAAGTTTAGAAAGGATAAGAGAAATAAAAAGCCTCATTTGAGACCATTAAGAGATAGTATTAGACATTTAAGGGTTTTAGCTGAAAATATAAAATAATATTATATGAGTAGTAACATGTATAGTCGCTACTGACTATTTTTTAGTTTCCTAACTTGTATAAAAGAAGTAGAAAGAGTGTGAATTTTGTCTAATATTAACTAAATTTGGTATATTGGATAACATAATTTGACTTGATTCGTTTTTAATGATATAATGATTGCTATAAAATTTATTACTTTAAAAAAATTATTGAAGGGATTAGGAGGTATTATTATGCCAAAAGATGGAAAGAAAATTGTAGGATTTGATCAAATTGTAACTACTGAAAGTAATGTTAGATTTTTAATCTTTGAAAATACGATTAGTGAAAATAGAGCTAAGTTTTCTGAGGTTTTTTATGATTCAGGAAGGATCATATCTAAAATACGGGATTTAGAATATCAGGAGATTACACGTCTTAATGGAAATCTTTCAATGGGAACATGTGGCGATAGAATATATTTTGCACATGATTTTAAAATTGATAGGGGCTGTTATTTCGGATATATAGTAGATGATCCTGAAAAGTGTTCAAAAATAACCTGTCAGACTGTGATATATGACCATTCTAGTTTTAAACTTCAGAATCGTACTATCAGTGATATTGAAAATGTTGAATTCTTTGATGAAGATACCTACATCATTACGACTGATTCAAGAATCTATGTAGTGAAATATTTGAGAGTGAAAAATGTGGCTTTGGCCATCGCAGATTATGGGGTGATTCCAGATATTGGTAAAAAGTGTTCTATTAGTCAATTAGAACTAAATGGAAATAAACCTTTGGAGATTTCTAAGCTTACTTCTAAATTCATTCAAGTAAAAGAGAAGGAAGATGTATATATTTGCGATACAGAAAAAACACGATATATTATTTTAAAAGAGAGAAAAAATGATGTGTTTGGTATTTGCTGCTATGAGCCACGAATTGAGCAAAAGATGCAATGCCATGGTATGGAGTTTATGGGAATAAAACCATATCTTGCAAATCTTGTTACTGGGATTGTAACGAATGTAAAAAGACTTGGTAATGTTTACGAGATAAAAACAAATTCCAAAACATATTATATGGAAGCAAGATTTAGATTTGTGTAGTAAACTGAGATAAGGGGCGGATTAAAATCCGCTCTTTATTATTGCGTGAAAATTTAGTGAAATACGCATTCTTATGTTCACTTTTATTGATAGTTATGCTATAATAATCTAGGTGGTAAGAAATGGAAAACAGTTTTAGATTGTTAAATATAGATAGTCAAATTGAAGAACTATCTGAGAAAACTGAAGAGAAATATAAAGAAGATTTTGAAAAAATATCAGAAATAGAATTATATAATCAAGCTAAGGTATTAAAAGCATTTAAGGATGCTGAGATTTCACAAGTACATTTTTCAAAAACAACTGGATATGGATATGACGATATAGGAAGAGAAGCAATAGAAAAGATATATGCTCAAATATTTCATACAGAAGATTCTCTTGTTAGAATTCAGTTTGTTAATGGTACACATACAATTGCAACGGCTCTTGAAGCTATGTTACTTCCAGGAGATAAATTACTTGCAATAACTGGAAAACCTTATGATACACTATGTGAGGTAATTGGTCTGATAGAAAATAAGTTATCTTTAAAAAGTTATGGTGTATTATATGATCAAATCGAATTAAAAGAAGATGGAGGTTTTGATTTTCCTAAAATAAAAGAATATATAGAGAACAATAAGGTAAAATTAATTCATATTCAAAGATCCAAAGGATATGCTTTAAGGAAAGCCCTATTGATAGAGGATATAGAAAAAGTAGTTCAGTTAATAAAAAGTATAGATAAAAATATAATTATAATGGTAGATAACTGTTATGGTGAATTTGTTGAAAAAAGAGAACCAACAGATGTTGGAGCAGATATTGCGTGTGGAAGCTTAATTAAAAATATTGGTGGAGGACTTTGTGAAACAGGCGGATATATTGTAGGTAGAAAAGATTTAATTGAGCTTTGTTCACAAAAACTTACTTGTCCAGGAATTGGCAAAGAGTGCGGAGCAACACTTGGTCAAAATAGATATATTTTACAGGGACTATTTAATGCGCCAGCGGTAGTTAAAAGTGCACTTCATGCTGCAATTTTGGCATCTGGCATGATGGCAGAACTTGGATTTGAAGTTTACCCTAGGGCCGATGAAAAAAGAGGAGATATTGTTCAAGCTATTAAACTTGGAGATAAAGAAAAATTGATAAAATTTATACAGGGAATACAATATGCAAGTCCTGTTGATAGTCATGTGACTCCTTATCCGTGGAATATGCCTGGATATACAGATCAAGTCATTATGGCGGCGGGCACATTTGTTGAAGGTGCTTCAATTGAACTTTCAGCAGATTCTCCAATACGTGAGCCATATGTTGCATATATGCAGGGAGGAATCACTTATGAGTCAGCAAAACTTGCAATATGTCAGGCAATACAAAATATGATAGGAGAATAAGAGTGAAAGTTATAGTAATAGGTGGAGGAGCGGCAGGTATGATGGCTGCTATTACATCTGCCAAATATGGAAATGAAGTTATTATTTTGGAAAAGACAAGTAGTCTTGGAAATAAAATAAAAATCACCGGGAAAGGACGTTGCAATTTAACTTTTGATGGAGATATTGAAGATTTTAAAAGAAATATAGTAAAAAATGATAAATTTATGTATAGTTCTTTTTACAATTTTGATAATAAAGATTTGGTGGCATATTTTGAATCTTTGGGCGTCCAGACAAAAGTTGAAAGGGGAGCTAGAGTATTTCCGGTAAGCGATAATGCAGGAGAGATAGTGAAAGCATTAATAAATGAGATAAAAAAATATCATATCAGAGTTGAATATCATACTTGTGTAGATGAATTGAAAGTTTTAGATGGCAGGATAGAGGCCGTTATTACAAAAGACGACAGAGAATTTCATTGCGATAAATGTATTATTGCTACAGGCGGTTCTAGTTTTCCAAGTACTGGAAGTAGTGGTGATGGGTTTAGACTTGCTAGAAGTATAGGGCATAAGATTATAGATATTGTACCAGGATTAGTTCCATTAAGATCTAAAGATAGTATTTGTAAAGAATTACAGGGGCTTTCTTTAAAAAATATTTCATTTAAGTTAAAGGATGAAGACAAAGTCATATATAGTGATTTTGGTGAATTGCTATTTGCTCACTTTGGAATAACAGGTCCAGTAGTTTTAAGTGCTAGTAGTAAATTAAATAGAATAGATAATCTAGAAGATAAATTAAGAAATCAGCAAATTATTGCAAGTATTGATCTAAAACCCGCACTTGATTTTGAAACACTAGATAAAAGAGTGTGTAGAGATTTTGAAAAATATTCAAATAAAGAGTTTAAAAATAGCTTAAATGATTTGTTGCCACAAAAAATGATACCAGTAGTAATAAAACTATCTGGAATTGATGGAAGTATGAAGGTACATCAAATTAGTAAAGAGATGCGAAAAAAATTAGTTGATGTGATAAAAAATATTAATATTGCTATATCTGGATTTATGCCACTTGATATTGCTATTATAACTTGTGGTGGCGTAGATGTAAAAGATGTAAATCCCAAAAGTATGGAATCTAAAATAGTATCAGGTGTATATTTTGCAGGAGAAGTACTAGATGTAGATGCATATACCGGTGGATATAATTTACAAATTGCGTTTTCTACTGCAGTAGCAGCTGGAAAAGATTGAGATTAAAGAAAGGGGTCTTTATATGGAAGAACAAAAAAGTGTTCAAAATGATCAAAAAATATATGTTGAGAAGAAAAAAAGTGGAATACCACAAGTATTGGTAGTATTAGTAGTAGCTGTACTTGCAAGTTTTATTAGTACTGCAATTACATATGTATTACTAAAAAGTAGTGGTGTAGGTGAGGGAACAGAAAGTATTACCAAAAAGATAGAAATAACAAAAACAGATAGTCCAGTGGTAGCAATTGCTGAGAAAGCAATGCCTTCTATTGTTGGAATCAAGGTTAATTCCCTTGTTCAATCTACATTTGGAGGTATACATGAAGCAAGTTCTGAGGGTTCTGGTATTATATACAGTGAAGATGGTTATATTATTACCAATTATCATGTCATAGAATCTGCTATCAATAATTCAAGTGCTAGTGTATATGTAACTTTTTATAACAGTGAAGAAGATATAGAGGCAGAAATTGTTGGTGGAGATGAGGTTACAGATTTAGCAGTTTTAAAAATTGAAAAGGATGGCCTTATAGCTGCTGAATTTGGAAACTCAAGTGATTTAAAAGTAGGTGAACTTGCAGTTGCTATTGGAAATCCTCTTGGTGAAGAGTTTGCAAGTACTGTTACTGTAGGTTATGTATCTGCTTTGAACAGAAAAGTAACAACAGATGGTAGAACATATAAGCTAATACAAACAGATGCAGCGATCAATTCAGGAAATAGTGGTGGCGCTTTGGTAAATTCAGAAGGAAAAGTGATTGGTATCAATTCTGTCAAGGTAAGTCTTACTGGTGTTGAAGGTCTTGGATTTGCTATCCCATCTGATGATGCACTTCCTATTATAAAGGAATTAATTGAAAATAAAAAGATCGTTAGACCATATATTGGTCTTGCAGGAATTAATATTACTTCTGCAGTTGCTGATAGAAATAACTTAAGAGAGGGTGTATATGTAGATAAAGTATATAATAACACACCTGCACAAAAAGCAGGAATTCAAAGAGGTGATATCATCGTTTCTATAGATGGAGTAGAAATTACTACTATGGAAGAATTAAATGAAATCAAGAATTCAAAAAATATTGGAGATACTGTTGAACTTGGAATATATAGGGCTGGAAGGGAAGAAAAAGTTACAATCGTATTGGAAGCTGATAGTAATGTAGAAGAATCGACTACAAATTAAAAAAAATAGGCTAGTAAACAATATATTTACTAGTCTTTTTATATGTTGAAGTTTGTAAAAAAATGTAATATAATAATATTAGGAGATGATACCTGTGGATAGGGTAAGAAATGCTATCAAAAATTCGAGAGATAGCAAGAGAAACAATAGGATTAGTATAGTAACGATATTATTATTTTTCATTTTAGTAGGTATAGAAATTATGTTTTTATCTCATGTTTTAAATGCAAAAATAGATAATGCAGTTGAGGTTTTTGCACCTTTTAAAATGGCTAATCAAAGTGCATTAGAAAATAGCATTTATGCTTTACAAGATATTAAGAATGATACAGTACCTAAAGCCGAACTTATTGAAAGTCATTCTATTGATAAAAACAGACCGGTTATAGCTTTAACATTTGATGATGGGCCGCATCCTCAGAATACAATAAATATATTACAGACTTTAAGTAAATATCATGCAAAAGCTACTTTCTTCATGGTGGGGGAAAATGTGGAAAGAAATCAAGGAATTCCACAAAAAGTGATAGATCAGGGCTCTGAAATTGGCACTCATACTTGGGATCACAAAAATTTAACGAAATTATCTGAAACAGACATATTAGATGAAATTACAAGAGGTAGTAAGGTTATAGAAGAAAATTGTGGAGCAAGCGTAAAATTTTTAAGACCACCCTATGGAAGTAATAATGAACTTGTTAGAAATATAGCTAAACAGCAAAATAAGGCTGTAATTCTTTGGAATGTTGATACAGAGGATTGGAAAAGTAGAGATGCTGAAATGGTGTATAGGCATGTGATAGAAAATGTCAAAGATGGTGATATTGTTCTTATGCATGATATCTATGGATCAACTGCTGAAGCAACAGAGAAAATAGTAAAAGAATTAACTGAAAAAGGATATCAATTTGTTACAATATCAGAACTTTTCCAAGTAAAGGGAAAACCTTTAAATTATGGCGAAAAATATTATAACTGTCAATAACTTTAGCAAAACGCTAAAGTTATTTTTTATCATCTAATACTTGAAAAAAGTATCAAAAAATGTTAGCATATAAATGTAATCAAATACTGATTACAGAAAGAGGAAAGATTATGGTAACTAAAATACATGAAATGATGAAAGAACTACACACACACACACACACACACAACGTAGTTCTATAAACATAGTAAAGAAAAATAATAGGGACAATTCTGTCCGTTATGATATAAAGCTGATACTAGGAAACTAGTACCAGCTCTTTTTGCGTTATTATAATCTGAAATAATACTAATTGTTTAATGTGACTTGACCATAAGTCATTAAAAATAATTTTGAAATGGTATATATTTAAAATATTACAGTATAAAATGAACAAACTATGTTAAAAATTGAGGAGGTTAAAAATGAAACAAGGAGAAGATGAAAAGCCTAAAGGGATAAGTAAACAAAAAGTAAAAAGAAAGAGGCAAACATCGATTATCACGGTATTTTTATGGCTATTTCTAATAGCAATGATGATTACAATAACAGCTACAAGTATGAAGAATAAGAATGCATTAGAAGTAGAAGATAATAACTGGAATATACAGCTTGTCATGTATGATAGGAGTAGTGATATGCCAAATCAAGCAATCACAGATTTTACATGGAATGCAACAAGTAGTAATGATACAAAACAATTGGTAATGCAAATAAATTATGCATGCACAACAGGAAAAGTGTATCAACCAGGGGAAATAGTAATAGAAATACCAGGAATAGCAAAAGATGATTTTAGTGAATATTGGAGAAAAATAGGTAGTTCATATTCTGGTTCATATGAGGCATGGTTGCAAGATAATGTAGTAATCGCAGCCGATAAAGATACTGATACAACAAAACAATATGATTGGAGTTATCATTATGATAAAACAAATAATATCTATATATTTACTAATAATAAGATAATAGAGGAAAATGAACATTTTGAAGGAACAGTACAGATAGCATATAACTTATTACCAAGACTAAAGATACAAACAGATTTAGAATTTCAAGCAAAAATAAAAGAGAATATATCAAATGCTGAGGAAATCATTGTAATGAATTCAAATGTGTGTAATTTTCATTATGTAGCCATTAAAAGGACATATAATTTAACAAAATATGCAATAGCAGGGGCAAAAGCAGACTATACTAAAATTGATGATATATTAGATGATTATTATTGGGTTAGATATCATTTTCAATATGATTATAGTGCTGATGGAAGTATAGATGCCTATGATGAAAACGATTTATTAATGAGAAGTCACAATCGTAATTATCAAATTATAAAAGAGGAATTGCCAGAAGATTGTGTAATGTATGATAATAATTTTAATAAAATTGAGCCTATCGAAAATAATGTATATTGTTATTTAAAAGACAGTAGAGAGTATTATATGGAGTATTATTACGTAGGATATCCAAAAAGCAAATATAATGAAGGAGATAAAATAACTAATATAGCAGAGTTGTGGGGAAGGTATGAAGATGAAGATGAAATGCAAAAACTCTCAGAATCTTCTACAACAGTAAGTTTAGTTAAATTTGATTTTGAATATAAGGGGGAACTATATCAGATAACTAAAACTAGTTGGCCAGCTTCATTACTTAATAAAAATAAATTAAAAAATGGAGGAGATGTAGTGACTTGGCGCCTATTTTCTAAAGCTTTTTATACGGATAGTGTAATGGATGTAGAAATAGGAGACGATTTATTATATATAACAAGAGAAAATGGGGACATAACAAAGTTGGAAGATGATGAGTATCATTTTACTAAGGTAATCTTACCAGTATTTAGAACATATAATAAATATAATGAAAGCGCAGGAGAAGCTTTGATAGGTTACCCTTATGAAATTCAAGTAAGATATAAGAATACAAATGAATATGTAGTTTATCGAACAGGTACAACGAGTGATAATGAACAGAATTTTGATAATATTAAAGGAACGGAATGTATAACGTTTAATACAGAAGATATAGTTGGGATAAAAGTGGTCATAAAAGACCTAAATAAAACATTATATTTAGATTCTACTACTCCAATAAGTATTAAAACGGATATACATCCAAAAAATTGTAAAGAGGGATATGCGTATAATTTTGACTATTTACAAGTATATTCTAAAGATGAAAATGGAAATAGAAGCCTGGTAAATGAACCAACCTTAGGTAATTATATAACACCATCAACTTTAAAAATTGCAGAATATGATCAAAATATGTATGGATTATATATGCAGAGAGGATATAGTTCAGTTTTGATAAACAATGGACGAATGGCGTTATATAATGAAAAATATTTCTATAATTTAACTAATAATACTAATAACAGGAGATATGATGCAAGATTAAACTTGTCAAACACTATAAATATAGATTCATATGATGTAGATAAAGATTGTATTATCAAAACTTATGATATATTACCAGAAGGAATGAATTTGACTAATGAGCAGGAAATAATTAATAATAGCACAATTGAAGGTAGTTATCAGTATTTAAGGTTAAAAGATGGTACAGAGTTTAATTCAAAAAGTGAACTTGAAAATTATATAAAAGAAAATATTTCAATACAAATAGATTATAATTATAAAAATAGTGGAAGAACAAAAATACAAATTACATATGATTTAAATGATTTGGATTTTAGCTATTATAAAATAAATATTCTAGGCTTACAATTAAGGACCGTTTTAAACGTAGAAATACCGTATGATAGCATATTAGAATATGGAACAACATATAGAAACTATATGTATTCTATGTGGAACAATCAGGAATATGAATATGCCCAAGGAAAAACAATATCAGATAATGGATTACTTGATATGTTAGCAGAAGATATAGATGAGGATGGAATAATAAATGAAAGATTGCAATATGGTATGAGTACATTAAACATAAATTTTGCAGTATCATCACAACAAGCAGTTATCAAACAAGTAAGAACAGACTTAACCAAGGGAGCATTTGTAGAAGGAACAGCGGAAGCAACAGCAGGAAGTGAATACACATATAAACTTCGAGTAACAACAGGAGCAAATAGCCTAAAGGACTTAATATTATATGACACCCTAGAAACAATCTATGATGAAAATGGAAATGATATTAGTAGTGGCTGGAAAGGTGAATTTGTAGGAGTAGATACAACCTATGCAGAGTCAAAAGGATATGCACCAGTAGTATATTATTCAGAAGAACAAAACCCAGGAAAATTAACAGAAGTGCCAGATAAATGGAAAGTAT
>JAUNGP010000037.1 GCA_030524345.1 Clostridia bacterium | reverse complement strand
CATTGTAAAGAAAAATAATAGGGACAATTCTGTCCGTTATGATATAAAGCTGATACTAGGAAACTAGTACCAGCTCTTTTTGCGTGCGAGTCGCCATAATCATAACAGACAGGAGGAGAAAATGAAACAGGAAAAAAGACCAAAAAAAGTATGTAAGAAGAAAGCAAAAAAGCGACAAATATCAATGATAACAGTAATCCTGTGGCTATTTTTAGTAGCAACAATGATAACAATCACATTCAGTAGTATCAGAAAAAATAATGCAGTAGAGAAAAGTGAACTGTATGATAAGATATATGTAGAAAGTGCAACAATAGAAGAAAGAAAAACAGGAACAGGCCCATTTACAACAAGAGAAGATGGAACAATACCAGATATACCAGAAGATGGAATGGATTATTCAGAAGATGATAACTATGTAAGAACATTTGATACAGTAAATTATACAGTCAGCACAATTATGAGACCCAATACAGATGTAGAGGGAGTAGAAGAAACAAGTGTATTTTATGGGGGAACAATCAAGGTAAAAGCAACGATACCAGCAGTAGACGAACAGAGTCACTTTAAATGGGTTCGACAAGCATGGATGCAAAATGTAAGTATGACAGATGATGGAAGAACATTATATGCAGAATATAAAATAGTAGACACACAAAAGAGTGCACCTGGAGTGCAGAATCTAAATTTTGAGATGAAGGCAGAAGGATACGTAACAAAAGAAGGGGAACAAGCACCAAAGCCAACATTTGAAATATACATGGAAGGAAATAAAGAAGAAAATATTAATTCAACTAAAGAAAAAGTAGTACTGATAGATGAAAAAGAATTGTATATAACTGGAAGGGCAGCATTTGATATAGTTTTGCAAGGCGGCCGGGATAAATCATTTAGGAGAATATAATGGAAAGCAAGGCTATTATATGAATTTTGGAGTAGGTATAGAGTTAAAACAAGATATAGCTGAAGTAAGTGGTTTAAGAGGGATTGAATATCCAGAAGGAAGCGTAAATTTAGATTTGGATTTAAGTTATTATTATAGAGATCTATCGGTTAGTAATAGTGAATGGGTTCTGGTTGATGAGAATGATGAAAAAGGAGAAGGCATTGCTAATGGCATTGAATTAGTTGGTTATGATGTTATTTATAACAACAATGATCATTATTGGCCAACTTCTAATATAAAACCTTATGGCTTTCCTACAGTTAAGAGAGCTAAAAGTTGGGATTCTGGTACAATAACTGATTCTGGAGTAATGATAAGTAATTTTAATGGGAATACAATAACTATCAACTTTGATGATTATAAAATAGATGGATATTTTCAAAGTCATGATGGTGGAAAAACAATTTCTCATGCATTTTTTGTTGCTGGACAATTAGAAATTTTTGCCCCAAATTATGATAATGAATCAGAGAAAAATTATAATTATCAAGTAGTAATAAATTTAAATAATGCAGATATAAGTACTAGATATAAAGGTACAGTTAATATAGAAAATGCTGGGGGCATTGTACAAGATGTGAATACTCTTAATAATAGACTTATCTGGACCCATAGTAAATCTATTGCTGGAATGAGTATAGGAAGTTTGGTAACTACATCTCAACCATATCAAAAAAATGGGAATTACTCTGCTACTATAGGAAGTAATTATAAAGTATGGGGCGGTGTTACATTAAGTAAAAATGTATTATATGGTGGATGTAAAAGAATATTTACATGGCGATCTGATGTGCTAAAATTAAAAGATTATAGCGTAAGTTCTCGTTCATTAAATGGTTTCCCTATTCCTTCGTTAGATAATATAATGGTAAAATATGGAGTATATAAGGAAGATAATGGAAATGGAATAGAAAATGATGAATTAGTAGAAAAATTGAATTTTGACGATTTTGAGTGGTATAACACTTTAGCAGAAGCTGAGAGTAATGGAATTGTATCAGCATTGGATTTTGATGATCCCGATCATATTGGATATGATATTCAAAGAGGAGTAACATTATTTTTTGAAGTGTCAAGTGATGAAAAATATTTAAATGATAACTATCCAGTAAGGGAAAAAATAGTAGGATATTATGACAAAAATAGAACTAATAGTATAAAGAGTGCATATAGTCCGCAATATAGAAAAACTGAATATGATAATAATGGAGAACTATTAAATGCCGCCTCAAATAATTCATTGGGAGTGGATATATTAGTAATACCATATCAAACTTCGGTTATCACCTCAGTAGATGATTTAACAACCTCTAATAAACCTCAAACAACATATGATGTACAAGAAAGAGAGATAAACTTTAATATAACACCAAAATTAAGTGCAAATACGACAGAATCGAGCAATGATGTCTATGTAGATAAAGTACAAGTAGTAGATTATCTACCAAAGGGATTAACATATGTA
>JAUNGP010000036.1 GCA_030524345.1 Clostridia bacterium | reverse complement strand
CTTCATGATTTATCTGCCAGTTTTCATATTCCCATACGATTTCTGTGATTCCTGTCTCTTCATTTAATGTTACACTTACTGGCTCTTTATTAGCGCTTCCCTCTACATATGTTAATCCCTTTGGTAGATAATCTACTACTTGTACTTTATCTACATAGACATCATCATCTTTAGGCGCAGTATTTGTACTTAAATTTGGTGTTATATTGAAATTGATCTCTCTTTCTTGAATATCATATGTTGTTTTTGGCTTATTAGCACTTGTCAAATCGGTCACGGAATTACTTACACTAGCATGATACGGTACGATCAATATTTCATTACCCAAACTAAAATTAGATGCACCTCTTAGTATTTCACCATTTTCTCCATAACTAGTCTTAATATAATCTGGCGTATATGATGCTTTTTTGCTTTCTGTTCTTTCCTTATCTAAATATGCAATACCTTTTTGTCTAATAGGATAATTACTATTTAAATAGTCTGCCTTATCTGTAACATTAAATTCAATTTCTACTCTTCTCATTGTTCCATATCCAATAAGGTCTGGATCATCTATATAGAATGCAGTAATTTTACCTACCTGAATTGCCTCTTCCTTTGAATCGTACCAATCAAAATCGCTAAAGTCTGTTTTATTAACTAATTCATCATTTGTTATTCCTTGAGATGGATTATTTTTATATATTCCATATTTTATAACCATGTTTTCTGTAGAAGCAATTGGAAATGTTTCACCATCATAGGAATAAATTTTATAGTTACCTATTTCCATCACATCACTACGCCAAGCAACAAATCTCTCCATGCCGCCACTATATAGACCTCCAAGACTAGCAGAAGCAGTATATTTAAAATCACTTCCCGTAACCACATATCCATTACAAGCCTGACTACTTGACTGCTTATTGGTAAAATTTTGTAAAAATATACTTCCTCCAGTTAGAGCTCGCTTTGAATTTATCCATACAAGATTATTATCATTTATAACACTATCTTGAAAAATATTATCCTCATATTGGATTTCTATATTAGGTTGAGTCGGCGTACTAAAGCTTGCCCTCTTTACTTTACAATCAATTTCATAATCATAATCTATTTTGGAATTGTTATCATAATTTGGAGCAAAAATCTCTACTTGTCCTACTAAAAAGTATCCATGACTAAAAGTAATTCCTCCATCATTACTTTGAAAATATCCATCCAATTTATAATTGTTAAACTTCACCTTTAAAATATTATCTATTTTATCAATTTGCAAGTCCCCAGAGTTGCTTACTGTAAACCAACTCCAATCTGATCTTTTTATCCATGGAATGGAAGTCAATCTCTCCTTTTTAGGCCAAAAAGTTCCATACCCCATGTTACTCTCATAATTTAAGTTATATGCCACTATTTCTATTCCATTTGCGATACCATATCCCAATGGATCATTCTCTTCCACCTTATTCCATGAACTATTTTCAATAGATAAATCTCTATATAAATAGTTCAATTCAATATCTGTAATTACTTCTCCGCAAGGATATTCTGTTCCTCTTAAATCACTGACATTATCCGAATTTTTCCACAATTCTATCCCAATTCCATAATTCATATAATAACCCTGTTTGCCATTATATTCTCCCGGATAATTTATCGTTCCTTTTACTAATTTTATATTAAATTCTGCCTTTCCAGTTAGATATAATTCTTTTTCATCGACTAGAACAACTGAATCTTTAGTAGATTCTCCATTTTCTTCTTTATTTCCTTCCATATAGATTTCAAATGTTGGCTTTGGCGCTTGTTCTCCTTCTTTCGTTACATATCCTTCTGCCTTCATCTCAAAATTTAGGTTTTGAACACCTGGTGCACTCTTTTGTGTATCTGCTATCGCGTATTCTGCATATAATGTTCTTCCATCATCTGTCATACTTACATTTTGCATCCATGCTTGCTGCACCCACTTAAAGTGACTTTGTCCATCTACTGCAGGTATTGATGCCTTTACCTTGATTGTTCCTCCATAAAATACACTTGTTTCCTCTACTCCCTCTACATCTGTATTAGGTCTCATAATTGTGCTTACTGTATAATTTACTGTATCAAATGTTCTTACATAGTTATCATCTTCTGAATAATCCATTCCATCTTCTGGTATATCTGGTATTGTTCCATCTTCTCTTGTTGTAAATGGGCCTGTTCCTGTTTTTCTTTCTTCTATTGTTGCACTTTCTACATATATCTTATCATACAGTTCACTTTTCTCTACTGCATTATTTTTTCTGATACTACTGAATGTGATTGTTATCATTGTTGCTACTAAAAATAGCCACAGGATTACTGTTATCATTGAGGTTTGTCTTTTTTGTTTTCGCTTTTTATTCTCTTCTTGTTTCATTTTCTCCTCCTGTCTGTTATGATTATGGTGACTTCCACGCAAA
>JAUNGP010000035.1 GCA_030524345.1 Clostridia bacterium | reverse complement strand
TAGTCTTCCCGTAAAAGGATCCACAATTACAACTTTATCATCATTAACTACATAATCAAAATCACGTTTCATAGAATAATTAGCCCTTAAAGCTTGATTTATAAAATGAACCAAATTAGTGTGTTCAATGTCGTATAGGTTAGAAATACCAAATGTTTTTTCAGCCTTTTCAATTCCAATTTGATCCAGCGATGTTGACTTAGTTTGCTCATCATAAATATATCCATTATTTTCCTTTAAACCCTTTACAAATTTATCTGTTTGCATATAAAGATTAGCCGATTTCATATAACCACCAGAAATAATTAATGGAGTTCTAGCCTCATCTATTAGCACCGAATCAACTTCATCAACTATAGCAAAATTAAACGGCCTAGCTACTTTATCAGATGATTTTACTACCATATTATCTCTTAAATAGTCAAAACCAATCTCATTATTAGTTGAATATAAAATATCGCAATTATAGGCATCTCTCTTTTCCTGAGTATTCATATCTCGATAATTTACTCCAACAGTTAACCCTAAAAAGCGATAAATTTCACCCATCCATTCAGCATCACGGCCAGCTAAATATTCATTTACAGTTATAATATGGACACCTTCACCAGTTAAAGCATTAAGATATGCTGGTAAAGTAGAAGTCAAAGTTTTCCCTTCACCTGTTTTCATTTCGGCAATATTACCATAATGAATAGCTAACCCCCCAATTAATTGAACATAAAAAGGTTTTTCTCCTATCACACGATAGGCTGCTTCTCTTACTGTGGCAAACGCTTCCACTTTAATATCTTCTAATGTTTCTCCATTTGCTAATCTATCTTTAAATTCTTGAGTCTTAGCTTTTAACTTTTTATCGGATAATTTTGCATATTCTGGCTCTAAAAGTTCTATTTCATCAGCAATTTTTTTAAATTTTTCTAATTCTTTATATTCATGATCAAATATTTTTTTAAAAAAATTCATGTACCATTCTCCTTTGCATTTATCTTTATTTTATCAAATTTTAATATAAATGAATAGCAATTACAACAAATTTTCACAAAATAATAGAAGAAAAGCCATTTTACTTTTCTTCTAAGTACTCTTCTAAAGTAATTTTTCTATTTTTTATATCATTTGCCGCTAATTCGCCAACATATCTATAATGCCATGGTTCATATTTATATCCTGTTATAGATTCTTTTCCTTTTGGATAACGCATGATAAAACCATATTTATGTGCATTTTGGTCTAACCAGTAATGAGATTGCGTAATATCAAAAATTTCATCTTCCGATTGTTCAATAAAATCAATGGCTAAGCCTGTCTGATGCTCTGAATATCCAGGTTTGGCAGAATAAGTGCTAGCTATCTTTTCCCCATCCTTATGAACATACTTTTGATATAATAGAGATTGATATTCATAAGAACGATATGAAGAACATATTTTTAAGTTAATATTAACTTGCTCAGCTGATTTAACCATTTTCTCAAAGGCTTGATAAGCATTAGTTTCTAATTCATAAATTCTATCTTCTTCAAAACAATATTTACTATTCATAACAATTAAATTATTTGGAACATAATTATCTGGTAAAGGATTATTTTTATTTACTAATAACAAATAATTCACTTTTTAAATACCTCCTAATATAATTTTATTCCTTTTAATTATAAATAAAACTATAAAGTAGAAATAATTCCGTAGTCTCCATCTTTTCTTCGATATAAAATATCTATATTATCTGTATCTGTGTTTTTAAATACAAAAAACTCATGGCCAATCAAATTCATCTGTAAGATTGCTTCTTCTTCACTCATCGGCTTCATTTCTATCTCTTTTCTTTTTACTACAACTCTCTCTTCCTCTTCTTCATCAAAACTCAAATTCATTCCCAATTCTTCTACATTTCCTCTTCTTTTCATTCTTGTTTTGTTTTTTCTTATTTGTCTTTCTAACTTATCTGTTACTATATCTATTGCTGCATATAAATCTTTATGATTTTCTTCACATCTTATTATTATCTTTTTTATTGGTATTGTTACTTCTACTATTTGTTCTTTACCTCTTACTTTAATTACTATTTTCGCCTCTATTTCTTCTGGCTTTTCAAAATATTTATCTAATTTTCCTATCTTTTCCTCGATATACTTTTTTATTGCTTCTGTTACTTCAACTTTATTTCCTCTTATATTTGTTCTCATTATTCTCATCCCTTTCCATTTTCATTATACCATACTACCTTTTTTTGTCAAAAAAAAACTACTTATACTAACGCAGTTTTATGTTCTACTACATTTTTTGCTTGTAAACCTTTATCTGTTCTTACTAATTCAAAACTTACATATTGACCTTCTACTAATGTTTTATATCCTTCTGATAATATTGATGAATAATGTACAAATATGTCATCTAGATCATTATATTCTATAAAGCCATATCCTTTATCATTGTTGAACCATTTCACCCTTCCAGTCATCACACTTAACATCTCCCTTCTATTTCTTACATCTTTATTATATCACTTATTATTTT
>JAUNGP010000034.1 GCA_030524345.1 Clostridia bacterium | reverse complement strand
ACACACACACACACAACGTAGTTCTATAAACATAGTAAAAGAAAATAATAGGGACAATTCTGTCCGTTATGATATAAAGCTGATATTGGAATAAAAACCAATACCAGCTCTTTTTGCGTGCAAGTCACCATAATCATAACAGACAGGAGGAGAAAATGAAACAAGAAAATACCTCAAAAGGAAAGAATAAAAAGCGAGAACAAAAAAGGCAAACATCAATCATAACAGTAATCTTGTGGCTATTTTTAGTAGCAACAATGATAACAATCACATTCAGTAGTATCAGAAAAAATAATGCAGTAGAGAAAAGTGAACTGTATGATAAGATATATGTAGAAAGTGCAACAATAGAAGAAAGAAAAACAGGAACAGGCCCATTTACAACAAGAGAAGATGGAACAATACCAGATATACCAGAAGATGGAATGGATTATTCAGAAGATGATAACTATGTAAGAACATTTGATACAGTAAATTATACAGTCAGCACAATTATGAGGCCCAATACAGATGTAGAGGGAGTAGAAGAAACAAGTGTATTTTATGGAGGAACAATCAAGGTAAAGGCAACGATACCAGCAGTAGATGGACAAAGTCACTTTAAGTGGGTGCAGCAAGCATGGATGCAAAATGTAAGTATGACAGATGATGGAAGAACATTATATGCAGAATATAAAATAGCAGATACACAAAAGAGTGCACCAGGAGTGCAAAGTCTAAATTTTGAAATGAAGGCAGAAGGGTATGTAACAAAAGAAGGGGAACAAGCACCAAAGCCAACATTTGAAATCTATATGGAAGGAAATAAAGAAGAAAATGAAGATTCAACCAAAGAGAAGGTAATACTTATGGATGAAAAGGAGTTATATATAACTGGAAGACCAGCTCTTGATGTTAGACTTGGAAAAGGGGAAATCAATCATCCAGGGATATATAATGGAAAGCAAGGCTATTATATGAATTTTGCCATTATCTTATCAATTTATCAAGATATAGCAGAGATAAGCGATTTGAAAGGATTAGAGTATCCAACTGGAGAAATAGTAACAAAATTAAAAATGAAATATTTATTTAGGAATATAACAGATAATGGCAGTTGGACAGAAGTATCAGATTTGGATGAGAAAAGTTATGGAGTGCTTAATGGGGCGGAAATAGTAGCATATGCAATAAATGGTGAAGAGAACGAGAATTTTTGGCCAAGTAGTAATATAGTAATTAATACAGTGAGAGCAAATAGCAATATATCGAGCGCTAATGTATCTGGAGCGGGTGATATCAATGTGGATCAACAAAATGATGTAATAAACATTAATTTTAATAATTATGTTTTAGATGGTAAGTTTCCAACATATGGTGTAAGTAATCCATATAATGATCCATATAAAGATGGATGCTTTACAGTGGGACAAATAGAGTTGTTCGTACCAAACTATGACAATGATTCAGATATTGATTATGATTATAATTTAAGTGTAGAAGCAATAGAGTTAAATTATAGTACAAATACAGTGCAGAATATTAATGTTAAATATGAAAATGATGTATTGCAGGATGTCGTAACAACAAATAATATTTTAAGCTGGAAAAATTCGAAAAGTCAATTGAATGGTAGTATCTATTTCCGTGATCACGGTCTTAATGAAGACAAGTATGAAAAAGATGATGGATACGGTGTAATTGGAGGAACCTGTAAATATGTTTCCGATATAGGATTAAATGGTTTGTATTCTGGTGGAACTAAAAGACTTATCACTTGGCGTAGTGATGTATTTGAGTTAATAAGGAATTCTAGTAATAATTATATAAATGTAGATACACTTTCCTTTGTTGGATTTCCTAAACCTACATTAGATAATGTAGTATTACAATTTGGTGTATATAAAGAGAATAAAGTTGAAGGTCTTGTAACAGATGAACTTGTAAATGATACAGATTTTGATGATTTTGAATGGTATGATAATAAGGACGAAATTGAGAAATTAGGATATAAAGTAACAGCATTATATATAAGAGATAAAGATCATATAGGATACAATATAAGAAGAAAATTTGAAGTAACATTTATGATAACATCTGATGATAAATATGTAAATGATAATTATATTGTAAGACACAAGGCTGTAATATATACAGATGAAAATGAAGAGAGATTTGTAAAATATGGATATGGAGATTATATCAAAACTCAATATGAAGATAACGCATTAAAAGTGAATAGTTCGGATACAAGTATCGGTCAGAATATATTAATCGTACCGTACCATGTAACAGCCTCTACATCAGTAGATGATTTGGCTAGTAATAATAAACCTAAAACAACATATGATGTAAACGAAAGGATCATAAACTTTAATATAGTGCCAAAGTTAGTTACAAATACAACGGTATCAGATAATGATTCCTATGTAGATAAAATACAAGTAGTAGATTGTTTGCCTAAGGGATTAAAGTATGTGAGAGGTAGTGCAAACAAGGAGCCAGTGAGTGTAACATTAGATGAAGAAACAGGAATCACAGAAATCGTATGGGAATACGAAAATTGGCAGATTAA
>JAUNGP010000024.1 GCA_030524345.1 Clostridia bacterium | reverse complement strand
CAGATGATATGAATATTTGGATGTATCTAGTAATTTTCCTTGTAGCAATTGTTGGGGTAGTTGTTGGAATATTCATTGTTAAAAATAATAAATCTAAGAATAGTAAAATGAATGAGAAATAGTAAGTGGTACTATTTATATAAAAAGCAAAGAGGGAAAATTCCCTCTTTTTTTATGTAACTATTATATAATGTGCTCTGATTTAGCAGCAACAACAACAAAGAACGATTATGATTAATATGATCCATATACAGCAGCAATTTCCACCACCGAATATTCCATTGTTGCATCCACATCCGTTACCGCATCCGCAACCACTGTTGCATCCGCATCCACATCCGCATCTTTCATCCATCATCACATTCACCTCGCTTCTTTTATTATGAACTTTCTAACTCAAAAAAAGTATCGAAGTTCAATGGTGTAGATGAATTATCTTTATTACTATTACAACTAAATAGTATAGTTAAAAGTAAAAGTAACCATATAATTGAGTTGTCTTTGCACATATATAACACTCCTTTGAACAAGTTAGTTATCATTTACTAACTAATATACTATATTCCAAATTTTAATCTTTGTTACCAAAAATAAAATGAAATTTGATAAATCATTTAATATACGAATATGGTTGACATAACCCAAAGAGAATGATATAATATAATAGAGTAAAAAATATAGGAGTTGGTTATTTCCAACGATTTTTTATTGGAGATAATTTTCTCAAATTTAAAGGAGGTTTAACTATGTTTAAAAAATTAACCAGCATTGTAGAATTTACCAAGAAGCGGAGGAGGTTTCGGGCTATTATTACAGTGATAGCTGCCTTGATATTATGGTACGCATACTTACCTGCTGTATCATTTAATTTTTTTGATAGTATCACGTTTTATGGTATGGTTTTTGCACTTTTATTAGCATCTGTAGTTAGCTATTTTAAGAAAGACAACAAGACAGCAGAAAGGTATTACATGGCAATATTTATCATAGGCATTGCCGTGATAGGCGCCATAGGTGTAATCAGTATTCTTTACCAGATGGGAGTTGCTGTATTTTCTTATGACAGACTGTATTCACAACTTGGTAAAGTCGAAAAAAAGGTTTATGTAGAAGAGATTACACCAATTGATTTATCACAAGTTCCTTATGTGGATGAAGAGTATGCAAAAATATTGGGAGAAAAGACTTTAGGAAAAGAAGAGGATCTTGGCTCTAGAGTAACCATTGGAGAATTTGCTATGCAGGAAGTGGACGGTAAGTTGGTATTAGTCGCACCGCTTGAGCATAAAGATTTCTTTAAGTACTTAAAGAATCGCGAGGGTACTCCTGGGTATATTATGATTTCTGCATCCAATTCGGAGGATGTAAAACTTGTGACAGAACTTGATGGGAAACCATTGAAAATCAAATATCAGATGGGCGCTTATTTAGGAGAAGATTTGAAACGGCATATCAGAAATGAGGGCTTTTGGTCTGAAGGACTAACTGAATTTACCTTCGAGCTTGATCATAGTGGAAGACCATACTGGGTGGTTACCACATACAAGAATACTATTGGCTTTGATATTCCTGAAGCAGTCGGAACAATTGTAGTAGACGCTCAGACCGGTGAAACACAAAAGTATTCCATTGAAGAAACTCCCGATTGGGTTGATATTATTCAACCAAAAGAGTTTGTTGCAAATCAAATCGAAAATTGGGGGAAATATGTCCATGGCATATTTAACTTTGATGATAAAGACAAGGTTAAAGCAACAGAAGGAATGGATACTATTTATAACGATGGAAACTGCTATTACTATACTGGTATTACAAGTTATAGTTCTGATACGTCAACAAATGGTTTTATTCTTGTTAACACTAGAACAAAAGAGGCTATCAAGTACAATTTAACTGGTGGACATGAGAATGCGGCTCAGGAGTCTGCAGAAGGTGAAGTTCAGAATATGAACTATACAGCTGGTTTTCCACTTCCGGTCAACTTAGATGGTATTCCAACCTATTTTATGCCATTGAAAGATAAAGCAGGTTATGTGAAGAAATTTGCTTTTGTTAACATTGAGTATATTCAAAGGGTAGCAATTGGCGACAGCATTATTGCAGCAAAAAATGCATATGTAGCTGAGATGAGTGCAAGCGGTAATAATATTGCATTTACAGATGATGCATATAGCATGGAAAAGGAAGGCACAATTGCTAGAATATCTTTTACAATGCTTGATGGCGGATCTACGGTGTACATGTTTACATTGGAAGGAGAAAAAGAAATCTATCAGATTTCACCAAATCTTTCCACAGAAGTTATTTTGACAGAGCCTGGAGATCAGATTAAGTTTACCTGTGTGGATGATCAAAATGGAAACATCACGGTCACTACTTTTGAAAATTCAGCTGTGTATTCTAAAAAGAGTGAAGCGCAGATAAAAGTTGATGAAGAAGCAGAACGTGTGAACACGGAGCAAAACAAAGTAATTGATGTAAATCCGGAAGAGGATCAGAAAAAGTGGGAAAGCTTGACTGATGAAGAAAGGGCCAAACTGCTTGATAGTTTAAACGATTAACACATTAGGGGGAAAGACAATTTTGTTTTTCCCTCTTTTCTATTGAAAAAAATGTTGAAATATATAAGTTAAATATGGTATAATGATTTTACTAATTGAAGGAGTTTTATATGAAAAATAAACTATTTAATGTGATATTTCCACTTTGGTTTTTATTAATGTTTCCAAGTACTTGGCTATTAGTATTACCAGCTAATTTTTTTGTTGATTCTATTGTATTTTTATGTGCGCTAAAGCTATTAGATATATCTCATATCAAAGAAATATATAAAAAGTGTATATTAAAGATTTGGCTTATAGGATTTCTTTCTGATATTGTTGGAAGTGCCGTTTTATTTACAACGCAATTTTTTCCATCTAATGGAATATGGGAAGATATAACAGAAGCAGTGATTGCAAATCCTTTTAGTAATGTTTTTGGATTTATATTTGTATTGATTGCTTTTTTGGTTTCTGCTTTTTTAATATATTTTATTAATAATAAGTTCACATTTAAAAAATGTGATTTGGAAAACAAGATAAAAGTAAAGATAGCGGTGATTCTTGCAGTATTTACTGCACCATATTTTTTCTTTTATCCGAGCAGTTCAAGTTTTTATAACGTTAAAAATTATGAATTAAATACAAATGATGAGCATATTATATGTGAGTACATTGATTTAGAGAATATATAGGAGTAAAAAAGTGAAGAAAAATGATAGATATGATTTAGAAATATTAGATAATGGTATGAATTTTGAAGGGATTGCTAAGTATGATCATCAAGTAGTATTTATCCCAGAAACTTTAAAAGGTGAAATAATAGATACTAAGATTATAAAAGTCAATAAATCTTATGCTATAGGAAAAGTAGAAAGTATCAAGAAAATCAGTATGAAAAGATGTGAACCTTTTTGTGAAGTATATTTTAAATGTGGTGGATGTAGTTGTCAGCATATTGAATATAATGAACAACTAAAATTAAAAAGAGAAATTGTCGAAAATGCATTAGCAAAACAAAACGTTTCAGTACAAAAAATAAATCATACAATTGGTATGGGTATACCAATGTATTATAGGAATAAAGTGCAATATCCTGTAAGAAGGAATCTAAAAGAAGAAACAAAAATTGGATTTTATTTAAAAAGAAGTCATGCTATTGTAGAAAATATTTCCTGTTATATCCAACATTATGAAATAGATCGTATTGCAAAACTTGTCTTTGAAAAATTAGTAAGAGAGGGGTTTGTTGGATACAGTGATGATAAAAAGGATGGAGATATTAGACATATCATAATAAGACGTGGTGCAAATACACATGAAGTGATGATTGTAATTGTTGTGAATCATCAAGAAGCTTTTCAGTCAGATAGATTTAACATGATCGTAAAAGAATTATCCTCTGAAATAGAGAATATAAAAAGTATCTATTTAAATTTAAATAATAGCGTTACAAACGAGATATTAGGAAGAAATGAGAAACTGATATTTGGAGAAAAGTATATCTATGATTATATTGGAAAATATAAATATGCTATCAGTCCAAAGTCTTTCTTTCAAGTAAATACAATTCAAGCGGAAGTTCTATACCAAACTTTAAAAGATGGTTTAAAGTTAAATCAAAGGGAAATATTATTTGATTTATATAGTGGCGTAGGCTCAATTGGTATATTTTTGAGCAATGATGTAGCAAAAGTATATGGAATTGAGATAGAAAAACAGGCTGTGGAAATGGCAAATATAAATATATCTGAAAATAATATTACAAATGCTGAATATATTGCTGGAAGTGTTGAAGAGAAAATAGTAGAGTTTAAAGAAAGAAACATTTCTCCAGATGTTATTGTAGTAGATCCTCCAAGAAAAGGACTTGATGAAGAGAGTATTCAATATATTTTAGAGTTTGCACCTGAGAAGATAGGTTATGTTAGTTGTAATCCTGCAACTCTTGCAAGAGACTTAAAATTATTAAGTGAAAAATATAGTGTTTTAAGTGTTACACCTGTTGATATGTTCCCACAAACGAGTGCAATTGAAAGTGTAGCAATTTTAAAAAGGAAATAAGGGAGGTACAATGGAACTGGATGATCTAAAAATAAAATATGATGCTTTGCAAGAAAAATATGGCGCAAAAGAGTTAGATTCGATTTATCATGGTGGATGTGTTAACCATCCTGATATTTGTTTTGTTTTCATGAATCCAACTGGAAGAAATATAGCCTCGTGTAAAACTTGGAAAGGAATAAAGTCTCCCTGGATTGGTACGAAAAATATTTGGGATTTATTTTACAAACTAGATTTGATGGATGAGGAGATCTATCAAACAATAAAAAGCATGAAAGGAAGCGAGTGGACAGAAGAATTTGCAGAAAAAGTCTACGATGATGTAAAGGCACATAAATATTTTATAACAAACCTTGGAAAATGCACACAGATAGATGCAAGAATTCTTCCAGATAGTGTATATAAAGAATATTTAGAGCTGTTAAAACAAGAAATAGAAATCATAAAACCAAAAGTAGTGGTGTTATTTGGAAATCAAGTAAGTTCTATTGTCTTAAATCAAAAGATATCCGTTTCACAGTGTAGAAAAAAACTATTTAAGGGAAAAATTAATGGTACGGAGTATCCATTTTATTCTGTATATTATCCGGTCGGAAATGGTAGATTTAATATGGATAAATCGATAGAAGATATAAAATATATTAAAGAAAACTTAAAATAAAATTATTTTTATTTGACATAATAAGAATGATATGGTATAATGAAAATGTATTTTAAGAGTATACCTAAGGAGTTATCTGAGCGGTATAGAATAACAATCGTTATTTACACGGAAGTAAGAATGGTCTTACAGAGGAGTCTTAGAAAAAAGATTTTTCTGTGAGACTTTTTTTGGAAAGGAGAAAATGATGGAAGAAAAAATAAGGTTAGTATTTCCAACAAAAGAGTATCAAAAACAAATTGAGGAGTATTTAGAAGAGTTTTTTAAAAATGGTGAGTATAAGCTTCATGGGGCAGGCGGACTTGATAGAATAAAAGATGTAGATGAATGGCTAAAAAAAGTAAATGATGATTTATCAGAAAAGAAGATAACCGATCATAGAGTCCCTGCAACGCTATTTCTTGCTATTAGGAACTCAGATAATAGACTGATAGGAACAATTCAAATCAGACACAGGTTAAATGAAAAATTATTATTTGATTCAGGACATATTGGAGATTCTGTAAGACCAACAGAAAGGAGAAAAGGTTATGCAACAGAAATGATCAGAATGGCACTTGAGGAATGTAGAAAAATGGGAATCAAGCAAGTATTAATTACGTGTAATAGTGATAACATAGGCTCAGAGAAAAGTATTATTAATAATGGGGGAATATTAGAAAATATCGTAGTAGATGAAGATGGAAATAAAATAAAAAGGTACTGGATTACTTTATCGAAAGGAGAATAAACTATGCCAAAATTTATATTAATATGTGGACCACAAGCAGTAGGAAAAATGACAGTAGGTCAAGAGCTTGCAAAACTTACGGGATATAAACTTTTCTATAATCATATGACAATAGAGTTTATCAGACTTATATTTGATTATAGTAGAGAGTCCTATTTAAAAATGAATCGTTTTATTCGATATGAGGTTTTGAAAGAATTTGCTAAAAGTGATGAAAAAGGAATTATCTTTACAGGATGTTTCGACTTTGGAAAAGACTTTGAAACGGAAAAAGAAGAAACAGATCAGTGGATGAGTTTATTTGAAGAATCCTATGTTGTAGAATTAGAAGCAACATTAGAAGAGAGATTAAAGCGAAATAAGAGTATCAATAGACTAGAGCATAAGGCCTCTAAAAGAGATCTAGAATGGAGCGAAAAAGAGCTACTAAGTTCTATGCAAAGACATAGGATGAATTCTTATGATGGTGAAGGAGAAAAGATATTTAAAAATTACTTAAAAATAGTAAATACGAACATTTCTGCCATTGATACAGCAAAAATGATACAAGAAAAATTTAATTTGTAGAAAGGAGAATGGACTATGAAGTATTTTAAGAAATTGGTTGGTGAAAAAGTATATTTGTCTCCTCGAAATGTTGAGGATTATGAGTGCTTTACAGAATGGTTAAACGATTTTGAAACAACAGACTATATTGGTAAAAGTAATCATCTTGTTACATTAGCTAGTGAAAAGGAATATCTTGAAAAGCATTTAAATGATGAAGGAACTTTTTATATCGTAGAACTAGATAATGATAAACTTTTAGGAACAATTGGTATTGAAGAGATAGACTATATTAGAAGAACAGGAACACTTGGAATATTTATAGGAGATAAAGAGGCAAGAAGTAAAGGATATGGCAGTGAGGCCATCATGCTTATCTTAGATTATGCTTTTCATTATTTGAATCTTCATAATATCAAATTAGATGTTTTTGAATTTAACAAAAGAGCATTAGCGTGTTATCAGAAATGTGGATTCCAAGAATGTGGCAAAAGAAGGGAAGCATACTTTTTAAATGGCAAATACTACGATGTAATTAGTATGGATATTTTAAAAGCAGAATTTAGCGGAGATTATATTAAGAATAAAAATGTATAGGAGGTACAATATGATAATTAGAAAAATGGAAAAAAGTGATATAGAGCAAGTAGTTGACATCAATGTATCATGTTGGAAAAGAGTATATAAAGGTATGATTGCAGATGAATTCTTAGATTCTATAGATAGGGAGCAAAGAATTAAAAAAATTTTAGAAAGGTATGGAGAGTTTCCCTATATTGTTGCAGATAATGGCAAAGAAGTAGTTGGGTTTTGTAGATATGGTGATTCTAGAGAAAATGAAGATTATGATTCTGAAATAGTAGCATTATATGTTTATCCAGATATGTTAAAACAGGGTATCGGAAGTCTAATGTTTAACTTTGTAGTAAAGGAATTTAAAAAACAAGGAAAGAAAAAAATGATAATATGGTGTTTAAAAGAAAATGACAATGCAAGAGGGTTCTATGAAAAAATGGGTGGAACACTTATTGGAGAAAAGTTAAAACAAATTGGTGAGAAAAGCTACATGGAAGTAGCATATGGATATCAGATAGGTTAATTGTATAAAGGTAGTAGAATATTTCTACTACCTTTTTATTGAAATCAGTACTACCAAATATTTAGTTGTTAATTCTCTATTTTTGTGATATGATCTAAGTAATAAAATACATATTTTTTAACATAAGGGTTGACAATGTAGAAATAAAATAGTATTATTGTATTATGCAAGTAATACAATAATGGAAAGGAAAATGATTTTGGATTATATTTTTGATAATGAAAAGCCAATTTATATTCAATTAGTTGAATTGATAAGAAAAGAGATCGTTTCTGGAAAATTAAAAGTAGGAGAAAGATTGCCTTCTGTAAGGGAGCTAGCACTTACTGCAAGAGTAAATCCTAATACGATGCAAAAAGCTTTAGTAGAACTAGAAAATGAAGGATTGGTTTATACAGAAAGAACAAATGGAAAATTTGTGACTAATGATAGGGAGCTAATTGAAAGAATGAAACAAGAATTGGCAGAAGAAAAAGTAAAAGATTTTTTAAATGATATGAAAAATATAGGAATAACTTATGAAGAAACAGTAGTTTACTTGCAGAAGTTAGGAGGAAGTTAGTAATGGAATTATTAGAATGTAAACATTTATACAAAGAATTTGATAATAAACCCATTCTAAAAGATATCAATTTAAGTATTCCCAAAGGAAAAATTATAGGGCTGTTAGGAAAAAATGGAACTGGAAAAAGTACACTCATTAAATTATTCAATGATTTATTAATCCCTACAAGTGGAGAAATTTTAATTAATGGGGAAAAGCCAGGCATAAAATCAAAAGAGTTGATCTCTTACTTGCCGGAGAGGACCTATTTAGATAAAGAGATGACAATTAAGCAAGTGATTCATTATTTTGAAGAATTTTATCAAAATTTTGACACACAAAAGGCGAAAAAATTATTGAAAGATTTAAACCTAGATATTAATAAAAAGATATCCAAAATGTCAAAGGGAATGCAAGAAAAACTACAGCTAATTCTCGTTATGAGTAGAGATGCAAAGTTATATATATTAGATGAACCATTAGGAGGTGTTGACCCAGCAACAAGAGATTATATTTTAGATACAATACTTTCTAATTTTAGTGAGGGCGCAAGTGTAATAATTTCAACACATTTAATTTCAGACATTGAAAGAATCCTAGATGAAGTGATTTTCATAGATAAGGGGCAAATTGTCTTGACATCTTCAGCAGATGAGCTTAGAAATAAAGAGAAATCATCTATAGATGAAATATTTAGGAGGTATTTTAAATGTTAGGAAAATTATTAAAATATGATTTAAAATGGATATATAAAGTGTTGATAGTATTTTATACATTGGCATTTATCTTTTCAATCATTGGTAGAGTATTTAGTATGATTGAAAATTCAGTTGTTTTTTCGGTGACCACTCAAATTACTTTGGGTTTAGCAATTAGTATGATGATAAGTAGTCTCATTAATTGCTTAATGAGGCTGTGGGCAAGGTTTATTAGAAATGGATATAAAGATGAGTCTTATCTTACTCATACCTTACCCGTGAAAAAGAAAACAATATATGCTTCTAAAGTACTTACTGCTTTTATTAGTATTTTTACCACAACTATTGTGATAGTAGCATGCTTATTTATTTGTTACTATTCTAAAAGTAATATGCAGATATTAAAGTCTTTATTAGAACTTGCAGCTTCAACTTATAATACGACTGTATTAAAATTATTGTTGTTAGTTTTTTTTGTAGTCTTTTTAGAGATGATGTTTGTCGTTTTAATAGGTTATGTTGGAATTATACTTGGACATAAATCCAATCAAAACAAAATGATCAAAACCATTATCATTAGTTTTGCCTTATATTTTTTAACACAGGCATTTACTTTAGGGTGTATCTATATTTTTGGATTATTTAATTCAAATGTGATGAATTTAATTAATACCACTGATATAGTCGATATAGATGCAATTAGAGACATCATGTACATGGGTATTGGAATTTATACTTTGTATATTATATTCTACTATATTTTAGGTAAAAAACAATTTGAAAAAGGGGTCAATATTGATTAAACAATATTTTTCTAAAGATTACTCCATACTTTTGTATGGAGTAGTTTATTTTTGGAAAAGACAATGAAAAAAGTGAGTCTTGTTGCTAGACTTTTTCAATTTTATATGGTAACATATCTGTAAGTTTAAAGGGGGAAATTATGATAGAGGGAATAGAAGTTTTATGCCATAGTTCAATCAGAATTTGTAGGGAAGGAAAAATGATATATTTTGATCCATTTCAAGTTGATAGGGACAGAAATGATGCAGACTATATATTGATCACTCATAGTCATTATGATCATTTCTCTGTTGAAGATATATTCAGAGTGAAAAAAGAGGATACAGTAATAATAGTACCAGAAGATTTATTTAGTCGTGCATTGGATTTAGGATTTCATCAGTCTAATATCATATCTGTAGTTCCAAATCAATTTTATAAGGTAAATGAAATAGAATTTGAAACAATTCCAGCATATAATACAAATAAGGCTTTTCATCCAAAAGAAAATAACTGGGTAGGATATATTTTAAAACTAGGAGGGAATAGATATTATATAGCAGGAGATACAGATATAACAGAAGAAAATAAAAAAGTGGTTTGTGATGTGGCTTTCGTTCCTGTTGGAGGTACTTATACCATGACTTATAAAGAGGCAGCAGAACTGGTAAATATGATAAAACCTAAATTTGCAATTCCTACACATTATGGAACAATTGTTGGCGAAAGAAAAGATGGAATGAGATTTCAAGAATTATTAGATTCTGATATAAAATGTAAGATTGATATCACCTAAGCCATATATGTGTTTTTTACTTATCGTAGATCTTGTGATGGAATGAAAAAGGAAAGAGGGAAGAATATGTTAAAAAAATTAATGATTTTAATTATTGTAGTTGTGATAGCTTTTTTAGCAGGAGCTGGATTTACACATTTTATAATGCCAAAGCTTAACTTAGATATAAACAATAATATTGAAAATATCAATCAGAACGTTGTAGAAAATGATGTTAGTGATTCAGATGAAAAAAGTGTTCGTAATGTGGATTGGAGGGCATTATATAAAGAAGTATTAGAAGAGTATAAGGAGGAAGCCGATTCACTATATGCACTAGCTGATATTGATAATGACGGTATACCAGAATTAATTGTACGTACCGGAAGCTATGAGGCAGAATACATGTTTCATTTTTATAAGTGTATCAATCATAAAGCGGAAAATATTGATGATGGAATTGGAGCTGGGCATACCGCTTTGTATTTAATGAATAATGAAAATTATATTAGAGCAATTTATGCACATATGGGATATGAGACAGTTTCTAATATTTCTATTGAGGATAATAAAATAAAATATGAACAAATATCCCAAAGAGAGGTTTCTACTAGTGAAAATTATGCAGAAGGAGATAAACTTTTAGAATTGTATAATGTTAATGATTTTACTCTAATAGAGGGGTATTTAGATTAGGTGATTGATATGAGAGCAAAGTTTTATGCTTCAACAGTATGCTATTTAGAATGCGAAGAAAAAATTCTTTTTTTAAAATTTCATAAAAAATGGGGAAAAAGATATGCACCACCAGGGGGAAAGGTAGATGAAAATGAAACACCAAGTGAATGCGTTATCCGTGAATTTAAAGAAGAGACTGGAGTTACTTTAAAAAATCCAAAGCTGAAGGGAATATCTTATTGGAAGGATCATACTGAAGGAATCATTTTCGTATATGTTGCAAATGAGTATGAGGGAAGCATTACAGAGTCTGTAGAGGGAAGACTGGAGTGGATTCGTAAAGCTGATGTGTTATCTTTGGAACAATTTGAAATGAATAAAAAGTTTACAAAATATGTATTTGAAGATGGTATGTTTGAGGGAAAATTTATATTAGATGATGATACTAATGTAAAAGAATATAGTATTATAAAAATATAAGAGGACAAATGTCCTTTTTTTCTTGACAAATAAATATAAGTTATATATAATTTGGCTATGTTTCTTTTTAACTGATGAATAATTTCAGAAAGGATGGTAAAAATTATGAAACATGAAGAAGTTTTTGGTAAGGCAGTAGCTCAAAAAATCGCTTTACTTGCGTTATCTCCTTTAGATGGTAGATATGCAAAGACTGGAGAGAAGTTAAACGAGTACTTTTCCGAATATGCTTTGATCAAGCATAGATTAACGGTAGAAATTGCCTGGTTAAACTTTATTCTTACAACAGTGGACAATATTCCTACTGTAGGAGTAAACGATGTTACTACAGAGGCATTAAGCAAAATTAGTCAAATTGTAGATGATTTTGATCTGGATGAGGCAGCCAAAGTTAAGGATATCGAGAAAGTAACAAATCATGATGTAAAAGCAGTGGAATATTATATTGATAATAAGTTAGTAGAACTTGGGTTGGAGAAATATGTCAGTCTTGTTCATATTGGTTGTACGTCTGAAGATATCAATAGTACCTCCTATGCAATGATGTTAATTGAGTCTTTGCTTGAGGTCTGGATTCCTACTGCTGAGAACTTTATTACTCAGTTACAGGAAATTGCATATGAGTATTGTGATCTTCCAATGCTTGCAAGGACTCATGGTCAAAAGGCAACACCAACAACTGTTGGTAAAGAGTTTGCGGTTTTTGCTCATAGACTTGAGGAGACCTTAAATATTGTCAAGGGAATTCAAGTAAAAGGAAAGTTTAGCGGAGCTACTGGAAACTATAGTGCAATTAGTACAGCTTTTCCGGATGAAAATTGGCCACTTCTTTGCAATTATTTTGTAAGGGAATGGTTAGAAATTGGATATAATGAACTGACGACGCAGATTGAACCACATGATTATATGTGTCATCTGTTTGATGCAATCAGGCATTTTAATAACATTGTGCTTGACTTGGATTTGGATATGTGGTCATATATTTCGATTGATTACTTTAAGCAGATACCAGTAAAGACGGAGGTAGGGTCCTCTGTGATGCCTCATAAAGTAAATCCTATTAGATTTGAAAATAGTGAGGCAAATATCGATCTTTCTAATGCAATTTTGTTAGCACTTTCTAACAAACTTTCAAGAAGTAGATGGCAAAGAGATTTATCGGATTCATCTTCGCAAAGAAATATTGGTATGGCTTTTGGATATTCATTGCTGAGTATCGAGCAGACGGCTGCAGGTCTTCGAAAAGCTACTGTAAATGTAGAAGAAATTAGTGATGATCTTATGGATAGTTGGGAAGTTCTTGCAGAGCCAGTACAGACAATGCTGAGAAAATATGGTATACCGGATGCATACGAAAAATTGAAAGAACTTACCAGAGGTAAAAAAATTACAAAAGAAATCATGGAGGAGTTTATTGACAGCTTAGATACACTATCTAAAAGAGATAAAGATATTCTCCTTGCACTCACGCCAAGTAATTATATTGGGCTTGCAAGTGATCTTGTAAATATTCTTTGATAAAAAAGGGGTGGCTTCAAAATTTGAAGTCACCCTTACTCTTTAATTTAGCCAAGAAAACATGTCTAATGTTAATTCCAAAGGCATATCTTTTTTGCCAAATCCAAGAGTGGTTTGAGGTCCCATGTGAAAGTCTGTACCACCACTTATCATTTTCTTTTTTTCTTTGGCATATTCTGCAATAAATTCTCTTTGTGCGTATGTGTGTGCAGAATGATAAGCTTCAAAACCGGCTATATTAGATGTGGCAACCAACTTATCTAAAAGGACTTTTACCTCTTCTTGTGTCTCATAAATGTACAAAAAGGCATGAGCAAGAATAGGAATTCCACCTGCCTCTAATATTGCATTTATGGTGTCAACATATCCAGGGAGTCCAGATGTAGTATCTAAATAAAATTCAGAGTTTGGATTGGCACAGAATTTTTTATAGAAAAGTTTTGGAGAAGTCCACACAATCGGATGTGTTTTCATAAAAAACTCTTTATTTTCTTCATGTTTAATAAGTTCTAAACATAATATTTCGGTTGCAAATTTGCCGTTTGGAACATAGAGATCTTTAGAAAAAGTAAGACCATATTTTTTGCACATATCCATTAGTTCCTTAAGCTGTTCTTCCTGGGAGTTTCCTTTGCTAAATGAATATCTGTCTATAAAGCTTTGAAGCATATAAGGATCGGCATAATATGCAAGTATTTCGATTGGAACATATTTTCCTGTTTGATTATCAATTATTTTACATGCAATTTCTGATCCAACTTCAATAGACATTCCCTCTGGAATAAACCACTTCATAGTTTCTAAATATTGATATGCAGGCAAAATTGTATTATGGTCTGTTATTATGATTTTTTTAAGTCCAATCATTTTACCTAAAGTGATAATATCTAAGATGTCAAAAGCACCATCTGAAAATGTCGTGTGAACGTGTAAATCAGCTTCAGCTTTTAGACCTTTTTTTAAGTACAAATTATTGATATTGTCCATTAAGATGTAGTACAGGTCTAATTTTCTTTGATTCATATTAATTCCCTCCGTTTATTTAAAATAATTTTTTAAATTTTACATAAAACTCATATATATTATAGCATAATATGTCAATATTACAACATAATTTATTTAGTTAAAATTTGTCTAGGAAAAATGAAAAAATATTGATATATTTATTTGATATATTTTTTGTGTTATGATATAATTTTTTTGACATCATATAATGTAAATTTTGGAGGTGATTTTTTGCCTAAAAAGATAAAAAAGAAAGAAGAAAAAAGACTTGGAAGTACAGATGAAAGCGAAAAGATAAGCAAAGCTCAAAAGGGAATTATTATTGTGATTATAATTGGACTTTTGATTATGTTTTCTATTGGACTTTTTGTATTTATTAGAGATAGAGGATACCAGCATTCTGATAACAAGTTTGTAAGATTTTCATATTCTGAAGGTTTTTATAACGAGGGATATGATGTATATGAGGTTGAAGTGCAAGATGATGGTATATTTTCATTACACAATCTTGGAATAGAAAGTAAAAATATTGAAGAAAAGTGGTCTAGAACAAAATATTTAAACTTTAATGAAGAACTATATGACTCAGGCGCATTAGAATTTGAAACGCTAAATACTTCTGAAGAAGATCAGAGTGCTTGGGAATATAGACTTGAAATATATTTTGAAAACGGTGAAACTTTTGTATCTTATGGTATGGGAAAACATCCTGAAAATACAGATGGTTTTAAAGAATTAATAAAAAAATATTTTGATAGTGATATAGAACTATAACAAAAGAGAAAATAATAGAGGTTTGAGTATGGGAAAGAAAGTTATTTTAAATAAGTATATAATAAAAGAAGGTACATTATTTGAAATGGGAGAAAAAGGATATAATTTAAATCTCCTAAGGAAAAAGAATATAAAAGTGCCAAATTTTTTCTGTTTTAATTCAAGGGCTTTTGAAGAAGCACTTGATTTTAGAAAAAAAGAGTATTTAGAGAAAGTTGCAGCAATAGATTTTAAAGATGATGAAAGCATAGCTTCAACAAGTAAAGAGATTGTAAGTAAAATAAAACAGATAAGATGCTTTGAGTTCGAAGATAAAATTAATGTTTATCTAAGAGAAAAATATAATGAAGAAGACTTATTTGTTGTTCGTTCATCAAGTACTTATGAAGACATGAATGCAAAAGGAGAAGAAAGGTTATTTGAGCAATTTGTTGATGTAAAAAGATCAGAAGTATTTGATTATGTCAAAAGGTGTTGGTATTCTGTTTACTCTGAAAAATCTCTTAGATATTTTCATGAACACAAAATTGAAATTAAAGATGTAAGAATGGCTGTGTTGATACAAAAGGTAGAAAAAACGGATATCTCTGGAATCGCATTTACTTCTAATCCTAAAGGCCTTATCAATGAGCTTGTCGTAGTAGTTGGTGATGGTACAAGTGAAGATATTTTAGATAGAAAAGTAGATAGTACTTCTTACCATTATAATAAAGATGATAGAGTCATATTTTATGAAAGAACAAATAGATCAAGACTTTTAGATAAGAAAGATCTTAGAATTATCATTGAAGAAGTATTAAAAATTCAAGATTCTTTTGGACTATATACAGAAATTCAATGGTCTTTATGTGGCGAAGAGCTATATATACTACAAGCTAAAAAAATTTTAAGTATTGATGAGAAAGCAGAATTATTGCTTTTAAATAATAAAGATATTGTAGATAAGTTTCCTGGAGTTATATTACCACTTACCGAATCATTTGCAAGATATGCATATGCAGGTGTCCTTAAGAATATAGCACAAAGAACATTGCCAAATCCAGAGGTACTAAAAAAATATGAAGAAAACTTTAATAACATGATTTATTGTGTCAATGGAAGGATGTATTGTGATGTTGCAAACTGGAATTTATTTTTACAATTTATTCCCCAGAGTGATAAAGTTCTTTTCAATTGGCAAAAGAAAATGGGACTTTTAGACGAGACTAAAAAGAATAAACCGAAAAAAGGTTTTGAAAGAAAATTGACTGGAAGTCAAAATAGCCAGATAGCTAAGAATTCTAAGAGATTATTTAAAAATAATAGAGCTGTAATGGAGGCTTTTATTAATGAATTTAATTTACTGAATGAATCATTTACCAGAAAGTATCGAAAAGATTTAACCAATAAGGAACTGATTGAGCTATATAAAGAGTATGTTGCACATGTATTTGGAAGTTTTGATTTGACATTTATCAATGAAATTTATACATATCGATATTTGGAAATGTTAAAGGAAAAATTAAGAAAAGTCAAAGTAGAAGATAAAGAAGGTTTTGTAACAGAATACATTTCAGACATATACAACAATGAAACAGAGAAATTTTTAAGAGATTTGTTTGAAATTGCCAATATGGTTAATGGAGAAATAGAGGCAAAGCTACTTACTCTTGATACAAACCCTAAAGTTAGAAATTTTTTGTATGAAGAGACTGAATTTTCAAATAAACTAAGGGTGTATGTAAAAGACTATGGTGACATTGTACTAGATAGCTTAAAACTAGAAAGCACAACTTTTAAAAGTAATCCAAAACTACTGATTGATAAGATACTTGAATATGTACAAAATAGGGATAAAGTAAGATCTGTACAAGGAAGTCTAATGAATTATGAAAATAAAGATTTACCACTAATTCTTAAAAAGAAAACAGATATGTTTAATAGAAGTGATATCAAGAGTTTAGAAAAAGTATGTAGAGAAGTAGTAGGATATAAAGAGGCTTCTGAAACAATCAGGGCAAAACTTTATGATATGGTAAGAGTTATTTTTAATGCTATCTCTAAGAATTTATACAATGAAGGAGCTATTTTAAGCAAAAATGATATATATTATTTAAAAATAGATGAGATTATTGATATGGTAGAGGGAAAAGAAATCAATTTAAAGGAGATAGCACTAGGCAGAAGAAGAGAGTATGCTTGTTATTTTAGGCTTCCTTCTTATAGTAAACTAACATTTTCAAATGGTATATATAATAAATATCATATCAATGTTAATTATTTTGAATATGATGAAAAACAAGATACTATGAAAGGAGAAGCTTTGTCTGCAGGAATCGCAGAAAAAGAAGTGGTAGTTGTCTATACAAAAGAAGATTTGAAAGATATAAAAGATAAAATTATTGTTGCAGAAACAACGGATTTTGGATGGTTTTTAGATATTGCTTTTTCAGCTGGTATTATCACTGAGCATGGATCTATGTTTTCAGGAACTGCAGTTCTTGCAAGAGATTTAGGAATTCCATACATATCAGGTATCAAAAATGCAACGTCTATATTTAGAACAGGTGAGAAAATCAAGCTTGATGCAGATATTGGAAAAATTACCGTGATAAAAGAAGAAAATAAGGAGAAATAATAGTGAGCAAAGTTCAAGAATTATTAAAAAACGCATATGAGAATTATTGTGAAGAGGAACATATAAGTTATCAAAAAGAGGGAAGTAAGATTATCAAGACATTTAAAGATACAGTATATGACATCTTATGTTTGTCATATTCTCTTATTCATTATGATCTTTTAGATAAAAATATTTTGCTGATAGGAAAAAATTCGTATGAATGGATTGTTTCATGGACCTCTATCATTGGTTATGTAGGGGTAGCTATTCCTATTGATAATACTTGGACTTTGGCCAATTTAAGAAATGTGCTAAATCAACTTGAGATATCTTGTATTATGTATTCAAAGGATTATGAAGATATTTCAGTTATTGAAAAAGAATATCAAAATATAAAATATTTTTGCATTGAGGAAGATATTCCAAATTTAATTATGGAAGGAAAAAGAGTACTAGATAAACAGGAAAATAAATTTTCTTTTCAGGAAGTAAATGATGAAATGGCTTGTGAATTAAAAGTAGAATCTGCCATTTTGAAAAATGTTAATTTTATTACCCATACACCTAAAAATTTACTTGCAAGCTTTAAATATTTTAATCAGAGGCTCCCTTTGACTAGAGAAGATAAGATATATACCTATCTTCAAATGAGCGATTCGTATGTTAGTATTTATGCTTATCTATATTCCTTTTATACTGGAACTAAGATATACTTTGGAACTGAAGCAGATATGTTTGAGGAATTATTAGAGGAAAAACCTACTGTATTTTTTGGTGTACCTTATGATTATATGAGAATACTTGAAAGTTATGGAGAAGAAAATGTAGAAAGGTTGAAAAAGAAAATCAGCAGGAATGTCAACTTAACAAAATTTGGAATTTATAGAGAGAAGGAAAAATCATTCAAAAGCTTTCATCAATTCTTGGGTGGCAATATGAAGTATCTAGTATGCTATGGTAATTTGTCAGAAAAGAATATTAAGAAACTATATTTAGATGTTGGCCTTAAAATACAAACTTTGTACGGAGTTAGTGGTGCCACTTCTTTAATATCTTTTGAGTATTATAATGATAAGGAAGTATTTTCCAGTGGCAAAGTTCTTGAGAATATGGATATTAAAATTTATGAGCCAAATTCCATGAGATATGGTGAAATTATTATCAAGGGTGACAATGTTACTAGATGCTATTATAATAATATTCAAAAGACAAATGAAGTATTTGATTATAAAGGGTATTTTCATACAGGTGATTTAGGATATATTGAAAAAAATAATGAATTGTTCTTAGTTGGAAATACTCAGAATAAAATAATGCTTGATAATGGAAAGACCATTTACTCAGATGAACTAGAAAAAATATTTTATGATATAGATGAATTTGCTACTGTTAATATCTATGAGAGAAAAGGAGTACTAAACCTAAATGTTGTAACGAATATGGAGAGAGAAAAAGTAGATTCTATAGTAATGAATATCAATTCTGAGTTACCTGAATATATGAGGATTAAGGAAATTCATGTAAAGAAAAATAGATTAAGTATGGAAGGAAGATAGTATGAAATGTGTATTAATAGAATATCCTAAATGTTCTACTTGTAAAAAAGCAAAGAAATATTTAGAAGATCATCATGTCGTTTTTGAAGATAGGAATATTGTTGAGAATACTCCAAATATTCATGAATTAAAAGAAATGATAGAAAAGAGTGGGGAAGATATTAAGAAGTTTTTTAATACCAGTGGTCTTCTTTATAAAAGTATGAATCTGAAAGAAAAATTAAATGATATGAACTATGATGATAAACTAAATTTACTGGCAAGTAATGGCATGCTAATCAAAAGACCTTTGATTGTCTTTGATAATCATGTAATCATTGGTTTTAAAGAGGATAAGCTAAATCATATTATCAAATAAAGGAGAAATCATGTCATCTAAATCTAATATCATTAATTATATTACATTAATTCTTGCAATACTTACGATAGTAGCGGTATTTTATACTGTATATTTTGAATTAAATAAAATATATTCTATCTTGTTATTGATCTTAACATTCATTTTTAGTATGATGAGTAGAAAAATCAATGAAAGTGAAATGAATTTAAAAAAAGAAGATAGAGAAGAACTTGAAAAAAGTTTAAATGAAATAAAAAGGTTAAAAAAGAAGTAATTTATATGAATGTCATGTAAATGACTTCTTTTTACTGTAGTAAAAGTCGTAAATAATATGTACAATAATACTTGAAAAAGTTATCGAAAAATGTTAGCATATAGATGTAGTCAAGTATTGATTACAGAAGAGGGGAAAATGATTATGGTAACTAAAGTACACGAAATAATGAAAGAACTACACACACACACACACACACACAACGTAGTTCTATAAACATAGT
>JAUNGP010000007.1 GCA_030524345.1 Clostridia bacterium | reverse complement strand
CCTTGCGACGTGTATTATATTACCATTTTTATTTCCTTTTGTCAACACTTTTTTCACTATTTTTTTATTTTTTTTAAAAAAAAGAAAAAAGGTATGTTTTTTTATAGAACATACCTTCACTATCTTACCTTAAATTCCTAAATATTCTTCTAAACACAATCCACTATTATATACATCAGTTGCAAGAGGGTTTCCCAAGTACCTCACATGCCAAGGCTCATATTTATAACCCGTTATAGCTTCTTTATTTTTAGGATATCTTATAATAAATCCATATTTATAACAATTCTCAGCAAGCCACTTTCCTTCAGCGGTATCTGCATATTCATCATCTACCCAACCCAAATCAAACGCAAGACCTGTTTGGTGTTCTGAATGTCCAGGTTTAGCGGAAAAAGTATCTGCTTCAGCTTGTCCATACGTATTGACATATCTATTATATAATCCCTTCTGTGTCTCATAAGACCTAAAACCAGACATAATCTCTAAACTAAATCCTAATTGATTTGCAGCATTTTTCATTTCATAATAAGCATTTAGTGCAGTCGGATCTATTCCAGGATTATAATTCGATGGCAATGAATATTTTTTATTTGCTATTAGTACACCATTAATATAAGTTACACCACTTACATTATTTTCCTCATAACTTGTTTTTTTAGTGACTATTATTTTTACTGAATTTTCAATAATAGGTTCATGAATAGTTTTTATATTTATATAACACTCACCTATATTGATTCCAGAGACATTCCCTTGATTATCAACGGTTGCAATACCTTCATCACTACTTTCAAATATTAATTCCTTATTAATAGCGTCACCTGGTATAACATAAGCATTAATTTTACTGCTTTTTTCCATCTGTACACTAATAGAAGACTTATCAACTCTAATTTCTTCAGCAATAGGATTTACTTTAACTATTATTTCCTTTGTTACATTTTTATTAATGTCATTTACTTGCACTTTATATTCTCCTGCCTTTTTAGCATTGATAACACCATCTTGTGTAATAATTAAATTTTCATTATCACAATAATAATTCAATTTTCCATAAGTTGCATTTTCTGGAACTGTCTTTAGCTTAATATTAATACTTGTATTATTATTGATTTCTATTTTATTATTTTCCACCTCAATATCCCTTAATGGTACACAAACAATTAAATATTTCTTAGACTCATCATGCTCCCTTAATATCTCAATACTTCCATCATTGTCTACTAAAATATTTTTGTCAAGAAGCACTGGCACATTATCTTCATACTTATAAATATCTACATAACTATTATTAAGTAATATATCATTAACTTTAAAAGATATTTTCTTAGCAGCATATTCATCACTAAATTTAGATAAATCTATAATACAAGTATCCAAATTCTTAAACTCCTCAGCTTTACTAACTTCATTATAAATATCTAGATTAAAATGATAAAATTTTGATATATCATAACTCGGAACTATTGTAGTATAATGCTTCCCTATAAACCTTACTTCCTTTTTGTTTTCTCTAATATAATTTAGTGTTTTATTCCAAATTAACATATAATTAAAGTTATAATAAATATCAATATTTTCATTTTCATTAGAAATAATATATTTATATAATCGATAATTTCTAAAGTTATAAATTCCAAGGAAAGCACCAATCATAATGACTATGCATAAAATGGCTGGTCCTATTTTTCTCGATTTTTTTAAGCCATTCTTCCCTTCTCTTTTATAGATTTCTTGTTTCTTATTCATATTTCACATCTCCGGTAAATTCGTTTATGGTCACTCCAAGCAATTTATATTTACCATATTTACTGAACTCATTTCTCTCAATAAAATATTTTAATTTAAAAGCACAGGTATCACTTATATTATATTTTAAAGTTAATGAATAGTGATAATAGTCTATCTCCTCAAAGTCTATGATCTCCTCTTTTATATATGGTGTAACATCTCCATACATTAATATTAAAGGAACCATTCCTTTCTTTTCATCAAAATAGATACTGTCTTTGACATCAATATCACTTGTTGCAAAGAGTTTAATTAATATCTCATTAAAAAAAGTAACATCTACATATCCCTTAGAATAATAAATCGTACCATCTTTTTCATATATATAACTATCTTCAAAGCATTTAATACGATTCTGAAATATATCTTCATTACTAATGATATATTTAACTGATATATCGATCATTTGCTCTTTATTCAATTTATATGGTTCATTTTCATATACTTGTAATGACTCAATTACATTTTTATCAAACATTTTGATATATTCATATATCTCTTCTTTCATTTTATCATTTGTACTACTTGATGTCAATTTGCTTTCTTCATAATATAAGTTTGTATTATTTAAAGAATAATATATTATATTAAAAAAAATAAATACAGTTACTATTATGTATGTCAATATAGATTTTTTCATATATACCACCAAATAAAATCTAACATAAATAAAATAATGAATTCAATACAAAAGACAAAAATACTAGTTAATCAACAATTAACTAGTATTTTTTTACTATTTATCAAATTGATATCCACACTTAGCACAAAATTTTGCTTTTCCTTCACAGATCTGACCACAAGTTGGACAAACTTTATCTTCATTTTTCTCTTCTTCTTTTTTACTTCCCTTTTTATCTACCTTTAATTTAACAGGTTTTTGTTTTTCACCACAATTTTGACAAAATGTACTTTCGACAGGGATAATTTCTCCACATACCGCGCACACTCTAACTCCTTTATTATATAATATCTTTGTATTCATGTCAGAAATATCTTTATTATCTTTATCGATTTTTTTACATTCCTTGGTGAATGCTTTTCCTACATCCTCACCATTTTTATACATATCATAAACAGTTTTTCCCATTTCTTGATATATTTTTTCTATATCTGCCTCTTTATCAGAAATTGCAAGCTTTAATTTTGTCTCCTCAATTAATTTTCCTGACTTATCAGCTACTGTATTATATGTACTAGAGGCAGTACTACCAACAATTTTAGATATCTCTTCTATTTTTTTCATAAATTCCATGAGAATTCCTCCTTTATATTCACTATATACCATAAGACAGTAAAATATTCAATATATAAATCTTATTTTAACGTTTCTATTACTATTTTCTCATGATCATAATCTATTTTTACCTTATCTCCATCCTTTATCTTGCCATCAAGTAACGCCTCTGCAAATTTATCTTCAATATGAGACTGTATTGCTCTTCTAAGTGGTCTTGCACCATAGGTCTCATCAAATCCTACTTTACTAATATAATGTAAAACATTATCAGTTATTTCTACCTCAATATTACGGTTCAAAGTCCTTTTTTTAAATTCATCAAGCATAATCAAAGTGATCTTCTCAATACTTTCTGCACTTAGTTTTTTAAACACGATAATATCGTCTAGTCTATTTAGAAATTCCGGTCTAAATATTTTCTTTAATTCATCCATTACCATTGCTTTTGTGTTTTCATAATCTCTTTCTTTATCTTCTTTACTAACAAATCCAATAGAGTGTTTTTGTGTTATATTTCTAGCACCGGCATTGGATGTCATTATAATGACGGTATTTTTAAAATTAACAGTTCTACCATTTGAATCAGTAAGTCTTCCATCATCCAATATCTGTAATAACATATTAAAAACATCAGGATGTGCTTTTTCTATTTCATCAAACAATATGATACTATATGGTTTACGTCTCACTTGTTCTGTTAATTGTCCTCCATCATCAAATCCTACATATCCTGGAGGTGCACCAATTAGTTTTGATACACTATGTGGTTCCATATATTCAGACATATCTAACCTTATCATAGAATTCTCACTACCAAATAAATTCTTGGCTAAAGATTTAGTAAGTTCAGTTTTACCAACACCAGTTGGTCCAAGTAGCATAAAAGATCCTATAGGTCTATTTTCATCTTTTAAGCCAACTCTTGCCCTTTTAATTGCCCTTGCAAGGCTTTCCACAGCTTCATCTTGACCAATTACTCTCTTTTTTAAATTTTCATCTAATTTCTTTAATTTTTCACTTTCTGTTTCTGTAAGCTTACTAATTGGTATTTTGGTCCAGTCAGAAACAACATTACAAATATCTTCCTCTGTTACTGATATTTCTTTATCTCTATTCTCTTTTTCCCATTTTTCTCTTTCAATATTTAGTTTATTTTTCAATTCTTTCTCATGATCTCTATATTTTGCAGCCATTTCAAAAGACTGGGATATAATAGCCTCTTCTTTTTCCTTAGATACCTTTTCTATTTCTTTTTCTATATCTGAAATGCTTGTTGGCATAGTAATTGTTTGTAATTTTACTTTAGAACATGCCTCATCAATTAAATCAATCGCTTTATCTGGTAAAAATCTATCTGTTATATATCTTTGCGATAACGTTACAGCCGCTTTGATTGCTTCATCACCGATTTTTACTTTATGATGTGCTTCATATTTATCTTTAAGTCCTTTCAAAATCTTTATACTATCTTCAGTGTTTGGCTCATCGACAATAACACTTTGAAATCTTCTTTCTAAGGCACTATCCTTTTCAATATATTTTCTATATTCATTTAATGTAGTTGCACCAATAATTTGAACTTCACCTCTTGAAAGCAAAGGCTTTAATATATTAGCAGCATCCATTGCTCCCTCGGCAGAGCCTGCTCCTATAATCGTATGTAATTCATCTATAAATAAAATAACATTGCCATCTTTTTGAATTTCTTGTAAAGACTTTTTTAATCTCTCTTCAAAATCCCCTCTATATTTAGCACCCGCTATCATAGATGAAATATCAAGAGTGACAATTCTTTTATTTTTCAATATTTCTGGAACATTATTATTTACTATCATTTGGGCAAGTCCTTCTACAACTGCTGTTTTACCAACACCAGGCTCTCCAATTAATACGGGATTATTTTTTGTCCTTCTACTCAATATTTCCACAACTCTTTGTATCTCAACACTTCTTCCTATTACAGGATCTAGTTTATTTTGTTTAGCAAAAGAAGTTAAATCCTTACCATATTGATTAAGTGTAGGAGTATAAGAATTTGAATTATTTTTTAAATCATCATTTGAAAAATTTGTTGGTGATTCTTCACTAAGTAACTTCAACAGTTCAGTAAATATCTTTTGGGGATCTATGTTAGCATCAATTAATATTCTGACAGCCACACTATCTATTTCCCTCATAAGGGAAAGTAATATATGTTCAGTTCCAACATAATTTTGTCCCATTTTCTTAGATTCTCTGATACTATTTTCTATGATTCTTTTCGCCCTTGGAGTAAATTCTACCTCTTCATTTAAAGTATTCATCACACCATCTATTTTTAGTATTTCATTTTCTATATATTCACTTGTTATTCCTTGTTTGGAAAGTATTTTACTTGCAAGGCCTTCTCCCTCTTCTACTAGACCATAAAGTATATGTTCTGTTCCAATAAAAGAATAATTATGCTCTAGTGAAAATTCTTTTGCAAGTTCTAATACTTTACTTGCTCTTCCAGTAAACTCATACATTATTTGCTCAACTCCTCTCTAATATATTTTGCTCTCATTTCATTTTCTTCGTCCTTCTCAAAATTCTGTTTTAGTAATGTACTAAGAGTATAGGATTGTGTAGAATTCATAATTGTTTGAATTTTTTCTAATGTTACATCTTCTATAGCACCAATTGCAACACCAAATCTTAACTTTGACATCAAACGTATACATTCTTCTTCATCCAGAATTCTTGCATTTTTTAATATTCCATATGCTCTATATACATCATTTTCAATTTCTAACTTACTATTCTTCATCAAAATTTCTCTAGCATTTTTCTCTTGTTCAATAATCGTATTAATAATAGCCTTTATATTATTAATAATATCTTCATCACTAATTCCAAGAGTTTTTCTATTTGAAATTTGATATATATATCCATAACTATTCGTATTTTCTCCATAAATTCCTCGAACAGAAAGACCTATACTCATAGCTTGTTCTAACAATTTATTTAGAAGTCCGAGTTTTGCAAGTCCTGGCAAATGTAACATAACAGAAATTCTAAGACCTGTTCCAATACATGTAGGACAAGCAGTGATATATCCATATTTTTCATTTTCTGCAAACTTAATACCATTTGAAATATCTTTTGTAAATTCTACTAGATTTTGATAACAGCTATCTACATTAAACCCAGTCTCAAAAGATTGTATTCTTAAATGGTCTTCTTCATTGATCATTGCAATTAGTCTACAATCCTCATTCGTAATTAATGCACTCCCCTTAGAATCTATTATTTCTTTTGATATCAAATGTTTTTCTGCAAGACTTCCTTTGGTACGAATATCCATATCGCTTAGTCGCAGTATGCTATATTTATTTTTATCTATAGAATCTTCTAACTTCTCTATTATTTTTTCTTTCCCCTTATGATTTAACATATGCGGAAATTTTTCACCTGCTATATTTCTTGCATATCTTGCTCTTGTTGAAATAACAACATCTGAATCTCTTGAGACTTCTTCATACCACATAAAAACACCTTACTTTCCTTTTATTTTCTTGATTTGATCACGAACAATAGCTGCCTCTTCATATTTTTCTTCTTTTACTAACTTTTCAAGTTTTTCCTGTAAAATCTCAATCTCATCTGTTTCATTATGATCTTTTCTTCTATGATCAATTCTTTGAATATGTCTATTTTTTCCATGAATTTTTAGCAATAAATTATCAATACTATCATCAAAAGTTTCATAACAATGATCACAACCAAAGAGTCCTGTCTTTTTGTAATCATCCAATGTATATCCACATTTATCACATTTTGTTTCCTCAAACATTTCTGGAAGCCCAGAAAACATTGAAGTAAACATAGGAGCAAATGAATCAGAAAAATCTATTACCCCCAATTTCTCAGCGCATTCATAACAAAGATTTAATTCTTGTTTTTTACCATTAATATTTTCTGAATATTTAATATTTGCTTCTCTTTTTCCACAATTATTACATTTCATAAAATTCACTCCTTATACCAAATTAATTATCAAATGTTTAAAAATATCTGCTCTTACAAAGTCTCTTTTGTTTGAATCCACTCTATTTAAGCTCTTATCAGATACAGCTATTTTTATCAGTTTTGCTTCCTCTTTAGTAATAACATTATATCTTACGAACTCGTTTAAGTAAACATCTACGATACTTTGCGACATTTTTTGACCTATTTTTTCAATTATCTCAGACAAATAAATAGAATTACTTAAATCTATTCTATTGATCTTAATATATCCTCCACCACCTCTTCTACTTTCCACATAGAATCCAAGCTCTGGAATGAATCTTGTAGATATGACATAATTGATTTGGGAGGGAACACAATTGAATTTGTTTGCAAGTTCATTCCTGCTAATTTCAACACTTTCTTCACCAGCTATAATCTCTCTTATATACGCTTCTATCATATCTGATATCTTCATTTCAAACACCTCTTTTTAGACTTTGACTTTCTTTGACTATTATACAATAAAAAATACACTTTGTCAAGTGTATTTTAAATATTGCTACTCTCTTAATTGATTATTCCTTATAGCAAATATAAATATTGGTGCTATTGCTCCACCAGTTAACACGTTTATTACAGTCATCACGGTAGCCTTATCGCTAAATTTTTTAAATAAATTATGACATGCAACGAAGTAGAGAATTGCTACTGCTATACTATAAACCATAATAATAATTCCTAATATTACTATTACTATATCTAGCCCTGAGTTAGTAAGCTCCTCAGCCAAATTTCCCAAAAAGCCAATCATACCACCTAAAATAGCAGATACGGCATTTGAAGCTACCAAAAGTATTCCAATTGTATTATTCATTCCAAGTTTACCAAGCATAAACTGATTTGCATATGGTATCCAAGAAAGCCAAGGCGCTTTTTCACCCATTGTTTCTCCCATTTTCATCAAACCAAAACCTGTAAACACATAATTCATAATTGAAAGTCCAATTGCTACAACCATGATGCAAACAAAAAATATTGAAAAAAGTACTAAAATTTCCATAATATCACTCTCCCACTTTAAGATTCAGAATTCATAAAATCTTTTAATCTCTTACTACGACTTGGATGTCTTAGTTTTCTTAACGCTTTGGCTTCTATCTGTCTAATACGTTCACGTGTAACATCAAACTCTTTTCCAACCTCTTCTAAAGTTCTCATTCTTCCATCCTGTAAGCCAAACCTAAGTTTCAATACTTTAGCTTCTCTTGGTGTTAGAGTCTCCATCACTTCTTCAATATGTTCTCTAAGTAAGACATCAGCTGCTTGTTCAGAAGGAGAAGGTGCATCCTCATCAGGAATAAAATTACCAAGATTGCTTTCATCTTCCTCACCAACTGGAGTCTCAAGTGATATTGGCTCCTGTGCAACTTTTAATACCTCTCTTACTTTTTCTACAGGCATTTCCAACTCTGCAGCAATTTCTTCAGGTGTTGGCTCCCTACCTAAGGTTTGTAATAGGTGTCTTGATGTTCTAATTAATTTGTTAATTGTTTCTACCATATGTACTGGTATTCTTATTGTTCTTGCTTGATCTGCAATAGCTCTTGTAATTGCTTGTCTTATCCACCAAGTAGCATAAGTACTAAACTTAAATCCTTTGGATTGATCAAACTTGTCAACTGCTTTTATAAGGCCAAGATTACCTTCTTGTATCAAATCTAAGAAGTGCATTCCACGTCCTATATATTTTTTTGCAATACTTACAACAAGTCTTAGATTTGATTCAATAAGTTGTTTTTTTGCTTCCTTATCACCTTGCAACATTTTTTCAGCAAGTATATTTTCTTCTTCATAGGTAAGAAGTCTTATCTTGCCTATTTCCTTTAAAAACATTTTTACCGGATCATCCACATTTAAGTTTTCAACAAAAGACATATCTTTCATATCTTGAAATAACATATCTTTTTCTATTTCATCTATATCTTCCAAATTTGGTTCTATATCAAGTTCAGCCATAGATGAAACATTTCCTGTAGTTTGAGCATTTTCTTCGTCATCTTCCATTTCTTCTTCTATTTCATTTTCTTTTATATCAGTTACGGCTGCATATTTCTTTAAGTTTTCTTCTTGTTCATTATCATCCAATATGATATTGATATTTGCATTTGAAAGTTCATCATATATCTTACTTACTTGTTCAGGTGTAAAATCTTCATCACTTAGGAAGTTTACCATCTCTTTATATGTGACACTATTATTTTTTACGGCTTTTTTGATAAATTCAGCAACTTTTGCTTTTTGTGATTCAGTCATTTTTGTAGAATTACTTGTACTTTTTTTTGTTACTTTACCAGTAGTCTCTTTTTCATCTTTGGTTTTGACTACATTTTCCTTATTTTTATTTTCTTTTTCATTTAATTTTGTACTTTTATCCATCTATTAAAAACTTCCTTTCATTACTTTAACTTAGATATTTCAACTATAATTTGATTTAATTCAAGTTGTAATATTTCCATTTCATCTTTTGAAATACTTTCACTTGTTCTTTTTAAAATCTCATCTCTTCTCATATATAATCTTTCCTTATTTTTATTTTTCAATACATCTTGAAGTAACTTTTCTTTATCTATACTTGAAATATCGATATACATAATATCTGTTATTTCCTTTATTAAGTCTTCATCTTGTATTTTAGATAAAATATCAACTTGATTAATATCACATTGATCTTTCAATTTAACAAGAAAATCATATACCTTTCTAACACTTTCATCATAAATATCATTTGGTAATATTTTATCAAACAAAATATTTTGAATTTTTTTATCTTTACTAAGAATCAAAGCAACAATATATTGCTCCTGGCGTTTTCTAATATTAGTAACAAGTTGCATTTTTTTATTTAAGTTTTGAATATCAAGCTCAATATTATTTGAAATATTATTCGTTAATCTTTTTTCTATTTCGGCAATGATTGGTCCAGTTCCCATTCTATATTTTTTCGCAATTTTATCAATGTATATATCTCTTTCTATATTATTATCAATCTTAGATAATATATTTGCTACTTCTGTTAAAAACTTAATCTTAGAATCAATATCATCTAAATTAAGCGATTTTTCAAGCTTTGATATTTTAAATTCTACCAACGACATTGCATTCTCTATACATTTCTCATATCTTTGCGCTCCATATTTATTAATATATTCATCTGGATCTTTTACATCTTCTTTATCCAAAACTAAAACTTTTACATTTAATTTTTGAGATACCAATATATCCATTCCTCTTAAAGTGGCATCTTGTCCCGCACCATCTTGATCATATCCTATAATCACATTATCAGTATATTTTTTGATAAGACGTGCTTGATTTTCAGTAAGCGCTGTACCAAGAGAAGCAACAGCATTCTTAAAACCACTCTTTTGAAGAGCTATTGCATCCATATATCCTTCCACTATTATAATATAATTAAGTTTTTCCCTTTTAGCAAAATTGAGGGCATACAAAGTTTTTCCCTTATGATATACTTCATTTTCGGGTGAATTAACATATTTAGGCAGTGATTTATCTAATACTCTTCCCCCAAAAGCAATAGTCCTGTCTCTTATATCAAATATAGGGAAAATGAGCCTTGAATAAAATCTATCATATATTCTTCCCCTATCATTTTGAACTAGAACTCCGGAAGCTAACATATCTTCTTTTGTATATCCTAGTTTTGTTAAATGATCATATAAAGAAATTTTGCCATTTGCATACCCTATACCAAATTTGTTTATTGTTCTGATATCTAATTTTCTCTTAATAATATAGTCTTTTACTAAACTTTTTTCTTCCTTTAAGATTTCAACCAGATTATTATGATAATATAACCCAACATCCTTATTTAATTTATAGAGTGTTTCCTTCAAATCTTTTTTTGACTCCATTTTATTATTATAAAATGTTTTTACTTCAAATCTTTCTGTATCAATATGTGCTCGTTCTGCTAAAACTTCTATCGCATCCCAAAATTCCAAATTTTCTACTTTCATAATAAAAGTAATAACATTTCCACCTTCTGCACATCCAAAACATTTAAATATCTGTTTGTCCATCGATACACAAAAAGAAGGTGTCTTCTCTCTATGAAAGGGACAAAGACCCATATAGTTTCTACCACTCTTTTTCAATGATACATATTCAGCAATAACATCAACAATATCATTTTGAGATATTACTTCTTCAATTAAATCATCTGAGTAATATGCCACTTTCACTCACCTTCCTTAAAAGCCTTATGATACAAGAAGTTTTATTCTTTCTTCTCGGTTATAATAGATATTAGTCGTATTCACAATAGCAATTAACACAAGTAGTATACTAAATAACGGCTGATAGTAATAAATATTGATATGTAATGTAGCCATAGCTATATATAAAGTCATAAATATCAGCTTAATCAAGGTAGATTTGGTATCATACCTTCTTCTTAGTACCAAAGCTAAAATCTCCATAAATAAAATATAAACAAATAATATCATATAATATGTTTTTGAAAAACTTACAAAGCTTCCCGTATAATTTTTTAGATTCTCAAAAGATTTATCAAAATTTATGCAAGAGTGAATACTTTTCAAATTTTCTAATATTGGCACATTATTTATCCTATATAATGCGAACTTTAAAATAGGATAACATACCAAAACAATTAGTATAGCGATGATTAAAGATATAATCAATTTACTAATATTAATTCTTTCTATTTTAAGAATTCCATCTTTTTTCTTTTTGTCCATATTTCCAACAATTCTGTTAGGAAAAGTAAAATGTGTACTATCTAAATTTGATGTTATAAACAATGAAAAAACAGCTACAATAATCCACACATTAATATTAACTCCTAAAATAGAGGTAAAAGCAACACTAATTCCTAAAATAATTGCAAGTTTGATATACTTCTTGGTTTTTAAGCCTCTCTGCTTTAGTTCATCTATCAATTTTTGAATAATATATATAGTAAACAATACAGAAAACTCTAAAAATATAGAATTAAACATTATACTTTTATCTTCTATGACATTTAGTAACATAGAATATGAAAACATTCCCAAAACAGATAACATATCACTTTTAGAAACATTAAAAATAATTCTTTTTACTATAAAACCTGTCAAAATACAGGTGATAATATATATTAACAATGATATTTTAGAAAAATTCCCTATATATTTATAAATTACTAGTATACTAGTTGTAATAATAACAAGAGTAATATAAATATATCTATATATAAAAGATATTTTTCTTTTCACTTTTAGTTTATAAAGTTTTTCTTTTATATACATATATATTAATACTAATACTATCAAAATTATGGCATACAACAATTTAGCAATATTGGAAGTTACTACATTTGTAACTTCCATACTACTATTCATAATCTTAATATTAATAAAACTGAAAAATATAATCATTACTACAAACAGTGCTACTACTATACTACGTGATATTTTACTTAAACTCATTATTAATTACCTACTTTTCGCATATTATTAATTATTTGTTCTTGTATAACTCATTTACCATTGCTAAAGCTTCATGAGTACCTACATCATACCATGCACCATCAAAAGCATATCCATAAACATCTTTTTTCTTATATAAATAAGCTACAAAGTTTCCAGGTGCATCTATATTATTTCCTTCAGCAATATATTGTTTGAACATTGGTATATCTGCTTTTTGATATAGATATACTGCTGTTGCTGCATAATTTCCTTTAGGATCAGCTGGTTTTTCTTCAAATCCAACTATTTTCATTTCATCATTTGTTTCAACAACACCTAATCTTTTTAAAGTTTCATATTTCTCTTTCTTTACACAAATTGCTGATGTATTCTTGCTTTGTTGAAATTCAACAAAATCTTTAAGTTTAAATGTAAATAGATTATCTCCTGCAATTACTAGAGTATCATCATCTATTTTTCCATTTTCAATAGTAAACTCTATATCACCTATTGCTCCAAGTCTATCATCATTAGTGCTTGTACCATCATTTAACACAGTAATTGGTTTTATATTATTTTTTTCTTTAGCCCAAGCTTCAAAATGTGGTGTATATTTTGCATTAGTTACTACATATATTGAATCAACTTGTTCTAATGAATTAACTTCATCCAGAATATAGTCAAGTAATGGTCTATCCCCTATATTTAATAAAGCTTTTGGAAAATTCTCTGTTAAAGGGAATAATCTTGTTGCATATCCTGCACATAATAAAATACATTTCATAAAAAATCTCTCCTTAACTCTCTATCTCTCTTATAACCACACAAATACGAAGTTACGCAATCATTATAACATATAGATATATATTTTTCAAGTACCAAATTATTCATATTTTTTAATAAAGAAAAGTCTGTAACTATTCTTTTCTAGTAACAGACTCCAATAAATTATACACTTTTATTACATAGCATCCATATCATTTAATTTTTCTTCAAATTCAGATATTCTTTGTTCAGTTTCATATTGCTCAATTCTGTTTAATGCATATAAGTATTTTCTTTCTTGAGAAAGTAATGCTTGATACTCATCATTCCAATCCTCATGACTTCTTAAACTAGCATGAACTTCATTTAATTTTTCTTCTAAAACAAGTTTTACTGAATCAACAACAGATGCATTTTTTTCTACTTTTATTCCATTATCTACCATATATGTTACAACTTCAGCAAATAATCTCTCACCTTGTGTATTTACCCCACCTTCAGTATTATCATGTAAAATATTCACAACTTTATTAACTTGATCAATACCTACTTTATCAAATATAGTATCAACTCTAGAATCAATAAATTGTCCATTTTCTCCGAATACTTCTTGGCCTTTGATAAATAAATCAACATTGTTTTGAATGATTCTTGCCTGTTCTATTGGTAATTCCTCAGTTGCAATTTTTAGTGCATGTCTATCATAATATTTTCTGAAAGCACTATTACACATTTCTTGTGATTCACAATATGGTTTGAAAAATTGTGCATATTCCCTTAAAACTTCATGTTGTGTTTTTTCACCACTTACATTTTGTCTAAGTTCGTCAACATTTTCTCCAAAATATGCTGTAACCTTATGGTCTATACCATCTGGCTCATAAGCAGGCACTACTGGTTCTGCTTGTTCTTGTGGAGTTGCCTCCACCTTTGGTTCCTCTGAACCATCTTGTAACATTAAATAATCTTGTTTTCCTCCAAAAATTCTTACGAAAGCATTTTTAAAAGAACTCATGTCTTCTAAAAATAATTTCCATTCGTTTTTCCAAAACTCTAACATATAAAACACCTCTTTTGTACAATAATAGTAACTTCACTAAACTTTATGTAATTACATTATATAGAATCGCTTTTTAAATTGCAATAACAATAATATTTTATTTATATTACATTTTTGTTACAAAAATGTACTTTTTCGAGCCGTTTTATTGCTTTTATCATTCTTATTTTGATTTCAGTTTACAATAATTTAGCAAATATTTTTTTATAATTTTTTATCAACTTTTATATATTTTGATTAAAATTAAACTAACATCCATATTGGCATTTAGTTTTAAGATTAGCATTTCTACACATCTTATGTTAAAGTTAAACAAATATACAAAGCAACTCATGTATTAGGATTCAAATTTAAATACATCTTATGTTAAAGTTAAACCCTTTCATCTGCACCAGTTTTAGTTTCTTTCCAAAATTTAAATACATCTTATGTTAAAGTTAAACAAAAATTTGTGAGACTTCAATGGGGAATTTTGGATAATTTAAATACATCTTATGTTAAAGTTAAACTTGCACAAAAGGCAATAAAAAAGTTAAGAAAAATTGCATTTAAATACATCTTATGTTAAAGTTAAACGGAATACTTCAACGTGATGTTAAAAACGATCAAGATTTAAATACATCTTATGTTAAAGTTAAACTTGCCAGGTGTAAGTAAAGGACTTATATTTAGAAATATTTAAATACATCTTATGTTAAAGTTAAACTATATGATGTTTCCAATTCATTTAATTTAACAGAAAATTTAAATACATCTTATGTTAAAGTTAAACTATCGAAATATCAATAATTTTGAAATTAATCATATCATATAATTGCTTATATATCAATATATTCTGTATTTTTTTCCAGCAAATTTAAAATTTAAGAGAATGGCTATTTTATTGGCTTTCCAAATTTTAGTTGGAAAATCTAATATGATATTGATAAGATTTATATAAAAACTAGTAACATATAAATCATCTAATGCTAAAGCAATACCTCTTATAAAAAATAAATGCCTTTTATATAAGTAACGTCTTATAAAAAGCATTTATATATAATATTAATCTTTATATTTTTCAAGAAGATCTAAAATTTCATCTTTTTCCCTAAATCCTATTTTTTTATCTACTAAAATCCCATCTTTATATATACATATAGCCGGTATTGTATCTATTCTAAGATCTGATGCAACCCTTGGGTTTTCATCTATATCCATTTTTAATATATTATAACCCGCTCTACTATTTCCAATCTCTTCTAATATAGGAGAAAGCATCATACAAGGACCACACCAATTAGCATAAAAATCTACCAAATACACCCCTTTTTTATTAATAACTTCTTTTTCAAAACTTTCATCTTTTATATGTTTTATCATAAAATACCTCCAAATTACTTATTATATATAAGCATATTTTTATATGGAAATGTAGCCAGTGCCGCATATTCCCATATATATATATTATTATAACCTAATCTATTAAGATTCATAATAGCATTTTTACTTCTTGTTCCAGTAGAACAATATACCATTAATGGTTTAGTTTGTTCATATATAAAAATATTTTTTTCAATATCAGTTACTGGGATATTAATTGCATTTTTTAGATGCATAATATTATACTCATTTTCACTTCTTACATCTATTAAAACGACACTTTCATTTTCTATCATTTCTTTTGCTTGTTCAAAGCTTACTAGCTTATATGTTAAATTATATCCACTTCTATTGGAATAAGTAAATTTTTTTAAAAAACCATTTCTATTATTATTATTGTTTCTATGACTTCCAAATAAATTATTGATTATATTATCAAACATAGGCTATACCTTCCTCTCTAGTATAGCCTATGCTGTAAATACATATTTATGATAATTAATCATTTTTAAATATCTTAGCAAGAACCATTTTTACTATTTCAAATACTACTGCGATCAGTATTGAGGTAATCGCTATTATTTCATATATTGAGCTAGGCATACTAGGAATGGATAGCCAACTAGAAAAAGTAGGTATAAACAATATGATTATTTGTACTAGTAACGTTCCAACAACACAAAGTAACATTGGTCTATTAGATGTAAGGCCAATTTTAAATACTGATTTTTTACTTGATCTACAAATATAGGCAAATAATATTTCTACTATTGCAAGTGTTATAAATACCGTTGCGCCAGCATACTCTTCACCATATGCACTACTGATATAAAAATATAAGCCAAAAGACATAATTGTCTTCAAAATACCAGGTACAACTATCCTAGAAATGAGAAATGGTGTAAATAAACTTTTTCTTGAATCTCTTGGCTTGTTTTTCATGATTCCTTTTTCTTCTTTTTCAAATCCAAGTGCTATTGCAGGAATAGTATCTGTCACAAGATTTATCCATAATATTTGAATCGGCAATAAGATTGTCTTGTTTAGAAAAGTGGCAATGGCAATAATTAATACCTCAGCTAAATTAGAAGCAAGTAAATAGGCAATAACATTTTGAATATTACTGTATATTCTTCTACCTTCTTTTACCGCAACTATGATGGTAGCAAAATTATCATCTGCAAGTACCATACTAGAAACACTTTTTGAAACTTCTGTACCAGTAATTCCCATACCGATTCCAATATCTGCACCTTTCAACGCTGGTGCATCATTTACTCCGTCCCCTGTCATAGCAACTATTTTTCCTTTTTTCTTCCAAGCCTTTACAATTCTGATTTTATTTTCAGGAGAAACCCTTGCATAAACTCTTATCTTATCAACCCTTTTGTAAAGTTCTTCATCAGACATTTGATCAAGTTCTAGTCCAGTAATAGCTTCATATCCATCAGCCAGTATTCCAAGTTCACTAGCTATAGCCATTGCAGTATCTATATTATCTCCTGTAATCATAACAGGTATCATACCCGCATTAAAGCACTTTTCTACAGCTCGTTTTGCTTCTTTCCTTGGTGGGTCAATCATTCCAACAAGTCCAACAAAAATCAAATTATGCTCAGCCTTTTCTGCCCCCTCATTTTCTTCTGCTTCTTTATATGCACATGCTAAAACTCTAAGAGCTGATTTTGCCATATTAAGATTATTTTCTAATATTTCTTTTTTATCTTTTTGCGTAATTTTTCTTACTTTTCCATGTTCAAGTATCCTATCTGATATTTCCAGTATAGATTCTACTGCACCTTTTGTAAACACATACGCTTTCTTATCTTCCATCATATTTACAGTTGTCATCATTTTCCTTTTAGAATCAAATGGTAATTCATCTATTCTTTTATATTTTAAGTCCATTTCTTCCTTATGAAAACTGATTTTTGCTCCAAAATCAACAAGTGCAGTTTCTGTTGGATCTCCAAGGAGTACTTTGAGTCCATTCTCCTCTCCAAACTCAGTATCATTACATAAAACAAATATATCAGCAAGCTTTGTTAAGTCACTTTTTATAGTGCTATCATTCATTATTTTTTCAATATTTTCATCCTCAGATACATCAATCATCTCTCCATTTAAATATATCTTTCTTAGAGTCATCTTATTTTGCGTAAGAGTACCTGTTTTATCAGAGCAAATGACCTCTGTAGCCCCCAAAGCTTCAACTGCAGATAATTTTCTGACAATCGCCTTTTCTTTTGCCATCTTTTGTACACCTAAAGCCAAAGTAATCGTTATAACTGCAGAAAGACCTTCAGGAATTGCTGCAACTGCAAGTGATATTGCTAGCATAAATACATCTAGAATTTGATGCCCCTGTAAATATCCAACTATAAACATTGCAACCGCTATTATCACAACTATAATACTTAAAACTTTACTTAGTTCATTAATTTTTTTCTGTAATGGTGTAATCTCCGACTTTTGGCTTGATATAGCTTCTGCTATTTTTCCTAACTCCGTATTCATACCTGTAGCTACAACTACTCCTTCGCCTCTACCATACACTACACTACTTCCAGAATATGCCATATTAACTCTATCAGCAAGTGATATATCTTTATCCGTTACAATTTCTTGTACTTGCTTATCAACGGCTACAGACTCACCAGTAAGAGCGGCCTCTTCTATTCTTAAACTATGGTTTTCTATTATTCTAAGATCAGCTGGAATATAATCACCAGCTTCTAGAATAACAATATCTCCTACTACTAAATCTTCGTTCCTTATACTAAGTATTGTATTATTTCTTTTTACTTTGATATAAGGAAGCGACATTTCTTTTAAGGCCTCAATTGCTTTTTCAGCTTTACTTTCTTGCATTACGCCAAGAACAGCATTTAAAATGACAACAACAAATATAATAATAGTATCTGTAAAAGGCTCACCTGTCCTATGTGATACAATTGCAGAAAGAATTGCAGATATAATCAGTATAATAATCATTAGGTTTTTAAATTGATCTAACAATTTTAATAAAAATCCTCTTTTTTTCGTTTCCTTTAATTTATTAGGACCATTCTTTTTTAATAATTCATTAGCTACATTATCATCTAATCCCTCAACTGAAGAATTACATTCTTTTAAGACATCTTCAACTTTTTCCTTATAAAATTCTTTCACAAGTAAAGCCTCCTATTTTTTCTTTTTACTTTTTATATATTTTTCTCTTTTAAAAATATAACAAATTACAATGCCAATTCCTAAAATCATGTATAACATATTAATATAAGCCCCAATTTTAGGTATATTAGTAAGCAAAATCATAGATAAAAATATAAAAAATATACATACTAATCTTTTTGTCATATCAGTATCAGATATATAATTACTCATGATATATTCATGGATCATAGTTCCAGTGACAAAAATAGAAATTAGTGCAAGTGAAATGACAACTGCAATATAGAATATGCTTATTGGTATAACAATTTCTTCTATTCCTATCAAGATTCCTAAAAAGGTTAGCATAATCACAAGTGGAATTGCAAGTATTGAAACTGCTCCACTAATAATAGAAAATCCAATATTTTTTTCTATTACTGAAAACATATTAGCAACTAATTTCTCTTTAGAAATTTTAAATATTAGCAAGTATAATAATGTATAAACCAATGCTGTTTTCAATGTACGAATAATCATATCGATCACTTTTGTTTTTGTACTTTCCTCATAAAGTAACTTTATTTGTGCCTCTGGATATTTATCATTTAAAGTGATTTCTGAATTTTTTGTTTCAATAAATATATCTCCATTTATATTATTATCTGCTATATCAATATTTTCAGTGGATAATCTCAAATCTTTTTCTATTTTTCCTGAAATATTTGTGTTGGTTGCACTACCAACAACACTTCCTAAAACATTACCCTTTATTTCAAGTGAGTTCGAAAAACAGATAATATCTCCTAATATCTTCGCATTTTCAGAGACTGTAACTTTCTCTCCTGCAAATATCACTATTGTTTTACTAATATCAGAATCAATAATAACATTTCCACTTGTTGCAATTACAGCATATTCCATATTATTATTTACTCTAATTGTATCATTTGAGAATAAAACTTGTATATTTTCAGTTCTAGAATCTATATCAATCCCTTTATTCCCATATGTAATTCCAAGATTAGATACCTCTTTATCAATTACCACTTTATCATAGGATAGTCTCAAAAAGGGTAAATAAATATCATCATTTTCACTAAATTTATACAATGACTCTTTTTCATCTATATCTATAATTCCAATACTCTTTTCTGATTGGTTCTTCATTTCAGCCGCATTTAACATATGAATATTAGATGTAGAAAAAAATAGAATTGCAAGAAAAGCAATTACTAAAAATAATTTCTTGTTTCTTAACATACTTGTTTTCTTAATCATTATTTTTTCCCTCCTAATTTTTGTATTATTTTATACTAAAACACTATAAAAATCAAGTGAAAATTATGTGAAAAAGATGCCTAAAATTTAGCTTTTAAGCATCTTCTAATATCATATCTATTTTTTTACATTTTTTCTTATTATTTTTGAGCACAAATATTTCAACACCTATCCTAATTTTCTTGTAAAGAAAGGTTAATAGCTTTTACAATCAATTTTGATACTTTATCAATCACATTATCTATGTCTTTTGGCGTTACCATATAATTTTCTGTATTTAGTAATTTTGCTATTACATTATATCTTTCTTCCTTAGAAGCATCCGAAAAGTTTCCTTCTACATTAACATTTCCAATCATTTTGTCTATTGTTTCATTGGTAATAGTAGCCATATCCACTACCGTTGGAACTCCAATGGCAATCACTGGTATTCCAAGAGCCTTTTTATTGATTCCTTCTCTTTTGTTATTGATACCAGACCCCGGAGTAATTCCTGTATTCGATATTTGAATTGTATTTCCAAGTCTATTTACACTTTGAGAAGCCAAGCTATCGATTGCAATAATCATATCAACATTGATCTTCTTTACAATAGAATCTACTATTTCTGATGTTTCAATTCCGGTCGTTCCCAGTACTCCCGGAGCAATTGCACATACAGGTCTAGTATCTTGTTCTACTAACTCTTTAGCAAAATTGATTAAATGTCTTGTAATATCAACATCATTAACAACTTTCGGGCCAAGAGCATCTGGAGTAACGTTAATATTTCCAAGACCTAATACCATGACAGATTTTTGTGTATCTTTTCCGATCAACTCTGTGATCACTCTTGCTAGTTCATTAACAATATTTTTCTTCTCCTCCTCTTCCATATAATTGATATTTTCTATTTGCATAGTAACATATTTCCCTATCTCTTTTGATATTGCTTTACTTCCACTCTCATTTAATACCTCTACATTAGTAGTAATAAAACCATTATTTTTATTTGTCTCAACTTTTATACCATCTACTTCTGTAAGATTATTAATTTTTTTATACATATCAACACGCTCATCGGCCATGTCTGTTTCAAAAACACAATTTTTATTCACGTAATCACCTCATATTTTAGTATGAAGAAAAATTATATTTTTATACAAAAAAGACTAGCTTTTCACTAGTCTACATACTACATATGATTTTTTTTAGTCCAATTTCAAAATCCATCTCACCAATTTTAGTCTTTTTATCATACTCATCAAAACTATATATGATATTTTTCAACTCATCTAAAGTATATTTATCACAAGAACGACTCAAATTTTTTAATACAAAAGGATGAATACCCATCACACTTGCAATATCTTTTTCTTTTCTTTCTTTTAAATATTTTATCATATACATTTGCTTTACTTGCTTGTATAACATAACATATATCTTTACAATAGGTTCTTTCTGTTTTAATAGTTCATCTAACATTAAAATAGCATTTTCTCTTTCTCTATTTACAATTTTAGATAAAACATCAAATATTTTAGCATTGAGTGTTTTAGAGCATACTCTATCTATAGCCTCTTTACTAACATCTCCTTGACCATCCATATAAATTACTATCTTTTGTAGTTCATTAATAATATTTCCTTTATCCTCTCCACATATATTTTGCATATATTCAGCATTATCTAGGGAAATACCAACACCATACTTTTTTAAAACTTGCATAATATATTGCACCATTTGCTTACTATCCATGTACTTATACTCATGACATTCTGCAATTTTATTTAACAATTTATAATCACTGGTTCTTTTATCAACAGTATCCTCAATAATAATAACTTTAATATCTTCATCTAAGTTTTTCAAAAGTTCAGTATTAAATTTTAATTTGGTATCTTTTATAATAATAAGCTTTGCACTTCCAAAAAAGGTAACACCTTGAAGACAAGAAGCTAACTCATCTATATTATCTTTTGTGATATAAAAAAGATTGAGCCCTACTTCTAAAAGGTCAAATTCTTTTTTTATTTTTTCTACTTTTTGTTCTAAATCATACTTTTCTTCACCATATAAAAGATAAACATTACTCATTTTTTTCACCTCTTAGTTCTTCAGCAAATTTACTTATATCTCTTAATGCTATATCCGCTAACTTTTGATATTTTTCTTTTTTATCTTTAATCTTAATATCTAAAGGCTTTAATATACCAAAATTTGCATTCATAGGCTGAAAATTCTTATTTGGAGTAGAAACATATTTTGCTAAACTACCAAGCATTGTTGTATCTGGAAAAACAATATTTTTCTTCTTCAATCTATTCATAATACTATAGGCAACAATCATACCAGATGCTGCAGATTCGACATATCCTTCCACTCCAGATATCTGCCCTGCAAAATAAATATTATCATTTTTTCTCATACGAAAATTACAATCTAATATATTTCCTCCATTAATATATGAATTTTTATGCATAACACCATACCTTGCAAATACAGCATTTTCTAGGCCAGGAATCATTCGAAACACTCTTGCCTGTTCACCAAAAGTAAGACTTGTTTGAAATCCGACCAAATTATACATGGTCTTCTCTTCATTTTCAGCCCTAAGTTGTACAACAGCATAATTTTTTTCTCCTGTCTTAGAATTATTCAGTCCCACTGGCTTTAATGGTCCAAAAACTAAAGTCTTCTCGCCTCTTTTGGCCATATGCTCAATAGGCATACACCCTTCAAACAGCACGATTTTATCAAATTCATGTCTTGGCGCTTCTTTGGCACTTAAAAGCTCGTTATAAAATCTCATATACTCATCTTTTGTCATAGGTAAATTTAAGTAATCGCCCTCTCCTGCATTACCATATCTGTCCATAGCATAAGCAATGTCCATATTAATACTATCTGCTTCAATAATAGGTGCTGCAGCATCATAAAAATACATGCTGTCTTCCCCTACTAATTTTTGTATATTAGTAAATAAATGACTGTCTGTAAGAGGTCCGGTAGCAATTACAATAATTCCATCAAATGCACCTACATCATCTATTCTCTCATAAATGACTTCAATATTAGGATGCTTCTTTATCGCACTGGTAATTTGTTCAGAAAATTTATCTCTATCAACTGCTAAAGCCTGACCTGCAGGAACTCTTGTATTCTTAGCAATTCTTACAAAAAGACTATCTAAAATTTCCATTTCTTTCTTTAAAAGCCCACAAGCATTCGTAATAGAATCTGACTTTAAAGAATTACTGCATACAAGTTCTGCAAAATTATCACTTTTGTGTGCCTCGGATTTATACTTTGGCTTCATCTCATAAAGTTTTACTTTGATCCCATTTTTGGCAAGTATATATGCGCATTCACATCCTGCAAGACCTGCACCTATTACATTTACTACTATTTGATTACTCATTTCTTACCTCACTTCATATAGATTATATTATAATTATTGCAATTTTTCAATATCATTCCCATTAGCTTCTTTTTTCAAGGCAAAAAGAAGTCTAGTAAAATTTTTACTAGACCAACTGTTATTACTCTTTTTTTGAATACTCAAGTGTTTCAGAGAGCTTCTCAATTGCCTCAATAACTTTTCTCTCTTCATCTTTTGCTTTTTCATCCATTGGCTCATCTTTGCCATCCGTAAACATTATAATCATTTTTATCCTCCTAGGATTTCCTTCAAAAGTTAAATTATAGGTTACATAATTATTATATCATTGTATAAGATTAATGTCAATATATTAGTCTTGTTATATTACCTCAAATATTAATAATATCATAGTGAAAACAACTGATTGCCAACTTTTCTCAACAAATTATAATATAACACAAATACAATTTCAGTTGGCATAATTTAAACACCATGTTATAATATCTCTAATAAGATTATACTATTAAAATAGAGGGAAAGAAATGACTAAAGTAACAAGAAATGTAGAAATGTAATAAAACAAATTCCAAAGCTTTTATATAAAACTATGAAAAACATTTTTATAAAAGTAGAACAAAATGACAGGATAGCTCATTGTCTATTGGACTCATTTTCGACTTTAACCTTAACATATCAGTTACTGAGAGAAAAAAGTAAATACAAAATATAATTTGCATTTACTTTTTTTATATTTTACTATTTTTCTTTTTTTGGTTTATTCCAAGAAATAAAATCACATTTACTATTTTCATTATTTGTGTTATTCTCACAAACATAAAAATTTCTTTTGGTTTTTGTTTTCTTAATTAAAATCTTTCCACCACATTTTGGGCATGGCACATCTACTGTTTGAATGATCGGCTTTGTATTCTTGCACTCTGGATATCCAGGACATGCCAAAAATTTGCCAAATCTACCTTGCTTTATCACCATGTTTCTTCCACATAATTCACATTTTTCATCACTAATTTGTTCTGGAATTTTAACTCTTTCAATCTTATTTTCCACATTTTCTAAATTTTCTATAAACGGTGTATAAAATTCATGTAGCATCGCAATATAATTCTCTTTATTTTCAGCCACCATGTCTAATTTATTTTCCATTTCTGCAGTAAATTTTAAATCCACTATATCTTTAAAATTTTCCTCCATTAAATTATCTACAATTTCTCCAAGATCAGTTGGAATCAAATATTTATTTTCTTTTTCAATATATGTTCTTTCTTCTAGTGTGGAAACTGTTGGGGCATATGTGCTTGGTCTACCAATTCCCTTTTCTTCCATAACCTTAACAAGACTTGCTTCTGTATATCTTACAGGAGGCTCAGTAAATTTCTGATCTGCTTTCAATTCTTTTTGATTTAATATATCACCAATTTTTAATAAAGGTAAATTATTATTTTCAAATTCTTCATCATTTTCAGAATCTTTTCCTTTCGCCCTTGCATCTTTTCCCTCAATATATAATTTCATAAATCCATCAAATTTTATGACGCTACCATTAACATGAAATATATAATCTTCTACCTGTATTCTGATCTTTGTTGTATCGTATACTGCAACTGCCATCTGAGAAGCAAGAAATCGATTTTTAATCAAATGATATAATTTTTCTTCGTCTCTATCAAGTTCTAAATATGCATCTACGTGAGTAGGTCTAATAGCCTCATGAGCATCTTGTGCAGTTTGTTTTGTTTTAAACACTCTTTCAGAGTAATAGTTCTTACCAAACTCAGATTCAATATATTTTTTAGCCATTGCCATTGCATCACTTGATAATCTAGTAGAATCTGTTCTCATATAAGTGATAAATCCAGCCTCATATAATTTTTGAGCTACCATCATCGTTTTCTTTACACCAAATCCAAGCTTTCTTGATGCCTCTTGTTGTAAAGAAGATGTAGTAAATGGTGCTGGAGGATTTTTTCTTCTTTCACTATTTTTGATATCTATAACTCGATATTCTTTATGATCAATCTTTTTTACAATTTCTTTTACTTGCTTTTCATCTTTTAACTCGATTTTCCCATTTATGTCCCCATAAAACTTAGCAATTACAAATTCCTTATCTTTTTCGAGTTTTGCAAGAATTACCCAATATTCTTCAGGAATAAAGTTTCTTATCTCTTTTTCTCTATCCATTATAATTTTTAGTGCAACTGATTGTACACGTCCTGCACTAAGTCCTTTTTTTATTTTCTTCCATAATAATGGCGATAATTTATATCCAACAATTCTATCTAAAATTCTTCTTGCTTGTTGCGCATCGACTAAATTAAGATCAACTTTCCTTGGATTTTTGACAGCTTTTTTTACGGCATTTTGAGTTATCTCATTAAATTCTATTCTGCACTCATCATTATCATCAATATTAAGTACATTTTTAATATGCCAAGCAATTGCTTCTCCTTCACGATCAGGGTCAGTTGCAAGATATACTTTATCTTTATTTTTTGCTTCATCCTTTATTTGCTTTACTATTTTGGCTTTACCTTTCATAACTTTATACTCTGGTTTAAAATCATTTTCTATATCTACACCAATTTTACTAGCAGGTAAGTCTATGATATGTCCTTGTGAAGCTATTACTTCATAATCGTTTCCCAAATATTTTTTTATGGTTTTAGCCTTAGAAGGCGACTCAACTATCACTAATTTATTTGCCAATTTAATCAAACCTTTCATTACTGATTTTTTATTATAACACATAAAAATTAGACAATCAATCTTTATATAATATATTTAATAAATTTGTAAGACACCTTGTAGCAAGCATTGCTTCATCTATTGTATTGCCTGTTGCCCCTACTTCCACAAGTATTGAATATTTATTTAAATCTTGATTATAGGTAGCATCTCTAATAATCATAGGCTTAAAAAGTCCTGGATAGACTTTATCTGCAAGCATTTGAATTTGTAATGCAAGAGCCAAATTGTCCTCATAGTAAGGATTTTCATCTGAGTCATAACCTACACCAATCACTAACATTAATTGTGCTACTTGTACACCTCTAACATCAGCAATTGGTCTATATGTTAAATCCTCTATTGCATCTCTATGAACGTCAATTGATATAGAAGCTCCTCCCATATTATTGAGTGCCTCTGTAACCGTTGCACGAGATTTTGAATATGCACTTGTATAAGATCCATAATCATGAGGTGTTGTATTATGAACAGAATAAAAGCCTTTGGTAAGTAAGTTTGCATTTAATTCCTTTGCAATTTTTAACATATTAAAATTAGCATCAGTTGTTCTCATAATACCGGAATATTCAAATTGATATTTTTCACTATTCGTATAAGATTCTGATGTATGTGTGCTATATAAAAAGATTTTATCATTTTTCTTTGTAAGATAAATATTTTTTGAAATGAAACTAGAAAAATCTAAACTCCTCTTGGAAGAGTAATTTAACAAATTTGTATTTCCTATACTAATCCTTTGTAAAGTATTATTTTCAGAAGTAATTACTGCTTCTGGAATTGTTGCAAATACAGATTGTGTATCAGATTCCTTTGCCACAACATCTAAAACCTCATATTCACTAAGATTCTCACTAACACTTGCTTGTATCACCTCTTCATTTTCTTCTACTTTTTCCGTTAATTTATAATTATTCTTATTAAATATACCATTACTTAAAGCAAGTTCTAATACATTATGTTCTTCATTTTTTGTTTCTCTAAAATTTGTAGCAAACATTAAAATACTACTTGATATCTTAGTATGGTTTACAATCAAATACATGATACCTATACATATAGCAAAATATACTATCCAATATATATTAATACAAATTTTATTAAAGATCTTTGAAATACTACTTTTATTTTTTTGACCTAAAAAAGCAACCGTAACTTTCACTAAAACATCTCCTTATGTTTTATTCTATTACGGTTATTTTTCATATATTACTAATCCAATAAATTATTCATCTCTTGACTATATTGGTCAAGTAATCTCACAGTTTTTTCCTTTAGATCTATGACATCTTTTTTTAAGTCAAGTAATTTTTCCTTTTCCATTTCAATTAAATGTTCAATTCTATCTTTTTCTTGCATTGCTTCACTTCTTGAAGATTCAATTATTTTTTTGGCTTGATCTTCTGCTGTTATAAGCGCATTAGCTACTTTTTCTTGTCTTTGAACATAATCAAACTCATATTTTTCAAGCTTTTTCTTTACTATTGTAAGCTCATTTGCAACTCTATTAGCATCTGAACGTTCAGCTTGTAATTTACTTTCATATTCTGCCTTTAGGGCTTTTACATATTCTTCTACTTCTTTTTTATCGTATCCAAACATTTCAGTCCCAAATTTCTTTTCATTCTCCATTATAACTACCTCCACTGCTTTATCCGTTTACGAAAATTATTATATCAGATAATTTATTCTATTTCAATATTTTTCGCAAAAAAATAAATTTAGAAATTTTTATAAAAACTTATAAAATATCATTTTATGCAAATACTATTTGTGGTGATAGTTTATGAATACAAATATCAATATGACAAATCAGGAATATTCAGATTATATTGACAAAAAAGCAAAAAATAGTCCAATCTTAAAAGATGTCGCACTAGCATTTTTAGTTGGTGGAATTATATGTATGATAGGACAATTAATAACAGATCTCTTCATGAAATTTGGCGTTACTAAAGATGATGCTGGAATCATTACTAGTATCATTTTAATATTTTTAGGTGCTTTTCTTACTTCACTTAATTTATATTCAAAAATTGGAAAGTTTGCAGGAGCAGGTTCCATTATTCCAATAACAGGTTTTTCAAATTCAGTGGTAGCGCCTGCAATTGAATATAAAACAGAAGGTTACATTTTAGGACTTGGCGCCAATATGTTTAAAATAGCAGGTCCAGTTTTAGTATATGGCATCAGCAGTTCAGTGGCTGTTGGACTAATATACTGGCTTATAAAATTATTTATATAGGAGGACAATATTATGAAAGTTGGAAAACAAACTATAAAACTTGAAAATACACCTAAAATTCTTCAAACTTCAAGTATGGTAGGTCCTAAGGAAAAACAAGGACCACTAAGCATATACTTCGATTTAGATACACAAGACATTTTCTTAGGGGAAAAAAGCTTCGAAAAGGCCGAAAGTAAAATGATGGAAACCTGTATCAATAATCTTTTAAATAAAGCTTCTGTTAAAAATGAAGACATAGATTATATTTTTGCAGGTGATCTATTAAACCAATGTATCTCTTCAGGATACTGCATGAGAAATTTGGGAATTCCTTTCTTTGGATTATATGGGGCATGTTCTACCTTTTGCGAATCATTAACACTTGCCTCTTTATTTGTAAATGCAAATTATGCAAGCAAGGCAATTGCCGCCACATCATCACATTTTTGTAGTGCTGAAAGACAATTTAGAATGCCCCTTGAGCACGGTAATCAAAAAAGTCCAACAGCTCAATGTACTGTAACAGCTTCAGGAAGCGCAATTGTAGTAAAAAAAGAAGACGGTATACCAGGTCCTTATGTTACTCATGTAACACCTGGAAAAATAATTGATTATAATGTTACTGATATGACAAATATGGGAGCTGCAATGGCCCCCGCTGCATTCAATACAATTGCTATGCACTTACAGGATACAGGTAGAACTGCTGATTATTATGATGCGATTGTTACTGGTGATTTAGGAGTCCTTGGCTCAGAAATATTAGTTGATATATTTAGGAAAGAAGGAATTGAATTAAATGGAATACATGCTGATTGTGGTGCATTAATCTATGATCATGATAAACAAGATACTCACTGTGGTGGCAGTGGATGCGGATGTATGGCTAGTGTTTTTAGTGGATACTTCTTTGAACAATTAAAAACAAAAAAAATGAATAAAATATTAATCGTTGCAACTGGTGCACTTATGAGTACTTTATCTTCACAACAGGGTGAATCAATACCTGGAATTGCGCATGCAGTAGCAATAGAAAATGAGGTGTAGTATGGACATTTTAATTGAATATTTAAAAGTATTTATAACAGGTGGTATCATATGTGCAATTGGCCAGATTCTGATCGATAAAACTAAAATAACGCCTGCAAGAATACTTGTTGTATTTTTAGTAATGGGAGTAATATTATATTCTATCGGGTTATATCAGCCCTTAATTGATTTTGGAGGGGCAGGCGCAACAGTTCCAATATCAGGATTTGGATCCAATCTTGCAAAAGGTGTTATAAAAGAGGTGGACGAAATCGGATTTTTAGGTATATTTACTGGTGGAGTAAAAGCTGCAGCAGCAGGTATTAGTTCTGCTATAGTATTCGGTTTTTTAGCTTCCCTTTTTGCAAAACCAACAATAAAATAGCTGGCATATTCTAATACCAGCTATTTTTTTATTCATCCTCCATGTACTTTAACAACTCACGTCTCCATTGCATTGAGGCAAAGGAAAAATTGGCTATTTTATATCCTAAATTTAATACAATATCTTTCCCCTTATCCCCTGTTTCACACTCGTCAAATAATGCAAATACCTTTTTAGGCTTGTTGATTTTAGATGATTTAGTAATAGAACTTAAAAAATCAAGAGCAGGTTTTAAAAGAGGGCCAATACAATAGTTATCGTCAAACTGTGTCATCATATCTATTACAAGAATATCATATTCTTTCATAGTTATATGATGCCGAGCATGACAAATATCTACTGAAGTATCGATATTCATATGACAATCATACTTTTTTAATACCTCCTTAATTTCTTCAGTGATTCCATCTACATAACTCACAACTAAAGCTTTCATCTTTTTTCCTCCATCTTAATTATATGTTAAATTTTTATTTTATTGTAAACTAATTATACAACATTTATTTTTATATGTCAATTTACAAATAATGTCATGAAATAACAGAATAATTTCATTTTTTTAACAGATAATATTAATGTGATTTAAAAGGAGGATTTTATATGAATAGTTTAAATCAAATTGAATTACAAAATATAAGACACATATGTGGTCATGCAACAAACTTTTGTGACAAAATTACTTATTATAAAACTTTAACACAGGATACAAATGTTACAGAACTTTTAGATAGTCTATGTCAAGAGTTAAATAGTCTAAAGACAGAGCTATCACAAATGTTATAGGAGGTGTATTGATATGACAGAAAAAGTAGCTTTAGATGATGTACTTTCATGTACAAATAGTGCAATAACATTATTATGTTATACAATTCAACAGGCAAATAACAAAAATTTTAGGGATACAATTGTAAATGCAAGAGATAATTTAGAAGACATACAATGGCAAATTTATTTAATCAATAAAGAAAAAGGATACTATGTTCCAGCAGCTCCAGCTGGAGAAGCAGATATCGAACAAGTTAAAAATTCTATAAACTAAAAAATATGCTTAGAATTTTTTGATAATCTCAAAATCTTCTAAGCTCTCTTTTTACATTAAAGAATCACTAATTTCAATTTCTGGCTCTTCTTTCTTCTTTTGAATTGGTTCTTCTTTTGAAGGTACTTGTTCTTTAACTAATTTATCCTTATCCTGTTCTTTACTCTTTGTAGCAATTCTTTGCTTTAATTCTCTTGTTTCTTTTTCTAAAGTAGGATTAGAAATTCCCTTAGCATGTTCATTAATATCACGTTGTTTTATAATAGGATTTAATATATATCTAATAAAATATTCTAAATACATATTTTTAGCTTCCTCTTTTTTCTTCTTTTCCCTTTTTTGATTTGCATCAGTAGAAGATACAACATAAAATTCTCCATCCTCATAAACTAATTGTTCATTTCCATCCGTAAATACCACATATTTATCAAAATCTAAACTAATTTGTTCAATCTTTTCTACAAAATTAATACTATCTGATGCTTCTTTTTTTAATTTTTCGATCTCTTCTTTGGAGATTTTTTTCTCTTTTTGAATTCTTTTAATGATTTCTTTTAAATTATCATCTATAATGCTAGCTTCACTTTCTTGTGTTCTTACAGTATCTTCACTGACATTATTCTTTTCCTCTAATTTTTTTTCTGCCATAATATACCTCCCTAATTTAACTTATTAATACATATATCGATCAATTCATCAAGTCTAGACTTGTCCCCTTTTATATATAAATATCCAAGTAATGCCTCAAAACCAGTTGCCCTTTTATAACTAACTACATCTATATTTTTAGAAACAGAAGTTATATTTGTATTTCTTCCCCTTTTATATACGGCCTTTTCTTCTTCCGTTAATAAATTTAATATCTCCTCTATTGTCTCTGATTGCCCTTTTGCACTAACATATCTTATAGATTCCTTATGTAGTTTGCCAGTTTTTTCATTACTATTTGCTGCCAAATAGCACCTTATATATACATTATATACTGCATCTCCTATAAATGCTAATGTTTGCATTGAAACAGTTTGCAAATCTATATTTTTTATATATTCTTCCATTATATTCTCCTCATTTTAATACTTATTATACATTATATTAGTTTTATTTTCAATAGAATTGCAGTATATTATAATTTAAAAATGCTTGTATATATATAATTTGACATAATATCAGAAAGTGTAATATAATAATTTCATGTTATTTAAAAGGAGATCATTAAGATGTCAAAACGGAATTCAACTTTATTTCCATTATCTATAATTATCATTTTTTGAATCATTTATGGCATTTTCTATGATAATCTAAGATTCTTAGTACAAATAAAAGTCATGTATATTTTGATAATAACACTGAAAATCAAACACAATTAAAGTCTAACTTTTCTCATTTAAAGTAAAAAAATAAAATACTACTATTTAATAGAATGATAAAAGGTATTGCAAAATTGCAATACCTTTTATCTTTTTCATTATCTATTAATACATACCCATTGCTGGATTTGGATTTTGTGAACTACAATTACAACTATTTTCATCTTTTTTCTCAGCAACTAGAGTTTCTGTTGTTATAATCATAGAAGCAATAGATGAAGCATTTTGTAAAGCACTTCTAGTAACTTTAGTTGGATCTACTATTCCAACTTTTTTCATATCAACAAATTCATCATTTAATGCATCATATCCATAGCCTTTTTCAAGATTTCTTATTTTATCAATAATCACTGCACCTTCTACTCCAGCATTATATGCAATTTGTCTTATAGGCGCTTCAAGTGCCTTTTCTATCATTTTAGCACCCACTTTTTCATCGCCTTCTAGAGTATCAGAATATTCTTTTACTTTATCGATTACATTAATATAAGCTGTTCCACCACCAGAGACTACCCCTTCTTCAACTGCGGCCTTAGTAGCATTCAATGCATCTTCAATTCTTAATTTCTTTTCTTTCATTTCAGTTTCAGTGGCAGCGCCAACGCATATAACTGCTACACCACCAATCAATTTTGCAAGTCTTTCTTCAAGTTTTTCTTTGTCAAAACTTGATGTAGTATTAGCAATTTCTGCTCTAATTTCTTTTACTCTTTCATCTATTTTTTCTTTATCACCATACCCATCAATAATGATAGTATTTTCTTTTTGTATTTTTACTTGTTTTGAACGTCCAAGTTGAGTTATATCAGTATCTTTTAATTCCATTCCAAGCTCAGATGAAATGACTTCTCCACCTGTAAGAATTGCAATATCTTGTAACATTGCTTTTCTTCTATCTCCAAATGCAGGTGCTTTTACTGCCACACAAGTAAATACCCCTCTCAATTTATTTAAAACTAATGTTGCAAGTGCATCTCCATCAACATCATCTGCAATAATAACTAATTTTTTACCTTGTTCTGCTATCTTTTCAAGTACTGGTAAGATTTCTTGTATATTAGATATCTTTTTATCAGTAATTAAAATGTATGGTTCATCAAGAGAAGCCTCCATTTTATCAGTATCTGTTACCATATATGATGATAGGTATCCTCTATCAAATTGCATTCCTTCAACCACATTTAACTCTGTATTCATGGTCTTTGACTCTTCAATTGTAATAACACCATCTTTTGTCACTTTTTCCATAGCCTCAGATATTAGGTCACCAATTTCAGTATCATTTGCTGAAATACTTGCAACTCTTGCAATATCTTCTTTTCCATTAATAGGTGTAGAAATTTTCTTTATTTCTGCTACTGCTATTTCTGTTGCTTTACTAATACCCCTTTTTACAATGATAGGATTAGCTCCTGCAGAAATATTTTTAAGTCCTTCTTTTATCATTGCTTGCGCAAGGACTGTAGCTGTTGTTGTTCCGTCTCCTGCAACGTCATTTGTTTTAGTAGCTACCTCTTTTACAAGTTCAGCCCCCATATTTTCAAATTTATCCTCAAGTTCTATTTCTTTAGCAATAGAAACACCATCATTAGTGATGAGAGGTGATCCATAAGATTTATCAAGGACTACATTTCTTCCTTTTGGTCCAAGGGTCACTTTAACTGCATTTGCTAAAGTATCTACTCCTCTTTCTAATGCTTCCTTTGCTTCTCTACCAAATAATAATTCTTTTGCCATAATAAAAATTTACCTCCTTATTCTACAATTGCAAGAATATCATCTTGTTTTAATATACTATAATCAACACCTTCATATTTTATTTCAGTTCCTGCATACTTAGAAAATACAACTTTGTCTCCTACTTTAACATCTAAAGGTATAACTTTTCCATCTACACATTTTCCAGGACCTACTGCCACAATTTCTGCAACACTAGATTTTTCTTGAGCAGTTGATGGAAGTAATATTCCTCCCTTGGAAGTTTCCTTTTCTTCAATCATTTTGATAACAACTCTATCTCCTAATGGTTTCAACATAAAATCGCCTCCATTCTTTTTTAGCACTCTCTTTTTTCGAGTGCTAACCAATTATATCACACCATTTTATCAAATTCAAGTACTTCACAAAAATTTCACAAAATACTAAAATTTCGACAATAAATCATATCATTTAATACAATATAATATATTAAAATTTATAAAAATTTATTACTTTTTGTTTACATAATTATAAAAATATGATATAATATAATTGTAAAAAATTTAAGGAGGTCTCTAACTATGAGATTAAATGTGTTTCAAAAAAACAAAGAAAAACTAAAGGGAGACATTGTAGGAATCAATGTTAACTTGTCTAAGAGAGAGCCCAAAAAAGTCGGCGATTTGGAAATTTCCGGTATCCGTGTAAAAGGAATCACCAGAGACAAAGATCTGATCTATCAGGTGTTCGGTAGATGTAAAAACATCTGTTATTCCATAAACATCACCCGTCTTTGGTCTAATCTCATGGATGAGGATATCCGTGCCATTGAAGGCTGTTGTACTCTGAAACAATTTTTTGCGTTAAATCAGAAAGTATAACGCCAAACTATAACGACTGAAAGGCCACCGAATATTATCGGTGGCTTTTTATTATTCCATTATATTTGTCAAATCAATCTTGATATTTACTTCATCTTTTTTAGTAACATTGATATCAGAAAACAAATACTGTTGTTCAATATCTACCTGTTTTAATTTACTAAGTTCTAATACTCCAAGAAATGCAGTAACTACTTCTATGTTATCACAAATATCTGAATTAAATACTGAATTAAATACCATATTGTGATTGCAATTTAAATAGTTTACTATCTGCTTTACCTTATCTTGGACAGTGATTCTTTCATACACAGCAAGTCTATTTAATTCCTCTGCTTTTTTATTTATCTTATTTGCATTTCTATATAATATTCTAGTATAAATTTCAAATATATCTTGAGCAGAAAAATGATCCCCTGTATATTCTAATTTTGTATTAAATTTTATCTTTTCAAATGGCTTAGCAAAAGAACCAAAATTTTGAGAATACATATCATTTATTATCTCTGCTACTTCTTTATACTTCTTATATGCTATAATTTTATTAATAATATCTTCTTCTGAAACAGTCTCTTCTTCCTCATCTTTTGGCTCAATTTCTGGAAGCAATTTTCTTGCTTTTATATCAAGTAATGTAGCAGCCATAACAATAAATTCTGATGCAACCTCTATATTACTCTCATTCATTTCCTCTAAATACTTTACATATTCATCTGTTAAGTCATTTAGGGAAATATCAAAAATATTCATTTTATTTTTGGTTATAAGAAATAGTAGCAAATCAAGCGGTCCTTCAAAATTATCTATTACAAATTTATACTTTGGCTTTTGATTAATTAGTATTTCTGGCATTATATCATTTCCTCTTTTTCACATTTTATTGCAAGTTCTAATGCAATTTCTATCATCTCATTTAATCCCTTTTCTCTTTTTTCTGAATCAATAAATTCACCAAGAATTGGATTATCAGAAACAGTAAAAATAGCAAGAGCATTTTTGCCCGCTGAAAGTGCATTTAAATATAGTGCATATGTCTCCATTTCTACTCCCATCACATCAGATTGAGACACTTCAATTAGTTTTTCTTTATCTTTATAAAATACATCAGAAGTAAATATTGTTCCTACCTTAACATTGTCCTTGATTTTTAGTAGTATATTTAATAATTTCTCTGACGCTATAGGATATAATTCTTCATATCCACTAGATATTCCAAAATTAGAATCCGTATCGACATCACGTGCAACCAATATGTCTCCTAACTTTACATCTTTTGCATACTTACTTGCCCTATCATTTGATAAGCTACCTGCACTGCCAACTCTTATAATATTATCAACATCATATCCTTCAAATAATTCTTTTGAGTAAATGCCCATTGAAGGAATTCCCATACCACTTCCTTGAACAGATAATCTTACTCCTTTATAGTTACCAGTATATCCAAGCATTCCCCTTACATTATTATAACAAGTATATTCATCAAAAAAATTCTCTACAATATATTTAGCCCTTAGTGGATCACCTGGCATAATTACAGTCTTAGCAATATCGCCAAGTCTTGCTTCATTATGTACAGTTGGAACATTTATTTTCAATATCATCACTCCTCATAAAAATTATTAGAACTATTCAAGAGTCCTCTTCTATATAGATATTTTGTCACTTTAATATCTTCCATATTCTTCAGTTTTCCATTTAATAACTTTTGTTTCAGTTCGGTTTCATAACTAGTTTCTTTTAACTTATCAACTTTTTTCTCAATTATATCCTTTTTTATTCCTTTTTGCAAGAGTTTCTGCTTTATCTCAAATATGGAATAATTTAAAAGATGCATACATTGTCGTATATATGCATCTACATATTCATCATCATTGATATAATCAATTTCTATTAAATAGTCAATGACTTGATCTATTATATCATCAGAAAACTTTCCTTTTTTTAATTTTAATCTAACTTCATACTCCGTTTTTCTAGCAGTCACTAAATACTTTACTGCTTTTTCTTTAGCAATTTCAAATTCCATTTATCTCCTCTATTCTTCTGATTCAATACTTTCCACTTCTACTACTTCTTCCCCTGCTTCTGGAATTTCTCCCATACTCTTTTCAAATGCCGCATTAAAATTGTCTCTTACTTTTTGTTCTATTTCTTTCATTAACTCAGGATTTTCTTTTAAAAATATCTTTGCATTTTCTCTTCCCTGTCCTATTTTTTGACCATTATATGCAAACCAAGCTCCACTTTTATCAACAATATTCATATCAGTTGCCAAATCTAAAACACAGCCTTCATTTGATATACCTTTTCCATAAACAATATCAAATACTGCTTCCCTAAAAGGAGGGGCTACTTTATTTTTTACTACTTTTACTTTTGTTCTAGTTCCCATTACTTCTCCATTTACTTTGATAGCTTCCTGTTTCCTTACATCAAGTCGAACTGAAGCATAGAATTTTAATGCTCGACCGCCTGGTGTAGTCTCTGGATTTCCAAACAAAATACCAACTTTTTCACGTAGCTGATTAATAAATATAGCAACTGTGTTAGATTTATTAAGTACGCCAGTTAATTTTCTTAAAGCTTGTGACATAAGTCTAGCTTGTAATCCTATATGTGAATCTCCCATTTCTCCATCTATTTCTGCTTTTGGAACTAGTGCAGCAACAGAATCAATTGTTATTATATCCACAGCTCCGCTTCTAACTAATTGCTCAGCTATTTCTAAGGCTTGTTCACCAGTATCTGGTTGTGCAACAATTAAGTTATCCACATCTACACCAAGATTTCTTGCATATACTGGATCTAATGCATGTTCTGCATCAATAAAAGCAGCAATACCACCAAGTTTTTGCGCTTCTGCAATTGCGTGTAAAGCAACTGTTGTTTTACCAGAAGATTCAGGTCCAAATATTTCAATAATTCTTCCCCTTGGAAATCCCCCTATTCCTAGGGCGATGTCTAAACTTAAAGCTCCAGATGGAATTGAATCAATACTTACATTTCCAACTTCTCCAAGTTTCATTACAGCTCCCTTACCAAAATTCTTTTGGATTTGAGCCATTGCTATGTCTAATGCTTTCTTTCTTTCTTCAGATATCATAATATTTCCTCCTAACGTTTCAAACATTTGTTCGCTATGATTATATAACTAAAAGAAATGTTTGTCAACTATTTTAAAAAATTTTTAAAAATTTTATTAATATATAGTATCGTCTACTGCTTGGTTTAATAGCTCTTTAATATTAGTATTTATCATATTAATTGTATCAGAAGGTTTTTCAAAATAGTAACCTTGAACAAGTTTTACACCAAATTTTCTTAGGACATCTAATTCTTCCTTACTTTCAACGCCTACCACTAAAATACTTGTTCCTTTTACTATTCCAAACGTAACTAATTCATTCATATATTTTTGCTTTTCTATGTCATTAGCAATTCCTCTGATAAGAGACATATCTGGTATAATATAATCTAAATCTAAGAAATTAATATCATCTATATTCAAAGTTCCAGTTCCAAATTGATCCAAAGCAACAAGACCATTATGTTCATGAATTGATTGAATGACTAATTGCAACCTCGTTAAGTCTTGTTTTTCATAATTATGAAACTCTACAACTATTTTGTTTCTTGACATCATATCATAAAGTCTTGGCTTATTAATGTACTTCTCATAACTTACCAAATCAGTATTTACAAACAACACATTGGCCTCTTTATTCACAATTTTTTCAAATTCTTCTACACCATTTATAAATAATGATTGCTGTACTCTTTCATTCTTACCAGTTTCTATAGCATAATTTAACAACTCTATTATTTCAATTCTTTTCGTACTCTGTATCCTTGTAAATGTTTCATAGCCATAAACACTACAAGATTGAAGATCAATAACAGGCTGAAACACAGCTTTGATCTTTTTCTTACTTATGATATCATTAACAAGATTTTCCAGTTCTAATTGTGTCATCTCATCAAACTGAGAATCATCTTCTTTATTTTTGATTGTCTCATCATTTGTAGTCATATTATTAGAACTAAAATAAGAATTGACAAATTCCAAATATTTATTTTTTGTCAGTTTATATTTGTTATACACTTCCATACTTTTTGCTTTTGCATCTGAATCTTTCACATCAATGAGTAAATAAAAAAGTTCCTTACTATTGCCCAATTCATTAGCTAGAAATTTCATATTATCATATGTTATTTCCCCCTCATTTAAAAACTTATCATGATATTTTATAAGCTTTAGTATAATCTTTTTCTCATCGTCTGAAAATTCAAATCTATCTAATATTCCCTGTGCAAGTTCAACTGACTTTTCATCATGTCCAACAAAACTCTCATTTCCTTCTTCAGATATCGTTTTTACATATGGTTTTCCTATATCATGTAATAACATTGTCCATTTTAACACTTTTTTCTGCCAATCACTAATTGGAATTTGTGGATTCCCCACCGCTTCAATTGTAGTTAAAATATGTTTAAATACTCCATACTTATGATATGGTGAATTTTGTTGACAATTTATAACATTTTCACCATACTTATTCACCTCATAAAACTCGGGAAAATGTCGCATAAATATAGGATCTTGACTTACTTTTGTAAGAATAAATGCAACATTATCATCACAAAGTATATTTGTATATGTTTCAGTTAACATATGCGGATTTTCATCATATATCTTTAAATTTGCTATAATAGACCTTATTCTGGCAAGCTCCCTTGCATCCATTATACTAGCCGATATATTAACTACATCCATATCAAATACGCCTTCATACCCTTCATATCCTGCCATAAAATAACCTCTCTTCTATTAAAAATAATTATATATCTATCATACTATAAATATTTAAATTTTGCAATATAATAATTAACCATATTAGTGATAAAAATATCTCATAATTATTATTTACAATTTCATAAAATTAATATATAATTTCTTAAAGGAGGAATGATATGAAAAATAAAATTACTTTAATCATTTTAATTTTTATTATTATAATATTACTTGCTGTATCAATAGTCTTTGGTATAAACTTTACACAAAATAAAAACACTATAAAACAAATGGAGAAAAGTATTGAAAATTTAAATCAACAATTAGAAAACAATAAAGATAATAACATTTCCACAACCACTGAAAATGATAATAGTAACTTACCAAATTCTATGGTAATACCAAAATTTAATTCTTCTAATATAGATACTTCCAACATAGAAGGCAATATTGATTCTGTAGAGGAAGAAGGACATACCATATCCATTGGAAAAGCAGATGTTTCAATTGGAAAAACAATTTCAAGTGGGAGCTCATCAGGTCTAAAGACTTCAACTTTTAATTTTGAAGGAAATGAGTATACCTTTAATGGATTAAATATTGTAAATGCAATCCATCATTTTCATGGTCAAGGAAGTCAAGATTATTATGCTGTACTATTAGAAGATGGAACCGTATATTATGCGGTATATACTAGTGGTCTTGATGACAAATTAAATTTTGAAAAATTGGATATAGAAGATGCAGTAAGCATTATCAGTTTAAAAACAACTCAATCTGGAAGAATATTATCAAGACTCGGTGTCATTACAAGCGATGGTGTAACACATATAATAAAATAAACTATATAAAATGCAATCTGCTATGAAAAGCAAATTGCATTTTATCCATATACGGTTATTATCTAAAAATTTAATTTTTTTACTATAATAGTTGACATTTTTACGATTTAAATGTATAATATATGAGTATTAATAGTTAGTCAACTATACCCCGGAAAAGTTGAACTATCTACATCAATTTAAATTAGGAGGAAATTCAATTATGAATAATACTACACATAGCGTAAAAGCTAGCGAAATCGAAAAGAAATGGTATGTGATAGATGCAGAAAACAAACCTCTTGGTAGAGTTGCAACAGAAGTAGCAAAATTACTAAAAGGAAAACACAAACCAACTTACTCTACACATCTTGATTGTGGAGATTATGTTATAGTTATAAACTCAGATAAGATAGTTTTAACTGGTAATAAATTAAATGATAAAGTTTACAGACATCATTCAGGATACATAGGAGGAATGAAAGAAATTCCTTATAAAGATCTAATGGCTAAAAGCTCAGATAAGGCTTTATTATTAGCAGTAAAAGGTATGTTACCTAAAAACACATTGGGAAGAGAAATGCTTACAAAATTAAGAGTATTTAAAGGTGAAGAGCATAATCATGAAGCTCAAAAACCAGAAAAATGGGAATTTTAGGAGGAATAAGAAATGGCAAAGAAAGAATACATATATGCAACAGGAAAAAGAAAATCTTCAATAGCTAGAGTAAACATCATTCCTGGTACTGGAAAAATAACTGTAAACAAAAAGGATATGGATGAAGTTTTTAAATTAGATACTTTAAAGGCTATCATTTTAAAACCATTTAATGTTGCTAACATGATGGAAAAATATGACGTAGTAGCCACTGTAAATGGTGGTGGATTCGCAGGTCAAGCTGGTGCTATTGCTCACGGTATTGCAAAAGCTTTAGCAACTACTGATCCAGAAGTACGTGCTATATTAAAAAGAAACGGTCTTTTAACTAGAGATTCTAGAGTAAAAGAAAGAAGAAAATATGGACTTAAAAAAGCAAGAAAAGCTCCTCAATTCAGCAAAAGATAAGAAGCTTTTTATACAGAATATCAAAAACCTCAGAAGTTTCAATACTTCCGAGGTTTTTTCGTATGCTTTTATAGCTTTTTTATCAAATAGCTTAAAAAGCTTGAAAAATCAACATTTTTTATTTTTATATTTTACTTAATTTTTTTAGAAATATGCACGCAATATGCATACAATATGCACCAAAAAATAAAAAAAACTTATGATTATTGATATAAGTGATAATTATAAAAAGCCAATTATGCTCTATAATTTATCTGTGCATAATTGGCTTTCTTATTTTAACATTTAAACTGTTCTAATCTATTTAATGCATAACAATATTTATTATTAGACATTACTAAAATCTGCTTGTTCTCTTATATTAGCAATATATAAAGTTGTTTTTCCACTAATCACACATACTTTTTTCAATTTTTTTAATCAATATATATTGTGATTTCTATATTCTTCATAATATTAATAAAAATATTTAAAATCGCTCTTTTTAAAAATTATCAGATAAGAAAAAGTCAATTGCATTAATATGTTTTATTCCATTTTTTGAAAAATCATCTTTATCCAACGAAATAACATATTTAGGATAATTATCATTTATACAATCGTATGCTCCAAACTCTCTTTGTATAGTTTCCTCATTATTTAAGTATAAACATACTTGTATATATTTAAACTCTTTATTCTTTATAGCAATAAAATCAACTTCACCTTTCCTTGTCTTTCCAACAAAAACTTCATATCCTCTAACAATTAACTCATTATATACTAAATTTTCGAGACATGTAGAAAAATTAATTTCTTTATTATTCTTTTTTATTTTTTTTATGCCTAAATCAGATGCATAAAATTTATTCAAAGTTTTTAATACTTCTTTTCCATGGACATCATATCTATATACTCTATTAATCATAAAAGTTGAACATAGAGCTTCAATATAATTATATAATGTTTCTGTTGATATCTCTTTATATTCCTGTTTTAAATATTTTAAAACGTTTCCACTAGAGAATTCTCTTCCTTCTATTTCTAATATATACTGTAATATTTTATTAAAAGAAGTAATATCTTTTATGTTCATTCTTTCAATAACATCTTTTAAGAGAATAGAATCATACACATCAGAAATATAATTTAATTTAGGATTTTCATCTTTGAAAGAAAATCTTTGTGGTAATGTACCCCACTCAAATACATCAAATAATAGTTTCTCATAATCTTCTTTTTTTGTATTAGTAAGTTCTATTACTTCTTTAAAAGTTAAAGGACATACCCTAAAACTGACATATCTTCCAGATAGGTCAGTTGATAATTCCATAAAAGTCATTTTACTATTTGAACCAGTGATAAATATACTAAAATTATTAGTGATTCTTAAAGAGTTTATTCCTTTTTCAAAATCATTTACTTTTTGTATTTCATCTAAAAATATGTAATATGTCTTTTTATCTTTTACAAATGATTTTATATATTTATCTAAATCTTTAGCATCTTTAATATCACTATAATCTAAAGACTCAAAATTGATATATATTATATGTTCTTCATCTATTCCATTTTCTTGTAATTCATCTATTATTTGCGTTAATATGATAGATTTTCCAGATCTTCTAAGTCCATAAATTATTTTTATTAAACTTTTTTCATTATAAAAATCTCTAATCTTATCTAAATACATATTTCTTTTTATCATATATATCACCTAATATAAGTATAACACAAAGTTTTTATTTTGTAAAGTTTTTTCGTTAAATCGAAAAAACTTTTAATTTATTATATTTTTTTCGATATAATTTGCGTTAAAGTAACATATAACATTTTAAAAAGCTTTAATTGTAATATGCATACAATATGCACCAAAAAATTAAAAAACTTTATGATTATTACTTATATCAATAATCATAAAGTTTTCTATATTATATTCAATAGAACCAAGAAGTGACTAAGCTCCTAGGTTCTATTTACTAATTTACATTTCTAATCATTCTAATTACTTTTCCAAGGCTACCATTTTTTCATGTTCTATTTTCTCCGTTACTCAATCGGCACACCATAATTGATAATCAAGTTATCTGTTAAATCCATAGGATCTTTATTACTTACTAAATCCTTAGGATAAACTGTAATGACAATCCCCCAATAAGCAAAAGCCTGCACATCGCAAACCACCTCTTCTTCTAGCATAATTCTTTGAAAATCACTTAAATTGACTTCTTTTAAGAGATTTTCTACTACATCACATTTTACTTCTCGACTCTGTGACATCTCAAGTTCCAAAAGTGATTCCATTTCCAAGTTGCCTCTTCCTAAATTAGGGTAACGAAGAGTATATATAGTCTTTACCGGCGTAGGTACATAACGATAATTCGGCCAGTCACAGGCCGCGATTCTGATCTCCATCCCACAAGCTTTTTTGTCATTTGATATCTCTTTTTTTACCCAATCAGCAAATTTCATTGATGTTTCAGATAACTCGTTAAATCTCCGCGTCATTACTTCATTTAAACTCATGTTTAAATTCCTCCTTAACTTTATTAATTAGGTGTTCTCCTAACATATTAATTTGTAGGGATTATATTTTTTACGTAATTATTATACCATATTTTACATAAAAGTCAAAAAGTGATGGAAAACAAATTTCCATCACAATATCTTACCATTTCTACAATCAATTAAATGATCCTCACACACTAAATACTTCTCCCTATTCACTTCGTAAAGATTCAACTGGATCTTTCTTACTTGCCATACGTGATGGAATTAAGCCAGCAATCATTGTTAACACTACACTGATAATAACCAATATTAAAGCTCCTATTACTGGTAATTTACTTAAATTAGATACTCCCGCAATATTTTTTAAGATGATATTAATAGGGATATTCAATAGTATAGTTATTCCTATTCCTATTATCCCTGCAATCAAACCAACTATTAATGTTTCTGCATTAAATACTCTTGAGACATCTTTTTTAGAAGCACCTATTGCTCGTAATATTCCGATTTCTTTTGTTCTTTCTAGTACGGATATATATGTTATAATTCCTATCATAATACTTGATACTACAAGTGATATGGAAACAAAAGCAATTAATACATAGCTGATCATATCTATGATATTTGTGATAGAGCTCATAAGCATTCCAACCAAATCATTATAATTGATTACATTGCTTTCATTACCATCATCCATTTGTTTTTGGTTATAATTTGCAATGATATTTTTTATCTCTTCTTTAGATTTAAAATCTTTTGCATATACATATATTGCTGAAGGTTTTTCTAGATCAACAGATCCAAGTTCTAGAAGTACAGTATCATAAGTAGATTCTGATTGTTCTTTATACTTTGTAATAATATCGGCTAATTCTTCTGCAGGTAATGATTGTAAATACATTTTTTGTTCCATACTCAAATCTTCTATATGGAATTCCTCATTATTAAACTCCAAACCAGTAATTACATTTACATTTGGATTTTCTTTTTGTTCCTTTACAATATCCGATTCATTGATCTTATTAATAACATACTTTTCTAAATCATTAGTATACATGATTCCACCTAAGGAGTTATTAGAGACTGTTGCTTCTTCACTTGGCTTTATAATCCCTACTATTTTAATTTCCTCTGCATTTTGCAATTTTTCTTTTAAATACTCTTCATCTTCTCTTTTATCAATCCATATATTATTTTGTTTTTCATAATAATCAGTATTCAAAAGTAATTTATATGATAATCCAACTAATTCATCATAGCTATAGCTTACCTTTTCTGTTTCTATTGTTTCACCGTTGGATACTTTTTCATACATTTCTTCAAGTTCATTTTGATCTTTTAATCCTAAAGCATATAATACATAATCACTGATTTCATTATCCTCATTTACTAACAAAACAACCTCATTATATTTTTGTGGCATTCTACCACTGATTACATCGTACATTTTGTTATTGATTTCTTCATTTTCAAACATTTCATTCCATACATCATTCATCATCATTGACATATTCATTCCTTGAAAGTTTATTCCAATACTTTCAAGTACAGTATTTGGATTTACTTGAACAATTCCCTCTGATGTATCTGATTTATATAGCTGTAAATCTAAATGATACTCATAGCTGATCGCTGTGGTATATTCTTTTATTCCATTTTCTTCATCTTCAATATATTTTTTAAATAATTCTAAATTATTTGATTGTATTTTGCTACTCATCAATGATAAAGTATCAGCAATCGTATCATTAGAATAAATTTTATGATTCTCCTCTACATTTTCATTTGACTTTTCATCTAATACTTCTTGCCTTCTTTCAGAAATAGCAGATGTAAGATCTATAGAACTTTCTTCGATTGTTAAAGGATATGAGGTTAATGCTTCTTCTTGTACTCGACTGATGTAGTCTTGGAAACCACTTGATAAAGATAAAATAAGTGCTATACCAATAATACCAATTGATCCAGCAAAAGAAGTAAGTATTGTCCTACCTTTTTTAGTCATTAAATTATTTAAGCTTAACGATAAAGCGGTTAAAAATGACATACTTGTGTTCTTATCTTTTTGAGTTGATTTTATTTCTTCTATTTTTTTCTCTTGATATGAATCAGTATCTCCCAATATGTGTCCATCTTTTAGCTCAATAATTCTAGTCGAATAGGCCTCTGCAAGTTCTGCATTATGAGTAACCATAATAACTAGCTTATCTTTAGCTACTTCTTTTAATAAATTCATAATTTGTTTACTTGTCTCAGAATCTAATGCTCCTGTTGGCTCATCTGCTAGTAAAATATCAGGATTATTCACCAGTGCTCTAGCAATAGCAACACGCTGCATTTGGCCACCTGATAATTGATTTGGCTTTTTATTAATATGCTCACTTAATCCTACTTTTTTCAAGGCATCCTTTGCTCTTTTTCTTCTTTCAGTCTTCGATACACCAGATAATGTTAAAGCAAGCTCGACATTAGATAAAATAGACTGGTGTGGTATTAAATTATAGCTTTGAAAAACAAAACCTATTCGATGATTTCTATATGTATCCCAATCTCTATCATTATATTTCTTTGTACTTACTCCATTAATAATGAGATCTCCTGAAGTATAATTATCAAGACCACCTATTATATTTAATAATGTAGTTTTTCCGCTACCACTAGGTCCTAATATAGAAACAAATTCATTTTCTCTAAAATCTATACTAACTTTATCTAGTGCTTTTTGTTCAAACTCTTCCATTTTATATATTTTAGTTATATTTTCTAATTTTAACATGTATTACTCCTTTCATCAACTTACATTTTATTTAGGATATCTCTTATCTTTCTTCCTAATTCAATATATTGATTAATATCTTTCTCACCCATTTCGTCAATTATTTTTTCTATAATCCTAATTAGATTTTCTCTTTGCTCTTCTAATAAATCCTTACCAGAATCAGTAATATATACCTGTACTTTTCTTTTATCTTGAATATCTTTATTACGAATAATGAGTCCTTTATTTTCTAAAGTATTTAGTAGTGATGCAATTCTTGCAGTTGTTACTCCTAATTTTTCACTAAGTTCTCCTGCTGTCAAACCATTACTCTTTGATAAATATAATAGAACTCCCTTTTCACCTCTACTAAACTCTTGAGAATCTTCCCTTAAAGAAGGACCCTTTTCCTTAGCAAGTTCATAGAATATCTTTTCTGCTATTTGCCTACTATTCATTTTATCACCGCCATTTATCTAATACTATTAGATAGTTTATCATCTTATATATTATAAGTCAATATAATATAAATATATTTCACATATTTCTTATACTTTCTTTATATTACATTTTTTCAAGAAATCTTTTGATTGTACTAATTATCTTCATTTTTATGATATCGACAATTCATGTTATTTATGATATAATGAATTTGGTGATAAAAGTGAAAATAAAGGAAATTAGAAAATTTAATATAGAAGTCATGCAAAATGAAAACATCATCTATAATGGACTAAGTGACGAAGCTGGAGATGAGATTAAAAATCTGGATATCAAACAAATAGTATTAAAAAATAAAATTTTAAAAATAGAAGTATAAAAGGTCTTAGATAAAATACTATCTAAGACCTTTTCTTTAGTCAATACCTACTGTAACTTTTTCAAATTCTTTCTCCATTTTTCTATAACTGATGAGCGCTATACTTTCAAACTTTTCTAAATTGATGCATTCAGCATGAGCAATGTCTACGCCATTTGCTGAAAACATATAAGTACAATACTCTCCATCATTGACAATCATTTTCACATGATCTTTTTCAGAAGTCAAGGAAATTTTTAAAATCATTGTTCTTACTAATACTTCCCCCTCATATTTTGTCTCAATACTTAGTACTTCAATTTTATCCAAATCTTCCAATTGATAGAATGAATCAACTCCATTATTCTTGTTAGTACATCTTAATTTGACTAGACAGCCTAAGGTATTATACATAAAATTTGAAGGGGTCTGATATATGACAAAGCATTTTCCTCTTCCTCTTTCTTGTGGAAGCATAGAAATTTCAAAATTTGCCTCCAAATCATTACCAATGATAATAAGTTTCTCCCGATCTTCACCAAGAATTCCATATGCTTCAAAGGGCATCTCAAAATATCCATCCTTTTTTTCTAAACCGTCAATTAATAGTTTCATTATAACTCCTCCTAATTATAAAAAGTTTTTTAGTTTTTTTATATTTTATCACACTTGTACTATTATGTCAATTAAGTAATCTATTCTCCAACTGTTAGTATATCTCTACTTTCTAAATTTTCTACTCCACTGATATTATAATACGAACTTGGAATTTCACCTATCAAAACAGTTTCTGCTAAAACAACCTCTTTAGAATATTCATCTAATGCAGTATAAAAAGGTGCTATCACTTTTACTTGTGAACTTACTTTTACTATAATTCTATGTCTAGTCTGATTGATCCCAACATTATCAAAATATGACATATATTCTATATTAGTATCTCCAATGGGGAAGGTTTTTACTTTAACTTTCATCCCATATCCCCCAAGTGCTTTACTACCAAGTAACGTTCCTATTGGAATCTCTATCTTACTTGTTTGATTCTTTTGTAAATTTTCTTCTACAGATGTAATTAGCTTATTAGATAATCTATTTAATTCGTTTACATTTGAAGTAATTGCTACTATTTTTCCTTCGCTATTTTTTTCTAGATTGATGATACTTGAATAAGTAATATCTTGGATATTTTCATTAATTGCATCCTCTGTACATTTTAAAGCAATAGAATGGGCGTTAGATTGACATATTTCTATTAATGAACCTTCAATTTTTTTGTAATGAATAGATGTTATTAATAATATGACGAGCATTAAGAAAGAAAAAAAGACAAATGATTTTTTTATCTTCATTTGTCTTAATGTTACTATATAATACTTAAGTCTCATTTATCTAATAATTAATAATTTGTCCCCAACATCTATTACATCTGGATTTTCTATATTATTAGTCATGACAATCTTTTCAACACTAGTTTTATATTTCTTAGCGATATTCCAAAGTGTATCTCCAGGCTTTACGATATAAATATTAATACTATTGATACTACTAAGGTCCAATTCTGACTCTTCTATTTTATCAATAATACTCATGTTTGCAACATCTTCAATGAATGCCCCAACATCTAATATAACTCTCATCTCTATATCATTGCCACTTTGTGTAACGGTCCCACTCTTATCAATGATACTCACATATACATTTTGTGTTTCTCCAACATTTTCAAGCTCAAATTTTTCATTTACTATTACATCTACACTTTTACTCTCAAGTTCAAATGTATTTTGATCTTGCAATAATAAATTTAATTTAATTGTTCCATCAACACTAACTGTACTTCCAACAGTTTCCGTAGTAATATAACTTGTATCGATATTATAATCTATCAACCTCATATCCTCCGGAATAATATTATTGATATTTTCTCTGATGTCTAATCTTTTTAAAACATTGATATCTTTTTTTACAACTTGAACTCGATTCTCGTCATATTTTAATTCTCTTGTTTGACTATAAAAATCCTCCACATATTCGATTTCCTCATCTTCAAACATAGTAACATTTGCTTCAATTTGATAATTGGCACTTACAGTTCTAGAATCAATATCTGGATTTACTTTTATATCAAAGTCTTGTAAAATATATGATATATCAAACTTAGAATTATCCCTTATATTATCAAGTTCTATCATTGAAGAAAAGGGCACAGTAATACTAACTTTATTGATTTGGTTATCACTACTATCAGAAAGGTATAATAATATTACTTCAATATCCCCCTTAACCATAATTTTATTATAACTTTCTTTATATTCTGTATTTTTTATTTTTGGATCAGCTTTTAATATTTCAAACATTTGGTTGGAATCTTTTGGAAGTATTACATCCTCTTTAGCAGCTATAATACTTTTCTTACATTGTTTAATATTATTAAACTTTCCTTTACACATCTTACATTCTATCATATCCTCATCAGCGAATTTATTAATAACATCAGTAATGACCTGCTTTTTTGCTGCAATTTTAAATAATATCTCGCATTTCGTAGATATTTTCCTCTCATTTGGCAATGAATAAATGACATTTTTACATATTGGAATAATAGTAACCATTGCATCTTTTTCAACGTCATCGACATCTAAGATTTCTGTATATGGATATGATACGTATAAACCTCTTGATATAAATTTCTCATCATTTACATTATAAATAATAAAATAATTGATTTTTCCACTTACTTTCATTTTTGTTTCCATATTTTCCACATTACTAATATATGGAGTGGCCATAACAGTTACTATTTTCACTGCATCTGGCATGGAATCTGGCACTATAATATCTTGTTCTACCCACGCACTCATATTTTTGTTTACGACGCATTGATTTAAATTTAAAGACTTCCTTTCTATATTTAAAGACATTTCTAATCCTCCTTATAACTATATTACAATATATGGTAAAATGTTTTAATTTATTACTTGTCACACAAAGTTTTTTACATCATAATATATATTAGTTAAATATTTAACATTAGATAACTTATCTTTAAACTATCATGATATACTAGTATACAAAAACTATATAATCTCCTTGAATATAACAAAAAGAGAATACACCCATCTATTGTGTATTCTCCTTTTATATATTATATATACCCCTTATAATCGCTCTATAACCTAGTATATTTAGGTGTAGAGAAATCATACCTTGCAATTGGCTCACCAGAAGGTAAGCTAAGCTCTAATGTATTTGTTACTAAGTCTGCATATCCATAAGAAAGTTTGTTATCGGTATCGCTTTCTTTAAAGACAAATAAGTTAGTATATGTACTATCAATAACACCTTTTCTATAAATGCACTTATTTCTTCCAACGTTTGCCTTTACAAAGATTTCTTGTCCAATATAATTTTCAACATCTTGCTTAATTTTAAGTAGTGAATCTTTTGAAACCATAATAATCACCTATAAGCCTCTCTTATGTGTCAGATTATATCATTTTTTATACATGATGTCAAAAGACCAAAATATGTTTTACCTTTAATATTACAAAAATATGTAAACTTTTTACTATTATTTTATGTAATAAATTAAAATATAACACCTGTTTTTTTCAAATGTTATATTTTTATTACATTTAATTTTTACTATTTATATAATTAATTGCTTCATTCAATTGCGTATCTTTATCTCTTACAATTGTAAGGTCATTTTTTACTTCTTCTGGTAATTCTACTACTATATTTGGTTCTATTCCTTTTTTATGAATTTCTACTCCACTAGAAGTATAATATTTAGAGGTAGTAATAGATAATGCGCCGTTATTTCCTAAAGGTTCAATTGTTTGTACGATTCCCTTTCCATAAGTTGTTGTTCCAATAACAATCCCTTTTCCAGAATCTTTGATTGCTCCTGATAGGATTTCAGATGCACTAGCACTTCTTGAGTTAACTAATATAACAAGCGGAATGTCTATTTCATGTTTACCATCACATTCATAAACTTTCTCAGAACCATCTTTATATACTAATTTTAATAGTTCGCACTTCGGTAACATAAGTCTTGCAATATTTAAAGTGTCTGATACAAGTCCCCCTGGATTATTTCTTACATCTATAACCAATCCTTTTATATTTTGATCTCTTAATTTATTATATTCTGTTTTAAATTGTTCATAAATTCCATTATCAAATTGCCAAATTTTAATATATCCAATATTTCCATCTAAGATTTCAGATTCAATATTGTTAGCGACAATACTTTCTCTTACCACTTCACGTTCTAATAATTCATCTCCACGTTTTATAACAAGCTTTACAGAAGTTCCAGCTTCTCCCTTTATGGCATCAACACAGTCTTGATATGTCTCAAGACTTACAGTTATATCTTCTACTTTAAGTATAATATCACCTATTTTTAAATCTACTTTAGTTGCTGGTGAATCCGGCATGATACCAAGTATTTCAATTCCAGATGTTTCAGTATCAAATGTTAAATGTACACCTATTCCGCTATATGGCTTAACACTAGAATCTAACATTTCTTGATATTCTTCTTCTGATATATACCTAGTATATGGATCTCCAGTAGCATTTGCAATTCCTGATATTGCACCATTTACAAGGGTATCCATGTCCACATCTTCCACATATTTTTCTGATATTTCATCCAATGCATATTCAATTCTTTTCAAATATGCTGAATTTGTATTGTTTGAAGACTTTATGTCTGTTTTCAATATAGGCCTAACCACAATTACTAAGGCACCAACTAATATTGTAGTAAATAATATCGTAAGAGATATTGTAATAGACACGGTAAGTATCTTTGCTTTATTAAGTTTTATTTTTTCATTTTGATCATCCAATTTTATTATCTCCTTTTTAAATACTTCAATAATTATATATTAATTTGATTTTTTAGTCAATAGAATATTTTATATAAACTTAATTTCCATTTTCTGTTCATATTTTAGCTTTTTTCCTGTTTTAAACCTATTTTACTTGACTTATACAGTAAACTATTGTATAATTTAATAGTAAATTTAGAAATACTTATAAAATGATATATAGACAAAAGTATTTCCCAACTGGAGGGAGGGAAAAGAAATGCCAGGTATAAAAATAAAAGATAATGAAAGCTTAGATAATGCTTTAGCTAGATTTAAAAAACAATGTGCCAAATATGGCGTTCTTGCTGAAATACGTAAAAGAGAGCATTACGAAAAGCCTAGTGTAAAGAGAAAAAAGAAATCAGAAGCTGCTAGGAAAAGAAAACATTAATTTGAATTATTTTACATTGATATATATTTTTAAGACTATACATTATCAGTATAGTCTTAATTTGATTAAATATTACTAATCTCATGAAATGTTAAAAATTTATATTTCCCAAGTTTTAAATTTCCAATCTGTACCCTTTTTAAATTGATAAGCTCTGCATTTACTACTTCACACATTCTTCTAATTTGTCTATTTTTCCCCTCACTAATTTTGATTTCTAACTCCATATCAGAAATGCGTCTTACTTTAGCTGGCTTTGTGACATAATCACCAATATTTACGCCATTTTTTAACATTTCTATTTGCCCGTTTGTTACTGGACTTTTTAAAGTTACAATATATGTCTTTTCTATTTTATTTTTTGGATGCATTAATTTATTTGCAAACTCTCCATCATTTGTCAAAAGAAGTAATCCTTCTGTATTCATATCAAGCCTTCCAATAGGAAATACTCGGATTTCTTCTTTAATTAAATCTTTCGTGCTTGGCCTGCTAAACTGTTCACTATTCGTTGTTACATATCCTTTCGGTTTATTCAGCATAATATATACTTTTTTATCATCTAAATATACCTTTTTTTCATTTACTTCTACCACATCTGTTTTTTCATTAACTTGATACCCCATTGTTGCTATAACAATCCCATTTACTTTGACTTTACCACTTTCTATTAACTCATCTGCTTTTCTTCTAGAACATATCCCAGAGGAAGCAATATACTTATTTAATCTAATCATATTTTTCTTCTTTCTTTTCTAGTTTTTCCAACAATTCTTTAAATTCGCTTGGAATATCTGACTCAAACTCCATATATTTTCCTGTACTTGGATGAGTAATCCCAAGTAATTTTGCATGTAACATTTGACCATTGATTTTCCACTTTGAATCCTTTTTACCATATATTTCATCCCCAACTAACGGATGGTGCATATATGACATATGCACCCTTATTTGGTGCGTTCTACCAGTTTCTAAAGTAGCTTCAACCAAAGTAACTTGAGATGAATAAAATCGTTTCAATACTCTTATATGCGTCACAGCTCTTCTACTATTTGTATATACAACAGCCATTTTTTTTCGATCTTTTGGACTTCTGCCAATTGGTAAATCAATTGTAAATTCATCTTCCTTTACAATCCCCTTCACCAATGCTACATACTTCCTATTAATATGATGCTCTTTAAAATCCTCAGATAGCTTTTTATGAGCTTTATCATTTTTTGCCACAACTAATATTCCACTTGTATCTTTATCAATTCTATGTACAATTCCTGGCCTTATCGTGCCATTTATAGAAGACAATTCATTTCTATGAGAATACATGAGTGAGTTGACTAAAGTTCCTGTATAATTTCCATTTGCAGGATGAACTACCATCCCTTTTTCTTTATTTACAATAATAATATCGTTATCTTCATATATGATATCTACCTTGATATCTTCTGGAATTACATCAAGTGCTTCATCTTTTGGCTTGTCCACTAAAATAATATCTGATTCCTTTACTTTATAACCAGATTTTTGTAAAACACCATTTACAAGAATTCTACCATCATCAATTAAATTTTTAACATAGCTTCGTGTAACAGTCTCATCTTTTTCTGAAATATAAATATCAAGTCTTTTTCTTGCATCTTCTTTATCAACTATATAATTCATATCTTTCTCCTAAAATTCATTAATAAACACTTGAAAAGTAGATCAAAAGACCTACTTTTAGCTTACTACTCTGCCGTCCATAGACAATATATAGTTTCTTTTACACATACATCTTCAGGTGTAAAATTTCTCTCAAGAGTATCTGCAAGAGATTGTTTTGCTTTACCGATACTTGTCTTTTCCATATTAGTACCTAATCCAAAATCTGTATTTCGAAAAGAAGTATCACTAATCAGATGCTCAGTAAAAGGTTTAAAATCCACCTTTAAACAATCGATTAATTTTTTCCCGGAAGCTAAAGCAATTACTTCCGCTTTTTCTTTAGCTTTATTATATGCTTCGGCTAAAACTATATTTTTACATCTATCCATATCCTTGATATTAAAATTAAGTACATAATTAGGTGGATTTTTTAAGCTTGATACCAAATCCATAAACTTAGTTACAATTTTAACATCATAGTCAAATTTGATATATGAATACTGATTAAAACTATAACCATCAAACACTCTCTTTTGGGTTGTAGGATTATATCTATTGACTTCTGATACATAAAATCTACTCGTTTTAAAACATTCTTTTGACATTTCAAGTTTTTCTAAAGCCATTTTAATAAATTCATCTACACACTTTGCCCCCTCTTCTAACGCCTTTTCATAAGTCTTTTCATGAACCAAAAATGTGAGATTGATAGTAACCTCATCTGGCTTAAATTTTTGGCTTGCACTTCCTGATACTATTATATCCATATACTCTCTCTCCTTTTCATTAAATCTAATTTTATTTTAACATAATTCAATCAAAAATACAACATAACAGATATCTGTATTGATATACAAATATCTGTCACTTATTATTTATGAAATAACTTTTGAACTTGATTCTTATTATATTGATATGATTTGTTGCAAAAATTACAAGTAAGTTCTAATATTCCATGATTTTCTTCTAATATTTTAATGGCCTCATCTTCACCTAAAGCAATGATCGTCTTTTCTATTCTTTCACTAGAGCAGTCACATTGGTATATTGGATAATCTTCTTCAAGAAACTCTATCTGATTATCTCCTGTTATCGTTTTTGCTACTTCATCAAGTTGTTCTATATCAGTCATAAGTGAAGAAACACTTGGAATATTTAAGTTGATACTCTCAAGTAAGTCAATTATCTTTTGATCACAGTCTGGTAATGGTTGTATGATATATCCACATGCCTTTTGTACATGATTATCTTTACCAATGTTGACACCCAAAGAAACAACAGATGGGGTTTGCTCCGAGCTTGCAAAGAAATATGCAAAATCTTCAGCTATTTCAGAGGATAAGAGTTCACAATTTCCTATATACGGCTCTTTTAAACCTATGTCCTTGATAACAGTAAGATCTCCCTTTCCTACTGCTCCTGCAACATCTAGTTTTCCTTTACTATTTAAAGGCAATTCAACATTTGGATTTGTAACATAACCTTTCATTTTTAAAGAATTATCACCGCATACAACAATATTTCCAATTGGTCCATCACCTTTTATTTGTATAGTCAACTTATCTGAAGCTTCCTTAAACATACTAGACATGATGGTTGAAATCATCATTGTTCTTCCAAGAGAAGCAGTTGCTACATTTGATAATCCATGTATGTCTCTTGCTTTCTCGACCATATTAGTCCCATCTATTACAATTACCCTAACACTTTCATGATGTGCTAAATATCTTCTTAATATATCTTTTCTTTGCATAAAAATTCACCATATTTATTTTAACAAATTTTGATATAAATTTCAATCATACTGAAATTTCTCTTGACTTTTTCTTTTTTAACTTTTTATTCATCGTTATTTTTGTTCCCTCATTTTTACTAGAATCAATGACAATTTCATCCATAAAGCTTTCCATAATTGTAAATCCCATACCAGCATGCTCTAGTTCCGGTTTAGAAGTATAAGTAGGTGTAGTTGCAAGCTCAATATCTTCTATTCCAACTCCTTTATCTATTACCTCGATTCTTATCATATCTTCTTCATCAGCTATAATATATGCATTAATCATGACTGTCGATTCATCATCTAATATCCCATCATAACCATGTTCTACTGAGTTAGTGACAGCTTCGGATACAGCTGTTTTTACATCCATAAGCTCATCGATTGTTATATCTAGATTTGAAATGAAAGAAGATATGGCAACTCTGACAGTGGCCACATTTTCAAGTAATGCTTTAATTTCTATTGTCATACTATTCATTTTATTCACTCCTCATAACTATGTCCTTCGATACATTAGACAATTCCAACACTCTTTTTATACTATTGGTAGGATTAACAATTGTCATACTTGAATCAATTAATTTTAAAAGATTATATCTCCCTATAATCAATCCAATACCACTACTATCCATAAATTTTACCAAACTTAAATCTAGTATGAAATTTTTAGGTTGATAACGCATAATGTATCCATCTATAATAGCCCTCAAATATTTACATGAATTCATATCTAAATCTTCATCTAACATGATCACTAAATTTCCCTCTTTATAATTGTAGTTCATTACTACCACCTCTATTAAAACTATAACATATAGAAAATGCAAATTTTGTAGAAATAATGCAGAATAGAAAAAAATCCAAAGCTTAAAACTTTGGATCGATCCACTATTTCACAAGTTTTGCATGTACAACAAATCTTCCATCTTTGATAGAATAATCACATGTTGAAAGTGTAAGAATTGTATCTGATGAATCCACAGATACTGTTGTATCATATCTACTTTTATTTTTTATTGATTTTACAAAATTACTATATTCAGTAACATTAGCAAAATTTGTATCTATATAGAAAAATGATGTATCAGTAACATATGCAGAAAATACTTGAAATTTAAAATTTCCCTTTTCTGTAGCAAATTCTATATAAGGATGCTTATTATAAAATTCCTGTCTTTTATAGTTTAAAAGAGGGGTAAAATTAGTATCTGTCTCAGTATTATGACCATATACAATAATATTTGCTGAAGAACCTATAGAATCTATATTGCATCGATAATCTAAAAAAGCTTCTCCCCATTTTGTTTTCTTATTATCTCTATCGTTTCTATAATATCTTACATTATCAGTAGATTGAAATACGGGTGTATCTATTGTAGTTCCGGGAACTTTAAGCCATACCTTTGCATCACTATAGGTAGCATTAATTGCTTTAATTTCAGAACTCAAATCTCGGCCTTGTGATTTGGAATCTATCACTTCTGCTTCGAGATTACCAACAGGAATATCATATCCAAGTTCTTCTCCTGGATCATCTAACTCATGCTCATTTAATTTATTATTTAAAAAAAATACCGCTAGTCCAATGATAGCTACAACAACGATTATCATAATGACTATTATTATTTTCTTATTATTGCCTCCTGCCATACAAAAAACCTCCAATACGCATTATATAATTATTATAACATAATTTACATAAAGTTTCAACATTTCGTCAACAATTTAATTTAAATACATATAATTTAATAAATAAAAAATTTATTTTTAAATAATTATTTAGAAGGAGTAAAAAGCATGGGTAAATTAAATCTTAGAGAATGTAAGCTACTATATGATCCATCAACAATATCATTAAAAGTATCCGACAGTAACATAGAAGTAAATTTTGATTTTAGGGATAATTCCAAAGAAAATTCTATACTAAAAATAATTTTAAATACTATATTCATTCAAAATCTTTCCTTACAGTTTCAATCCACCATAGATACTTTTTTGATATTAGAATTAAGAAAAGGAGAACAAAATTTCGTTTATCACAAGTTAAAATTTAATGCAGCTCAAAACATTACTATTCCACTTCAAGAGATGAATCCTTACACTTCCTCTATCAATATTATTATATTAAATAATCACCATAGAGGAACATTAACTATTAAAAAAAACCTTGATTAATTCAAGGTTTTTTATCGTCTTATGCTCTTGGATGATTCTTCATATAATCATCTTTTACATCTAAATTTGCAATTTGTGTATACATCATAGTTGAAGCTACATCAGTATGTCCAAGTAACTCTTGAACAGTCTTAATTTCTGCACCATTTTGTAACATATGAACTGCAAATGAATGTCTTATAGTATGTGGAGTAATGTCTTTATCTATTTTGGCCTGCTCTTTATATTGTTTTAAAATTTTCCAATATCCTTGTCTCGTCATTTTTTGGCCATTTGTATTAATAAATAGAGTTTTTTCATCTTCTGTTCTAATTAATAAAGGTCTTACCTTATTCATATAATCTTTTAAGCATTTTAATGAAAGATTTCCTAAAGGTATATGTCTTTCACTATTTTTCTTTTTAACTTTTATATATCCATTTGTTAAATTGACATCTTCAACTCTTAAGGAAATAAGTTCAGTCACTCTTATACCAGTAGCGTATAATATTTCCAACATAGCTTTATCTCTTTGACCCTTTAGTTCAGATAAATTTGGTTGCTCAAGTAATTTTTCTATCTCTGAAGATGTTAAAATCATTGGCTCTTTTCTACTAACTTTAGGAGCTTCTATATTTTCTGCAATATTTGATTCTGCTAATTTTTTATTAACTAGATATCTATATAAAGCCTTTATAGATGCTGTACTTCTAGATATTGTAGAATTTGATTTTCCTTCCGCAATTAAGTGATTGATATACTCTTGCATGTCCTCTCTTGTTAAATCAAATATCTTTTTGTTTTGTGCCTCAAAATAGTTACTAAATTGTACAATATCTCTTTCATAAGATGCTAATGTATTTTGTGATGCCTGTCTTGCTTTTAAACTTTCTATAAACTCATCTATTATTATTTTCATTATTAGTCCTCCATTCTGTCATAAGTATTTTACACTATTTCTGACAAATTTGCAATAGTTTATAAAAAAATTATGTAATGTTTTGTAGTTTTTATTTTTACTCATCACTTATTAGTTATTTTCAATATTTTATGTTAACTCTTGCAAACTATAAAGCACCGTATATACCAATGACAGAAGTCGTTAGTAATTGTTCTACTACGATTGATAATATCATCATTGAAAACGATATCAATACGAAAATAAATTCTTTTAAACACTTAAATATCATACTTGTTTCACTTTCCTCAAATAACAAATAATGAAATTTAATCGCATTCGTAACAGAAAAGATAAAAGCAGGAATATACAGTATATTCGGAATAATTAGTAAAAGTAGTAAGACTAATAATCCATTTGATATTCCAAAAATATTAAATATGATAGGTATATATATTCCTATAGAAAAACTTTTAAAAAAAGTTATCATACTAATAAGAACAGGAGCTGCTAAAGTTATAGAACAAAAATATATCATAAATAAGAGTATCGCATTAGATATTACTCCATTTTTTATGATATTAATATTTTCAAAATTGCTACTCTTAGAAAGTTCTAAAGTATTTTTCAAAGTCATAGTAAATTCATTTTTTATTCCATCACTAACAAATAAATATAATATCATTCCTACAACCAGTCCAATTATAAAGCAAATACAAGTTATCTTCAATATTTTGTAATTTTCTTTTATATATTTTTCTAAATATTCTTTCATAAAAATACCACCATATAACATCATATGTTATATAGTAGTATATTATTAATATCATTTGATGATATTTTCTCTAGCAGTTACTGCTAATTTATCACATCGATTATTATACTCATTATTAGAATGACCTTTTACTTTTACAAATGTAATATTATGTATTTTCATAAATTTTAGCATTTCTTCCCAAAGCTCAATATTTTTTACTTCTTTTTTGTCAGACTTGATCCAATTATGATTCTTCCAAGAGATCAACCATCCTTTTTCAATTGCATTTACTACATAAGCACTATCACTATATATAGTAACATTACATGACTCCTTTAGCATTTCAAGTGATTTTAATACAGCAAGTAATTCCATTCTATTATTTGTGGTACTAATTTCTCCTCCCGATATTTCTTTTTCTATTCCATTATATATCAAAATTGCAGCATATCCTCCAGGTCCGGGATTTCCACTACATGCCCCATCTGTATATATAATTACATTCTTTTCAAACTCCATAGTCCATTCTCCTTACTTGAATTCTATCTAAAATTATGTTAAACTCTATATGTACATATATTATAATATACATGTATGAAAAACTCAAGAAAGGATGTATTTTTTTTGAAAATTTTAGGAATAATAGCAGAATATAACCCATTTCATAATGGTCATATTTACCATATTCAAAAGGCAAAGAAAGAAACTGGCTGTGACTTTGCAATTGCTATTATGAGTGGCAGCTTTACGCAACAGGGGAATATCGCCTTATATGATAAGTTTAAACGAGCAAAAATTGCTACAAATCATGGTATAGACTTAGTGATAGAACTTCCAACGATATATGCTAATTCAAGCAGCGAATACTTCTCAAAAGGTGCTATCGAAATATTAAATTCATTAAATATTGTAGATAATATATGCTTTGGATCAGAATCAGGAAATTTAACAACATTATTAAAAATCTCTAATACTATTAGAAACAATGAAATAGAAATATGGCAAGATATACAAAAAAATCTCAAAAAAGGAATTTCTTTTGCAAAAGCTCGTGAGCAAAGTATCACTCGTTATTTAAATAGTGATGAAGTAAATGAAATTTCCAAACCAAACAATATTTTAGGAATAGAATATTTATTACGTCTTTCTAGACTCTCTAGTAATATAAAACCATATACAATTGCAAGAATTTCAAATGACTTCAATTCTATTCATCTAAATCCTAATCAGAAATACACTAGCGCAACGAGTATAAGAAATTCTATCTATCATAAAAAAAGTATAGATCAATTAAATACCTTTATCCCAGAAGACATGATGCATATCATTAATACAATCTCACCAACATTTAATGATCAATTATTGAATATATTAAAATATAAAATTGTAACAAGTAAAAAGGAAGAGATCGCAAGCATTAATGAAGTAACAGAAGGTCTTGAAAACAGAATTATAGATTCAGTATCACATTCATCGGATTATAACGAATTGGTAAATCATATAAAAAGTAAAAGATATCAAATGAGTAAAATTAAAAGAATGCTAAACAATATCCTTCTTGGAATAACAAAAGAAGATATGCAAAATATAGCCAATAGTAAACAACTATATGCACATGTACTTTCTACTTCTCACAATGGAAAAATATTACTCTCTAGAATATCTAAAAAGTCCGATATTCTACTTCTTACTTCTATAAATGAGAAAATTTTGTCAAATCTTACTATAGAACAAAAAAGAATGCTAGAATTGGATATTCTCTCTTCCAATATACACAGCATTATTAATCATGAAAAAATAAATAAAGACTACACAAACAGATTATAGTTTGTGTTTTTTCGATCAAAAAAAGGGACTGCGTAAAAAACCACACTTCCCCTTATAAAAATTATTAAAATTTAATTGTTAGAATATTTTTTTGGAATCAGCACTTAACTAGTTGAAGATACAATACATTTTTTATTTAGATAAGATAAATTGTTTTCTTCCTACTTAGGTCGAGTAATTAAACTAAAAAACTTTAAGATCAGTAAATATATAACCACACACTATTATAACAAATACTTAGTTCTTAAACTATTTAGTATATTACTAGTTAAGTTTCATCCGATTTAATTTCGTATTAAAATACAAAAAACCTAATTGATTTAATATGTTTTTTATTAACATACTAAATGTCATTTTCATCTTATCTAACCCCAATAATTTGTACGCTAACTTTACTTCGGCATCACCTCCGCATCTTACACACACATATATCATATCATATAAAATAAAAATTTACAATAAAAAAATAGTAGAATTATGCAAATTAAATTCTACTATTGTCATATTTTGTTTTTTAATATAATATTTTGTTATATTAATTCAATTATAGCCATTTCAGCTCCGTCACCTTTTCTAGCAACTAATTTAACAAGTCTAGTGTATCCACCTTTTGCTTCATATTTTGGTGCAATTTCATTAAATAATTTTTCAGTTAAATCAACGGTATTTCCATTAAAATCATTCATTTTATTTAATGTTTTAAACATTTTTCTTCTTGCTGCAAGTTTTGATGGCTTATCAACTTTTATTTCTTCTTTTACTACTTCTCTTACTATTACTTCATATTTATTTCCATTTTTAGAAGTTTTAGTTTCCTTAACTTTTTTACCATTTTTATCTAGTTTAGCTCTAGAAACTGTTTTTTCTTTTACTTCATAGTTATCTTTTTCTTTGATAGCTAAATCAATTAAACTATCAGCTAATGGTTTAACTTCTTTTGCTCTAGCTAAAGTAGTTTCAATCTTTCCATTTAAGATTAAAGATGAAACTAAATTATTAAGCATTGCATTTCTATGAGAAGTTGTTCTAGAAAGTTTTCTTGTTCCTGGCATCGTTATTATCCTCCTTTAATTTAGTCTTCTTTACTTTTAAATTCAAGTCCTAAATCTGATATTTTCTTAATTACTTCATCTAAAGATTTTTTACCTAAATTTCTTACTTTTATCATATCTTGTTCAGATTTGTTTACAATATCTGCAACTGTATGAATTCCAGCTCTTTTCAAACAGTTATATGATCTTACTGAAAATTCTAATTCTTCAATTGGTGTTTCTAATAATTTATCCTTCAAAGATAATTCCTTTTGAGACATAATTGACATTGTTTTAGCAATTTCAGATAAATCGATGAACATTTCTAAGTGTTCATTAAGAATTTTAGCAGCCATACTTAATGCTTGATATGGTTCTATAACACCATTTGTCCATATTTCCATTGTTAATTTATCATAGTCGGCTTTTTGTCCAACCCTAGTTTTATCTACTTCAAAGCTAACCTTTTTTACAGGTGTAAATATTGAATCGATAGGTAATACATTAGCAGCCAGATCAGTATAATTACTTCTATCTCCTGCAACATATCCTCTACCTTTTATAGCAGTCATATCAATATTTAAAACTGCATCATCATCTAAATATGCAATGTGTAAATCTTTATTTACTACACTCATAGTAGAATCAGTTATAATATCGCCTGCTTTTACCTCACAAGGTCCTTTCGCTTTTATAGATAATTTCTTGTCATCCATGTCATCTGATTTAAGACATATTTGCTTTAAATTTAATATTAAATCAGTAACATCTTCAGTAACTCCTGGTATTGTAGAAAATTCATGAGTTATTCCTTCTATTTTTATAGTATCAATAGCATAACCTGGTAGTGAAGAAAGTAATATTCTTCTTAATGAATTACCTAACGTAATTCCAAATCCTCTTTCAAGAGGTTCTACTTCAAATCTTGCATAAAATGTATCTACATCTACTTCAACACATTTTATTTCTGGTCTTTGCATTTCAATCATTTTATATCCTCCTTCTAGTATGCTCTGATTACACATACTATTTTAACTAAATGATCTAATATTGTTTTAACTAGTTCTTAGAGTATAACTCAACTATTAGATTCTCTTGAACTTCTAAGTCAACATCGTCTCTAACAGGTTTTCTTAGAACTTTTGCTTCCATTTTTTCTTTATCAAGTTCTAACCATGCTGGTACTGATTTTAATTTATTTGCTTCTAATACAGCAACTATTGTTTTATTATCTTTCTTAGAATCTCTAACTTTTATTACGTCTCCAACTTTAACAATATATGAAGGAATGTTAACTTTTTTTCCATTAACTTCTAACATTTCATATCCAACTAATTGTCTAGCCTCAGCTCTAGAATTACCAATACCCATTCTATAAGCTACATTATCTAGTCTTAATTCTAATTGCTCAAATAATACATCTGAAGTTACACCTTCTCTTCTGAAAGCTTCTTCATAATATTTTCTAAATTGAGATTCAGAAACTCTATAATAAGTTTTTGCTCTTTGTTTTGCTCTTAATTGAAGTCCATATTCAGATAATTTTGCTCTATTTTTTCCGTGTTGTCCTGGTGCATATGATCTTCTATCAATAGCACATTTATTTGTATTACATCTTGCGCCTTTTAAGAAAAGTTTTGTTCCTTCTCTTCTACATTTCTTACATACCGCGTCTGTATATCTTGCCATTTTATCTTTACACCCCCACTATACTCTTCTTCTCTTTGGTGGTCTACAACCATTATGTGGTATTGGAGTAACATCTTTTATCATGTTTATTTCCAAACCAGCAGCTTGAAGTGATCTTATTGCTGCTTCTCTACCTGAACCAGGACCTTTTACATATACGTCTACTGTTTTTAGTCCATGTTCTTTAGCTGCATTTGCTGCAGTTTCTGCAGCTTGACCTGCTGCAAAAGGAGTATTTTTTCTTGAACCTTTAAATCCTAATCCACCAGCACTAGCCCAAGAAATAACATTTCCTTCTGAATCTGTCATTGTAACGATTGTATTGTTAAATGAAGATTGAATATGTGCAGCACCAGTTGATACATTCTTTTTAACTTTTTTCTTTGTTACTACTTTTCTTTTTCCTGCCATTTCAATTATACCCCTTTCTTACCAGCTATTGTTTTTGCTTTACCTTTTCTTGTTCTTGCATTAGTCTTAGTTCTTTGACCACGAACAGGTAATCTCTTTTTATGTCTTTGTCCTCTATAGCAATTAATTTCCATTAATCTCTTAATGTTTAAAGCAACTTCTTTACGAAGGTCTCCTTCAACAACATAATCTCTTTCAATGATTGTTCTTATTTTTGTTTCATCATCTTCTGTAAAATCCTTTACTCTTTTTGTTGGTTCAATACCAGCCTCAGCTAATATCTTTCTTGATGCAGAACGACCTATTCCATATATAGAAGTTAGTCCTATTTCTGCTACTTTGTTTTTTGGTAAATCTACACCAGCTATACGTGCCATTTAATCTTACACCCCCACATTAACCTTGTCTTTGTTTGTGCTTTGGATTTTCACAAATAACGCGAACTACGCCATTTCTTCTGATAATCTTGCACTTCTCACAAATTTTTTTTACAGATGGTCTTACTTTCATTTTAAATCCTCCTTAAAATCTTTGTTAATAAAATTTAACAAAAGTAAGTATATTAATAAACATTAACTAAAATAAGAGATAATAGGCTTTTCTCTCTTACAGCCGCTTCAGCAAATGTTTATTCACTAAATTAATAAAATAATAGGTTACTTAGCTCTCCAAGTAATACGACCTTTATTTAAGTCATAAGTTGATAGTTCTAATTTCACTTTATCTCCTGGTAAAATCTTTATGTAGTGCATTCTTAATTTCCCAGAAATATGAGCAAGTACCTCATGACCATTTTCAAGTTTTACCTTAAAATTTGCATTAGGTAATGCCTCTGTAACTACACCTTCAACTTCTATAACATCATCTTTTGCCATCTAAAGTCCCTCCTATTATATGATATAAAAAATACTCTAATTCCTTAGGGCATTAATTAACATGTATATTATAACAAACTTATGTTAAATTGTCAATAGAAATCACTAAAATCTTTATATAATTGACATCTTACTCCATCATAAAATATTTTCTTATTTGACATACATTACATAATATTATATAATAAAGATAAGCATATATTGATATTCCATAATAATTTTTTAGGAGGAGAAACCATGGTAGATAATTCTTTTATTTTACTTAGCAAATTTGAGGAAATCACCTCAACAATTCCAAGAGACAATTTTCATTTAAATGCCTCTATCGACTTTGTTGAGCATCAAATGTATGTTACAGATTGGTGCATTTATAGGAAGTTCTTACCTGTAAGCGCATACTTAACAAGTAATGAGCCCCCTATTCTTGCAAAAAGTGCAGGAAATACAATGAATGATCTAATTGAATTTGCAAAACAACATAATAAAGCCGACTGTTAATTCAGTCGGCTTTACTATATAGTTTAGGAATATTAAAACCTGCCTCTCTTGCCATTTCTATAACTTCATCATCATCAAAATGCATACAGGTTACTTTATGCCTAAATCTAGGTTTTATTCTCTCTTTTAAATTCCAAATATGTGTATGAGCTAAATTATGATACTTAGTAACTTCATGATACATATAGTCAAGTCTTCCATCCACAAGCATTTTTAGTGGCTCTTTTTGAATTCTATGAGTATCACCGCTATAATAGATATTCTTCCCATCTAATTCAAACAAGTATCCATATGCTTCAATCAAATCATTATGCACCTGCCTATATTCCTTTATTTTGAAATATTGACATTCATTTGGTGCTAAGAGATGATATTCATCGTCATGTACAGCTTCATCCCTAAGACGTCCTCTCATATAACTTTTATTTGGATAGATAATGTCTGGCACAATTCTAAGAGCAATATTCAGATAAAAAATAGTATCTGATAAACTGCCCACATGGTCACTATGCCCATGAGTAATCACAATTGTTACCTTTTCTACACCATTAAATAAATTATTTGCTATCATTCTTTCAAATATATTTCCACCTATATCAAACACATATATTCTCTTTGCTTCTTTATCACGATAAAAAGCAGAGGTATATCCAATAGTTGGATTAAAACATGATCCCATTCCTAAAAATTTTAACATTTTTCCTCCAATCCGTTATTATAATTAAATAACATATATATTTTTTCAATATTATACATACTTTTAAGACTTATGTCAATAAAAAGTGCCTAAACATAAAGTTTAAGCATTTGTTTTTAATCTAAAGTTAATATTTTGGCTTCCCTATCAGTTATCACAATCGTATTTTCATAGTATGCAGTCATTTTTCCATCTTTTGTGGCAACAGTCCAATAATCTTTTTTTACATATACATCTGGCCTACCTTCACAAATCATTGGTTCTATTGCAAGTGCCATTCCTTTTTGTAATCTTGGACCCGTTCCTTTTCTGCCAATATTAGGTACCCCTGGATCCTCGTGCATTTCTTCTCCAATACCATGTCCTTGATATTCTCTAAGTAGAGAGAATCCTTGTTTTTCAACATAGGTTTGAACAGCATTTGAAATATCTCCTACTCTATTTCCTACAACAGCTTGATCAACGCCAGCAAAAAAAGCATCTCTTGCAACTTTTATTAATTTCTCACAAACAGGAGAGATTTTTCCAACTCCATAAGTTCTACCTGCATCTGAGCACCAGCCATTCTTAAAAGTTCCAAGATCTACACATACAATGTCCCCTTCTTTTAAGACAACATCCTCAGACGGTATACCATGTATTATCTCATCATTTACTGAAGTGCAAATAGCCCATTTATATGGTTTTCCACCTCTATAAGGGCATTCAACACCTTTAAACGCTGGAAGTGCACCATATTTTTTCATGGCCTCCTCTGCCACATTGTTTAAATGCATTGTTGTAACACCAGGTTTGATTTCAGCTTCGATTGCCCTTAAAGCGGCTTTCAAGGCTTCTGCTGCATCTTCCATAAGTTTTATTTCATGTTCATTCTTTATATTTATCATATATTTTCACACTTTCTATAAATTATAATCATCTATTGTAGCTTCTTCTACGATTCTTTCAGAATGAGAAGATGCATCAACAGTCTTAAGTAGTCCTTTGTTCCTATAATACTCTAATATCTCTTTTGAATTCTTTTTATATGTATCTATTCTTTTCTTCAAAGTTTCTTTTGTATCATCTGTTCTAATTTCTAATTTTCCACCGCAATCATCACAGATGTCTTCAACAACAGGCGGAAAATCTATACCATATGCTCTTCCACATTGTATACATTTTTTTCTTTCTAGGATTCGCTTAAAGGCTAATTCATCCGGAACAACAAGTTCAATAACTCTGTCGACCTTTTTTCCTAATTTTTTAAGAACTTCATTAAGAAGATAAATTTGAGATATAGTTCTTGGATAACCATCAAGTACAAAACCATTTTTACAATCATCTTTGCTTAACCTTTCCTCAAGCAATTTTGTTATAATGTCATCAGATATGAGTTCACCTTTTGCAAGTCTTTCTTTAATGTCTTCATCTGTTAAGGCGACCTCTCTTAAAATATCTCCCGTAGAAATATGTGGTATATTCAAGGCTTTAGATAATATATCAGATCTTGTTCCTTTGCCAGTAGCAGGTCCTCCTGTAATTATATAAACCATTTATTATCCCTCCATTTAATCAACACTATATATTATGCCACAAAAGGAAAAAAATGTAAAGTAAATTATGTAAATTTATTATATAATTTCATTATCGCAAATAGCTCTAAATTTATCCATCACCAATTTACCAATCCCATGCTCTTCCAAGCATTCTATTAAAAACACATCATTGTCCGCCTCTTTAGCTTCATTTAATGTATTAAATAAATTCTTTAATATTGCATCATAATGATAAACAGAGCCCATCTTAATATAAACATTTACTTTTTCTGTAAAAAGTGTATAATGCTCATCAAATCCAATGACTCCTATTTTTTGGGAAGAATGATTATCAATGTAATTAGTAATCTTATCTATACTGTTACTACCAGTAACAAGAATTGCTTTCTTTCCGATGCTATAATGTTTATTTCCCTTACTAGGAATATTATCACTTAATCTAACACTAAATCCTAATTTTTCAATATCTTCTGGTAATATTTTTCCACGCCTTAATATATAAATAACATTTCCATCTACTTTCACTATAGTAGATTCAACACCAATATCAGAAATTCCACCATCTACTATAAAATCCACTTTTCCATTAAATTCCTGATATGCTAATTTGGGATCAATAATACTAAGTTTTCCAGAAAAATTGGCACTCGGTGCAGTAATCGGAACCTTTGCTTTTCTAATAATATCTAATACAATTTCATTACCAGGTATTCTAACACCAATTGTATCTAAATTTCCAGTCACATCATCTGGTAAACTATTTTTTCTGTTAAAAATAATCGTTAAAGGACCTGGCCAAAACTTATCTATTAATTTCTGATGGATATCGGTGATTCCATATGCAATCTTATCGAGCATATCAAAATCGCTTACAAGTACAATAAGTGGATTATTTTTATTTCTTTTCTTTATTTCAAAAATCCTTCTGACAGCCTTCACATCTAAAGCATTTGCTCCTATCCCATACACTGTTTCTGTTGGTAAAACAACTAATTTTCCATCTTTGATAGCCTCTGCGCACTCCTCTATAAGTTTACTATCTCTTTTTTTTAAATCAATTAATTTTGTCATCTTTCTCTATCCTTTTGTAGAAATTATATCATATAAGTCAAATAAGACTGGAATATTTAATTTATTCCAGTCCTTTATGGACTAATAACTAATCTTTTTTATTTAAATCATCATAGCTATCTCCATCTACAAAATCGTCATCTTTAAATTTAAAGTTTCCTTCTTCCTTTTTATCTCTTAGCATATTAAATATAATATACCCTATAATTGTAATTGCTGTTACTATAGCAACAATAATTACATTCGTACTGATTAGTCCACCAGTTTGTGGTAGTTTTTCTCTTTGGTTTGTTATTGTTTTATTAATTACAACATCATCTTTTTTAATATCAAATCTATATTCTTGATTATCTACCAAATAGTTCTCCGGTGTTTTCATTTCTTTATAATAATATTCCCCATATGGTAAGTTCTCAACTAATATGATACCATCTTTATCTGTTGTATAAGTTCCTATTTCTTCCCTGTTTGAATTTAAGATCTTAAATTCAACGCCTTTTAATTTTTCTTTTGTATTTTTATCAATTTTATTTATCTTTAGTGCTCCATAAACTTCTTTATTGACTAATTTTTTTGTAATTGTTTGCAAATTATCTGTTATCTTAAACTGATACAATTTATCATCAATAACATATCCAAGTGGTGCTTCCACTTCTTGATAATAATATTTTCCAATTAAGAGTTCAGATGTCCTAGCAATTCCTTCCTCATTTGTAACGATTTCTTCTATTTCTGTTTTATTTGAATCAAATATTTTGAATTTAACTCCAGAAATCACTTTATCTTCAGTATCTACTTTGATGATTTCAAGTTTTCCCCTTGAAAAATAATTTATCATATTCTTTATTACAATTTGACCATATTCAGTAACATCAAACTCATACAGATTATTATCTAATATAATACCATTTGGTACAGATATTTCCTGATAATAATATGTTCCTAAAGTTAAATCATTTGATTCTGCTATACCCTCTTTATTAGTAGTAATTGTATCAATAATTTGTTTGCTATGATCCAATATATTAAATCTAATACCTTCAAGTGGTACATTATTTTCATCTACTTTGATTATCTTTAATGTTGATTTCTCATACTGATTGATCAAATTTTTAATAACGATTTCTTTATCTTTTGTTATTTTAAATTGATATACTGTGGTATCAATAATAATATGTTCTGGGGCTTCTATTTCTTGATAATAATATGTTCCTATTTTTAATTCATCTGACTCAGCAATACCTGCACTATTTGTCACTATTGTTTGAATCACATTCTTATCAGAATCTAAAATGTTAAATTTGATACCCTCAAGCGGTATGTCATTTTCATCTACTTTAATAATCTTAAGTACTCCAGTTGAAAATCTATTGACAACTGTTTTTGTTATTTCTTGAGCATACTCAGATATTTTAAACTCGTACTCTGTACTATCTAAAGAATATCCTTTTGGTACAGATATTTCTTTATAATAATATGTTCCAATCATCAATTCTTTTGCAATAGCAATTCCATCTGTTCCTGTAGTTACCGTATCTACTAGTTTTTTATTACTATCTAGTATTTGGAATTTAACGCCTGATAATGGGACATTATTCTCATCTACTTTAATGATCTTTAGGCTACCCTTTTCATATTTGTTTACCATTGTTTTTATTACTACTTCGTTATTTGTTGAAACAACAAATTTATAAATAGTATTATCAACAATAATATGTTCTGGGGCTTCTACTTCTTGGTAATAGTATGTTCCAAGTTTTAAATCACTTGACTCCGCTATTCCCTGACTATTTGTAATAATACTCTGAATTAAGTTTTTATTACTATCTAGTATATTAAACTTCACACCCTCAAGTGGAGTATTATTTTCATCTACTTTGATAATTCTAAGTGTTCCATTTGAAAATTTGTTTACAACTGTTTTAGTGATTTCCTGAGCATATTCAGATATTTTGAATTCGTACTCTGTACTATCTAATATATATTGTTCAGGAACACCTACTTCTTTATAATAATAAGTTCCTATCTTTAGATCACTTATATTAGCAATTCCGTCGTTTCCAGTTACAATCTCTTTTACCAGATTTTTATTACTATCTAGTATTTCAAACTTTACACCTGATATAGGCATATTGTTTTCATCTACTTTGATAATTTTTAAGTTTCCTTTTTCATAGCGATTAACAACTGTTTTTTGTAGTATTTGATCATTTTCTGATATTACAAACTCATTTAATGTATTATCTAATAATAACCCTTTAGGTACTTCAATCTCTTGATAATAATACATTCCAAAAGAAAGTTTTTGAGATGTAGCAATTCCATCGCTTCCAGTTATTATAGTTTCCACAATATTTTGGTTACTATCTAGGATATTAAATTTAACTCCTTCAATAAGATTTCCATCTTCATCTAATTTTGTTATCTTAATGATTCCTTTTTTATAATAATTCATCATATTTTTGATAACAATCTCATCATCTTTACTTACTGTAAATTCATATAACTTGTCATCTAAAATAATGTTTTCTGGTACTTTAGTTTCTTGATAATAATATTTTCCTTCTACGAGTTCTTTTGAAGTAGCAATACCATTTTTATCAGTTACTATAGTATCTATTACATTCTTGTTTTCATCCAAAATATGAAATTCTATTCCCTCAAGTGGAATATCATTTTCATCTACTTTAATGATTTTTAGACTTCTCTTCTCATATTGATTTACAACTGTTTTTTGTATTACCTGACCATTCTCAGTTATTTTAAATTCATATTCATTACTGTCTAAAATAATATTTGGCGGTGTCTCTACTTCTCTATAATAATACGTTCCAAGTGCTAAATCACTTGATTTTGCAATACCATTTTCATTTGTTATGATTGCCTCAATAACATTTTTTTGACTATCTAATATCTCAAACTTAATATTTAATAGTGGTATGTTCTGCTCATCTACTTTTAATATTTCAATACTTCCTTTTTTTGAGTATTCATTAACGATATTTTTCTGTATTATCTGAGCATTTTCGCTAATTACAAATATGTGTTCGCTTGTATCAATTACAACATCTTCTGGTGCCTTAGTCTCTCTATAATAATACTTACCTTTTAATAGATCTTGACTTATGGCAACACCATCACTTCCAGTTGTAAGTGTTTGTACCACTTCTTTGTTTTCATTTAAAATCTCAAATTCAACTCCAGACAGTGGCTTTTTCACATTGTCAGTTTTAATTATTTTTAAACTACCCTTTACATATTCATTTATAACCTTTTTAGTTACAAGCTCATTGCTTTCATCAATTTTAAATATATACTCTTTTGTATCTAAAACGTATCTATCATCTACAGATTTTTCCCTGTAATAGTACTTTCCAATGGTCAAATTTTTAGATGTAGCAATACCGTTTTCATCTGTTGTGATAGTATCTATTATATTTTTTTCCTCATCTAGTATTTCAAATACTGCATTTTTTATAGGAAGTCTTTCTTCATTCACTTTAACTATTTGTAATCTACCATTTATCGTATTATTTACAACAGTTTTAGTTAATACTTGATTATGCTCAGTTAACTTAAATTCATATTCATTTGTATCAATCATTAAATTTCCTGGCGCTTCTACTTCTTTATAATAATATGTTCCCAAATTTAATTTACTAGATATTGCTTTACCTTCTTCATTTGTAATGATAGTTTCAACTAAATTTTTTCCAGCATCTAAGATTTGGAATTTAACACCTGCTATCCTTTGGTTCTCTCCGTCTACCTTTATGATTTCAAGTTGTGCTTTCTTATATTCATTAACCATCTTTTTTGTAATAATTCCGCTATTTTCAGTTACTCTAAAAGCATATTCACCTGAATCTATAATCATATTTGAAGGCCCACTAATTTCTTTATAATAATATGTTTTTCCAACTGTTAGATCTTGTGATAATGCAATACCATCTATCCCTGTTATTATCTCTTCTACGATATTTTTTTCAGAATCTAATATCTGAAATTTAACACCCGATATTGGCTTATCATTTTCATCTACTTTGATAATTTTTAATTTTTCTTTCACTATCTCATTTACAACTGTTTTAGATAAAATTTGATTATTTTCTGTTAATTTAAATTCATATTCATTTACATCTAAAATTAAATTTTCCGGTGCTTCTATTTCTTTATAATAATATGTTCCCAAATTTAATTTACTAGATGTTGCTTTACCTTCCTCATTTGTTGTAATAGTTTCAATTAACTTCTTATTGGAATCTAAAATTTGGAATTTAACACCTGCTATTTTGTGATTTTCTTCATCTACTTTGATAATTTCAAGTTGTGCTTTTTTATATTTATTAACAATTTTTTTTGTAATAATGCCACTGTTTTCAGTTACTCTAAAAGCATATTCACCTGAATCTATAATCATATTTGAAGGCCCACTAATTTCTTTATAATAATATGTTTTTCCAACTGTTAGATCTTGTGATAATGCGATACCATCTGTTCCTGTTGTTATTTCTTCTATTACATTTTTATTTGAGTCTAATATTTGAAATGTTACTCCTGCTATTGGAGCATCATTTTCATCTACTTTAACTATCTTTAGTTTTTCTTTTACTATTTCATTGATAACAGTTTTAGATAAAACTTGCTTATCTTGTGTCAGTTTAAATTCATATTCTGCAGTATCCATAACTACGTTTGCTGGTGCTTCTATCTCTTTATAATAATATGTTCCAAGCTTTAAATCTTTAGAAGTAGCAATTCCATTTGTATCGGTAGTTATTGTATCTACTACATTCTTATTTGAATCTAATATTTGAAATTTTACATTTGATATAGGAGTATTTTCAGTACTATTTTTTGTTATTTTAATTTTTGCTTTTGCAACATTATTTACAATTTCTTTCGTAATTACATCACTTGTATGATTAATATTAAATGCATACTCATTTGAGTCTATAACAATATCTGTAGGTCCGCTTATCTCTTTATAATAATATGTTCCAATGCTTAAATTCTCTAAAGTTGCTATACCATTTGCATCGGTTGTTATCGTTTTTACAACACTCTTATTTGAGTTTAAAATCTGAAATTTTACACCTTCAATTGGACTTCCAGTATCATCTATTTTGATAATTTTAAGTCCACCAGAAATTGTCTTATTAGTAACTGTTTTTGTTACTAACTCATTGGTTGATTCTATTCGAAATTCTCTTAAAGTACTGTCCATGATAACATTAATTGGTGCTTCTATTTCTCTATAATAATATGTTCCTTTAGAAAGATTATTGATTTTTGCTTTACCTTCAGAATTTGTTGTAAATTCTACAAGTTTTTCTTTATTTGAATTTAATAATTCAAAAGTTACATTTGGTATTGGATGATTATTCTCATCTACCTTTGTAATTTCAAAAGCTCCTTTTATTTTTTCATTTATAAACTTTGCTTGATATGTTGAACCTGAAGTTACAGAAAATTCGACTGGATCTGTAGTCATTATATATCCAGATGGTGCAGAAATCTCAACAAGTTTATAATTTCCAACTTTTACATTAGAAAATTTAATATATCCATCTGTTCCTGTTGTTCCTTCTGCTACTTTTGTATTATTTGAATCTCTTAATTCAAATTTCACCCCTGAAATCGGTTTATCATCTTGATCTACTTTATAAAGTTCAATACTTCCTGTCTGTGTTCCCCATTTGATATTAACTGATGCGGATAACTCTACTGGTACTGTATCCAGTTTTACAAAGTTTTGTGATGAATCTCCACCAGAATATATGCTTCCCACTACTTTATTTGTATCTGCTGATACATTTAAAGTCATCGTTGATCCATTTTCATTTTCACTGATAGCAACATATACTGATTCACCATTTGCAAATGTTGTTTTTGTATTTCCATTTGCATCTACTATCTTCGCACTTGATGGTGCATTTGATAATGATGCTTTTATTGAGGATACTGTTCCCCCTGTTACATTTACTACATATGGTCCTGTGATTACCTCTCCATTTTTATTTACTAACTTTGCTGAACTTGAATTAACTGTTAGTGATGGATTTGGTACATATGGATTTGCCACTGCTTTTGCATTTAATCTCTTTGCTGCTGCTGCTGCCCTTTGCATAAACTCTTCATATCCTGGTTTTGCATATATATTATCTAAATTAAATGTTTGTGGTCCTTCTGACTCTCCTGTTTTCATCATAACTGTCCAAAAGGCCATCTGTGTTGCCATATATGCTTCATCATCTGATGCGCATCCCATATCAGCAGCTGATGTATTTGGATAACCATATACAAGAATTGATACACCTTGTGCTGATAACTGTTTATAATATGACATTGTTCCACTTGGTAATGACTTACCATAGTCAATACAATAAGCTGTATCTCCACCTAGAGTAGCATTACTAAAGAAAACATTCTTTTGATAATATACATCTGTAGCAGGAGTAATCAAAGCTGGTGAATAAAAGGGTAATTGTGTTGCGGTTGCTCTTAGCATAAATGGTGTAAATTGTAGTGATAATAACATCATTAGAAGTATTATTACAAATATCTTTGTTTTGAAATTTTTTATATTTCTAATGCGATTACCAATTTTAGTAGAAAATTTTTTATGCTCTTTTTTCATACTCTTCCTCCTATACAAAATATATATCAAAATTTTAACACCGTTTTTTTACATAAACAATAATATGTTTTTAAACTTATGGTAACTGTTCATTTCATCTTTATTATTATTTGTTAATTGTTACAAGATTATGTTTTTTTGGAAAATATTATTTAACAAATTTCGACCTATTATTGTTTTTTTGTTGAAATATCAACATTTTTATTAATACATAAAAAGAAGCTTGTATCTTTTACAAGCTTCTTTAAAATATATTCTATTATTTTCCTAGCATTCCTTTCAACAATCTAAATACTTTTGAAATAGTCTGAAGAAGACTTGTTTTTTCTTCTACTACTTCTGGAGGAGTTGTCTCTTCTTTATTTGTAAAATCATAATTATCTGTATTAGCAATTTCTTCCGCCTTATTTACAAGTTTATCCACATAATTTTTATATGTAGCTTCATTCTTTCCTAATAAAATAAATGCATGTGACTCGCCTTCAGCTGAGTATCTTAAAACATAAGGTACTTCAGAAGTAGTACTCATCACAGTGTTATAAACTCTATCACTATTTTCATAAGGAACCATTGTATCATCTGTACCATGTATAATTAATACTGGTACAGTACATTTTTCTAAGCTATTTAGTCCATTCTCAATAGTATCAAAGTCAGCGCCTGTATTTCCTAACACTCCTATATCATTAATTAAATAATCCTTAGGATCATTTTTAGAAGATGAACCTCCTAGTATTGAGCCAATAGAAGAACCATTGCTTTCTGCCATTTCAATCATAGATGTGTAACCACAATCTTCAACAATACCTATTACGTTATATTGATCTAAGTTCATTCCTGATAATTGAATTGTAGTTGCTCCTCCTAAAGATACACCATGTACAATTACTGCATCAACAGTATATTCTTTATTAAGTTCAGTAAGCCAATCTGTCATATCTAGTGCTTCTAGATATCCCATTGCAACTTCTCCTTCACTATCACCAAATCCTCTTAAATCTGGTGCAATAATATTATAGTCATGTGCTGTATACATAGCACCAAGTGTTTCTGCAATAATATTACCATTTAGCATGAATGGATGTATTAATAATACCCATTTATTGCTTATAGGTCTATTATTTTCATCTACTTTTGCATAGTATATATTAGCATGTAATGCAATATTATCCTTTGCACTGGTTGCATATATAGTTTTTTCAGTCTTATATGCATAAAATTCTGTGTCATCACTACTACCTATTTTACTAATTAATGACCTTATAGTAGATGTTAAAGTATCTAATAATCCTGATGTACTATCTTCAGAGTTCATAACGATTTGGTATCTTAATTTAGCAGATGTATCAGATACTTCATCATTATCATCATATTTTTCTTCATATTCATTAAGCTTATTTAAAAGATCAACTTTTACAGATTCTTCATTTTTATTTTTATCAATATTTTTAACATAATTATAATATAAGTTTAAGAATTCTTTTTCTTCTTCCCTATCATTGCTCATAATTATGTCAGTATTTGGTAGCTTAATATCTACATCTACTTTGTTATCATCATTTTTAGTAAAAATAGAATTGAAGTCAAATTTAAACAAGTTAGTTCTATCAAATATTGCCGCATTAACAGCTGTGTTTCCAAGCATTACCATAAGTATGGTAAAAGCTAGAACTCTCTTAAATAATTTGTTTTTCATTTCTAAGACCTCCTTTAAAAAATTGAAAAAATTTTTTCATTTTTTCTTTTGTCTAAATCCAGTTCATTATATTTTCTTACAATTGTCATATTGTTAAGAAAATATAGTGAAACTGCATTATGAGGTTGCAATTTTAATCACTGTAATAAAAATTGTTTAGCAAATGAGATTGTTGATAGAATTTTACATTTAATATAGGAGTATTCTAAGTTATTTAACTAAAAATATCTTTTCCTAGTCTATACTACTGAATGCTTGATATAATAATTGATAAAAATTATTCTTCAATGAACATTCCTAACTCTTAACATATTTTTAGATAAAATCATTTCAGCTCTCATAATCAACTCATTATATATTGATATACTGATTTGTACTAAATTAAAAAAATTTCGCCAATGTCTATTCATATTAATTCCTATATGCTTAGCTAATTTTTTTCATTCATTTACTTTCACTACATAAATTGAGTTTATAATCTAGAATAAATTTATCATAGATTATTTTTGATCTACATATTCTCCTATATATAAATATACACTATAATGTTATATTACTTTTTCTTTAAAATCAATCGCAATCTTTCAGTATTATGTTATCTTAAGTCCTAATATATTGTTAAATTATAAGATTATTTCAGGATTATTTCTTTTTGACTACAATACTGCAAAACTTGATTTATTATGCTACTTTTCGCTGAAAATCTATGTAATATTACAATGTTTACCTTCAAATTTTTTGAGCCGTAAAAAATGAAATGTACACTTCCAAATGCTATTTCTTGATACTTAGCATCTAAAAGTGTACTTCAAGATTTATTTTCTTTTAATTTAATTATATTTCTTTTCTATACTCTAATATTGACATAATAGAATATCCAAATATACTAATGAAAGCTACAATAATAATTATCATCATATCTGTACTGATCACTCCACCAGTTACAGGTAATTTTTCTTTCATATTATATACTTTTAAGGATTTTATTTCATGATGTTCTGTAAGTTTGAATTCATATACATTATTATCTATAATATATCCATTTGGTGCAGATACTTCATAATAACTATAAGTACCAAGTACTAAGTTTTTAGAAACAGCTATACCGTTTGCATCAGTTGTTATAATATCTACTATAGTTCCTTCTGAATCTATTATATTAAATGTTACATTTGCAATTGTTTTTTTAGTTTCCTTATCCAATTTTATAATTTGAAGATTTCCATATTTTTCAATATTGACAACAATCTTAGAAATTACTTCTTCATTTTTAGTTAAATCAAATTCATATTCATTAGAATCAATAACATATTTTTCTGGTGCCTCTACTTCTTGATAATAATATGTTCCAAGTATTAATTCTTTTGATGTTGCTTTTCCATCTTTATCTGTTATGATTGTATCTACTATATTTCCATTTGCATCTTTGATTTCAAATTTTACTCCTTCAATAGGCAAATCTCTTTCATCCAATTTAATGATCTCAAGTTTTCCTTTGGCATATTTATTTACCATATTTTTAATAACATTTTGACCATTTTCTGATATCACAAATTTATACACTGTATTATCTATAATAATACCTTCTGGTGCACTCACTTCTTGGTAATAATATGTTCCAACTGTTAATTCTTTTGATTCTGCAATACCATCTTTATTTGTTGTAATTGTATCTATCACATTTTTATTTTCATCTAAAATATTAAATGTTACACCTTCAAGTGGTTTATTGTTTTCATCTACTTTAATAATTTTTAACTTTCCTTCTGATAATTTATTTACCACTTTTTTAGTAATTACTTGATCATTTTCAGTTATGCTAAACATATATTCTTTGTTATCTATAACATATTGATTAGGTACTTCTACTTCTTGATAATAATATTTTCCATAAGTCAATTCTTTTGATGTTGCTTTTCCATCTTTATCTGTTATAATTGTATCTACTGTATTCTTATTACTATCTAAGATATTAAATTTTACGCCTTCTATTGGTGTATTATTTTCATCTACTTTAACAATTGCAAGTTTTCCTTTAGCATATTTATTTACCATGTTTTTGATAACATTTTGACCATTTTCTGATATTACAAATTTATACATCGTATTATCTACTATGATTCCTGATGGTGCGCTTATTTCTTGATAATAATATGTTCCCATCTTTAATTCCTTAGATTCTGCAATACCATCTTTATTTGTTATAATTGTATCTATCACATTTTTATTTTCATCTAAAATATTAAATGTTACACCTTCAAGTGGTTTATTATTTTCATCTACTTTAATGATTTTTAGTTTTCCTTCTGATAATTTATTCACTACTTTTTTAGTGATGATTTGATTATTTTCAGTTAACTTAAATTCATACTCTGCTGTATCCATTACTACATTTGATGGTGCTTCTACCTCTTGATAATAATAAATTCCTAGCACTAATTCTTTTGATGTTGCTTTTCCATCTTTATCTGTTATGATTGTATCTACTATATTTTTATTACTATCTAAGATATTAAACTTTACGCCTTCTATTGGTGTATTATTTTCATCTACTTTAACAATTATAAGTTTTCCTTTAGCATATTTATTTACCATGTTTTTGATAACATTTTGACCATTTTCTGATATTACAAATTTATACATCGTATTATCTACTATGATTCCTGATGGTGCGCTTATTTCTTGATAATAATATGTTCCCATCTTTAATTCCTTAGATTCTGCAATACCATCTTTATTTGTTATAATTGTATCTATCACATTTTTATTTTCATCTAAAATATTAAATGTTACACCTTCAAGTGGTTTATTATTTTCATCTACTTTAATGATTTTTAGTTTTCCTTCTGATAATTTATTCACTACTTTTTTAGTGATTACAGTATTTGCTTCTGTAATTTTAAATTTATATTCAGTACTATCTAAAATTACGTTTGATGGTGCTTCTACTTCTTTATAATAATATGTTCCAATTGCAAGTTTACTAGAAGTAGCTTTTCCTTCAGAATTTGTTACAATAGTTTCTACTAATTTTTTATTGACATCTAAAATTTCAAATTTTACACCTTCAAGAGGTTTATTATTTTCATCTACTTTGATGATTACTAAATTTCCAGCTACTTTTCTGTTTACTACTCTTTTTGTGATAATTTGATTATTTGCAGTCAGTTTAAATTCATACTCTGCTGTATCCATTACTACATTTGTTGGTGCTTCTATTTCTTTATAATAGTATGTTCCTAATGTTAAGTCTTTTGATGTCGCTTTTCCATCTGTTCCTGTTATAATTGTATCTACTACATTTTTCTTACTATCTAAGATATTAAATTTTACTCCTGAGATTGGAGTATTTGACTCATCTACTTTAACAATTTCAAGTTTTCCCTTAGCATACTTATTTACCATATTTTTGATAATGTTTTGGCCATTTTCTGATATTACAAATTTATACATTGTATTATCTATTACAATACCTTCTGGTGCACTTATTTCTTGGTAATAGTATGTTCCCATCTTTAATTCCTTAGATTCTGCTATTCCATTTGCATTTGTTGTAATTGTATCAACTATTTTTTTATTTTCGTCTAAAATATTAAATTTTACTCCTTCAAGTGGTTTATTGTTCTCGTCTACTTTAATTATCTTTAGACTTCCCTCAGATAACTTATTTACTACCTTTTTAGTCACGATTTTAGCACTTGAAGTCAAACTAAATGCATGTTCTTCTGTATCCATTATTACATTTGATGGTGCCTCTATTTCTTTATAATAGTATGTTCCTAATGTTAAGTCTTTTGATGTTGCTTTTCCATCTTTTCCTGTTGTAATTGTATCTACCACATTTTTCTTACTATCTAATATTTGAAATTTTACTCCTTCTAATGGTGTATTGTTTTCATCTACTTTTAGTATTTCTATATGACCTTTTACCAGTTTATTTACTACTGTTTTGGTTACTACTTGATTAGTTTCAGTAAGTTTAAAAACATATGTTGTATTATCTATTATAATATTTGCTGGTCCACTTATTTCTTTATAATAGTATGTTCCAACTGCTAATTTTTTTGATGTCGCTTTTCCATTTTGATCTGTTATGATGGTATCTACTACTTTTTTATTACTATCTAATATCTGGAATGTTACTCCCGAGATTGGTGTTCTATTTTCATCTATTTTTACTATAGTAATTTGTCCTTTTATTAGTTTATTTACTACTGTCTTTGATACA
>JAUNGP010000023.1 GCA_030524345.1 Clostridia bacterium | reverse complement strand
CATAATATTTTTCTTCGTTGATTTCATATGCAACCATTGCATTATATTCATTTACTCTCACAGCTCTTATTAATGAACTAGATGTATAAATTGCTCCCTCTATACCTGGTACTATCTTACTATACTCAATTATTTCATTGCCATTTTCTATATATCTATTACTATCATAATAAAGGTCAGCTAAATATATAACTCCTACTTTTTCATAAATTGACTCTTTTATCTCTTCATCCTCTATTCCATCTATTTTTAAATTAATTTTTATCTTAGCTTCTTCTACATATTGAATATCTACATTATAATCTATATCACTACCTATAGAGATATAACTACTATAAATTTCGTTAGAAGCTTCACGTAAATTTTCGCTAGTAATAATTTGAGCATACCCCTCTATGTTTTCCTTAGCAAGCTTAATATAATAGCCATATTTTATATTATTCTCACTTAATTTATTTTCCAACTCATCTCTATTTATTTCATAAATATAATTTCCTTCACTATCTTGATTGACAAAATCAAATTTTAAAAGCTCAACTGGATTAATTGAATATATAGAGTCTATTACTTTAATATCTAAACTTTCATACCTTTTTCTTACTTCCTCTGTATCTAAACCACTTACTTTTACTTTGATTCTTAATATGCTGTTATCTCCTTCTATTGCATGATTTTCTTTGATTCCATTTATTGTAATTGTAGTCATCACTACTATCATCGCTAACCATATGAATACTGTAAGGACCGATACACTCCTTTTTCGTTTACTTTTTTCTTCTATTTTCATTCTTACCTCCGTTATGACTATGGTGACTCGCACGCAAAAAGAGCTGGTATTGGTTTTTATTCCAATATCAGCTTTATATCATAACGGACAGAATTGTCCCTATTATTTTCTTTTACTATGTTTATAGAACTACGTTGTGTGTGTGTGTGTGTGTGTGTAGTTCTTTCATTATTTTGTGCATTTTAGTTACCATAATCATTTTCCTCTTTTCTGTAATCAATACTTGATTACATCTATATGCTAACATTTTTCGATTCTTTTTTCAAGTATTATTGTAAAAAATCATGAGCCTTTTTGTACATTTACAATATAAAGCTGAAAGTATCTTTTCATACTTTCAGCAAGTTTCATTATTGATTTACTTTTTTCTTTTGATTGAATAATATACTACACTAATAATTCCAACAATTGCTACAAGGGAAACTACTACATATACTCCTACATGAATATCTGATGTATCTACTGGATTTTCTACTGGTATCTTTTCAAATATTGCATAAAATACTGTATCTTTCTCTATTATATATTCCTTTGGATCTACCTTTACTCTTTCTCCATTTTCTTCTACTTCCCATCTTACAAACTCATACCCCTCATCTGCTTTTGGTGTTGGTACACTCTCTGGTGTTTCTCCAGGATTTACACTCTCTTCCGTCTCTCCTTCTATACTTCCTCCTTCTTCTGGGACATATGTTACTTTATATTTTATCTCTTCTGATGATATCATAATATCTTCTTGATAGATATCTTTTACACTTAATACATTATCTACATAATTTGCTTTTCCTGCTCCTATTGTACCATTGACATCTGTTTCAAAATACCAATTTCCTTCCTCATCTTGTTTCCATTTACTATCATCTTCTTCATCATAATAATCGGATACTACGGATGACACTACACTACTATCTGTTGTTATCTTTGCATCTCTTACATAACTGCTAAACTCTACTTTGTTTTTGTTATAATTAATACTCTCATCTGTTAATTTATTTCCATTTTCGTCTACTTCATATATATAATACACTTTTTCTTTATCATCTAACTCTATTGTGATGTTTCCTATTCCATCTACTGTATCAATTTTATATATTTGATCTGTGTTATTACTTGCTTCATCTTCAAACAAACCTACATAATATGTATTGTTTCCTTTTTCACCTTTTACTTCTTTATTTATCTTTATGAATGCTTCTGCTATATGACTAAATTTTAGATTTGGTGTTGCAATATTATATTTTTCTATATTATCACCATAATAGAATAACATTGCTTCTTGATTACTTTCCAATACCTCTTCATCTACCAAATTCTCATACTCTGTATATATTACATTTACAGTTGTACTTCCCTGCTTTATCTTAACATCATTTTCATACCAATAAACGGTATTTGTATCTTTTACGTATACATACTCTTTTCCTGTATAGCGATCTTCATCTATTACATAAAATTGATCATATACATCTTTTGGAATTTCTTCATACATTTCATGACTTGTTGTTTCTAATATACTCCATTTACTATTATTTTCATATTCTGATGATAGTATAAAATCATCTGATAATACATTTTCATATATGATCGTACCTTGTTTAGCATAAATACTAACAGATTCAAATGCAATATAACTAGTAGAAGTATATCCTAACTCTATTTGTGCTTTTCCGGTATTTTGATCTATCCATTTAATATTTTGAGTGGCCTTTGTCTTGTTATCTAGATTAGAATATGCTCTCACATTGATTACTAATTCTTCCCCAGAATTAATGTTACAATCACAACTTCTCGACATATTAATATATCCAAATGCATATGTTGTTTCACCATTTATTTCTATTTCATATGGTAAATACAAAGAAGATTGATGTATATGTAATATTACATTTCCGTTTGGTACATGATTTAGCTCAAACACACCAACTCCGTTTTCCAAATGACTGAGCCTTAATTTATATTCACATTCAGACTGTCCTAAATAAAATGTAAATTTTGCATTGTTATATATATCCTCTAATGTTGCCTCATCATCTATACCATCAACAGTTAAATTTAGCCTTATTCTAGCTTCTGGTATATAACTAATATTTACCATGTAATCTACATCTCCACTATAAACAACATCACTAAGATACTCACTATATTCATAAAAATCATCACTTGTGATATTTTGAGCATATCCCTCTATTTCTTCTTTATACATCTTAATACCATAATAGTCATTTTTGTACTCTTTTAGTTTGTTTTCTAATTCCTCTTTACTTAATTCGTAAATATAGTTTTCATCATTATCTTTTTGAATAAAATTAAAATCCATATATTCATATTCTCTAGTTTGACTATTATATATACTTGCTCTGATATCTAGGTTTTCATATCTTTTTCTAACTTCTTCTGTATCCAGTCCTTCTACTTTTACTCTTATTCTTAATACATTACTATCTTGTTCCACTGCATTTTTAGTTGAGATACCACTAATTGTTATTGTTGTCATTACTCCAACTAGTGCTAGCCATATAAGCACAGTAAGTATAGATATACTTCTTTCACCTTTTTCTTCTATTTTCATTCTTACCTCCGTTATGACTATGGTGACTCGCACGCAAAAAGAGCTGGTATTGGTTTTATTCCAATATCAGCTTTATATCATAACGGACAGAATCGTCCCTATTATTTTCCTTTATAATGTTTATAGAACTACGTTGTGTGTGTGTGTGTGTGTGTGTAGTTCATTCACTTTTTTGTGTACTTTAGTTACCATAATCATTTTCCTTCCTTGTAATCAGTTTTTGATTACATTTTTATGCTATCACATATTTTTACTTTTTTCAATACTTTTATTTCATATACATATTTTAAATTATAACTCAATATAATGTTATAACTGGAGTGATAATATGTTTGTTACAATAAATGGAAAAAAAATATTAGTTATTATTTCATCTATTCTATTCTCCCTTATGATTCTCTTTGCAGTAAGTAGTAATAGCAATGCGATTGTCACACAATCAAACAGTTGGGGACTTAGCTATGAGGGAAATGAAAAATCGCCTACAGGAAACGCTACAGCTGAATATTTAAAATCCTTTGATGCCTTTTATTTAGGAAATATAAATGAAAAGAAAGTTTATCTTACATTTGATGCAGGATATGAAGCGGGATATACCAAGACTATTTTACAAGCATTAAAAAATCAAAATGTGAAAGCAACATTTTTTGTCGTAGGTACATATATGAGAGATAATCCTGAACTTGTAAAACAAATGGTAGATGAAGGTCACATTGTTGGAAATCATACACAAAGTCATCCCAATATGTCCAAGATGTCTACTCTAGAAGATTTTAAAAATCAAATATGTCCTGTTGAGGAAAAATACAAAGAATTAACTGGAATGGAAATGTCAAAATTTTATAGACCTCCACAAGGTATATTTAACGAAGAAAACTTACAAATGGCACAAAGCCTAGGTTATAAAACAATATTTTGGAGTGTTGCATATGTAGATTGGTATAAAGATAAACAACCATCTCGTGAGACTGCTTTTAACACATTACTCCCAAGGATACATCCTGGAGCTATCATTTTACTTCATAGTACATCGAAAACAAATTCAGAAATATTAGAAGAGTTTATCACAAAAATTAGAGATGCAGGTTATACCTTTGGAACCTTAGATGAAATAAATTAGGTGGGATCTTGAGAAAAGCACAAATATTTATCAAAAATTTTTTAATACTTACTTCTACCTCTCTTCTAATTAATATACTAGGTCTTCTATTCAATACATATATAACCAATCTAGTAGGTACAGAATGTCTAGGCTTATTTCAGCTTATTATGTCTGTCTATATGTTTGCAATAACACTTGCAAGTTCGGGTATAGGGCTTGCAGCAACACGTATTGTATCAGAAGAGCTTGCACGAAATAATCAATATCATGCAAGAAAAGCTGCAAAAAAATGTGTTATATACAGTTTCATTGTAGGAATCCTTTCCTGTTTACTCATTATTCTACTTTCAAGAACAATAGCAACTGTATGGTTACATGGAAAGATAAACTACATCGCAATATGTATTCTTGGTGCAAGTCTTCCGTTTGTTGCATTATCCTCATCCATTAATGGTTATTTTAATGCAATAAGAAAAGCCTCCAAAGGGGCCTTATCACAGATTATAGAGCAAATGTCAAAAATTATCATATCTGTAATGCTAATTAGTAACTTCATGCCACAAGGATTAACTTATGCATGCATGTCACTTGTCATAGGAGTATGTAGCAGTGAAGTTTTCTCATTTTTATACATATTTATCTGTTATTTAAAGGAAATGAGACATGAAAAATTAGATGATACCTTTACAGATAACAGCAATATCTCAAAACGAATATTAAATATTTCTGTCCCTATAGCAATTGCATCCTATATCCGTTCGGGGCTCTCAACATTAAAGCATATTCTAATTCCCATCAGACTTGAAAAATCTGGAGTCTCTTGTGATATTGCCCTATCTGAGTATGGGATGATAAATGGTGTTGCTATGCCACTTATACTATTTCCAAGTGTATTTATCAACTCATTTAGTAATCTTTTGATACCAGAATTTTCAAGATATTATGCAACAAATGATAATGATAAAATAAAAAGGATTATATCCCGTATATTTAAGACTTCTTCTATCTTCTCTATATGTATGACATTTATATTTTTTATATTTTCAAATGATATTTGCATATTAATGTACAATAACGAAAAAATTGCAACCTACGTAAAAATACTCTCTCCTCTTTTATTTATCATCTACCTTGATACTATTGTAGATAGCATTTTAAAAGGACTAAACGAACAATTAAGTGTAATGAAATGTAATATTTTGGATCTTTTTGTAAGTATTTCTTTTATATACTTCCTACTTCCAGTATTTGGAGCATATGGATACATAGTAGTAATTTATATCAGTGAAATATTAAATGGTCTCATTAGTATTAGAAAGTTACTACAATTGACAAATGTAAAATTTAACTACATCCTTTGGTTATTAAAACCATTTTTTGCTGGATTATTAACTTATCAATCCTTAAGACTGCTAAATATTTTTGTATATAGCTCACTTTTTACTTTAATCATTCGTATGATACTATTTATACTAATTTACCTATTTTATTTATACTTAATGTCTTGTATATCCAAAAAGGACATTAAAATATGATCTAATGCATATATTTTTATAGGAGTGTGATGAAATGAACCCTTTTTTAGAAAAACCCAAAAAAATCGATGATACAATTATGAATTTTAAAGAAATGTATCCAAAATCGTATAACAAATGTGATGTTTCTCCCTATACAAAGACTCGTATTATTCTGATGAATGGTACAGAGGTAGAAGCTGTATTTTTCTCACATAATTTTCAAAGACATTGTAATAACAATGATTTAAGACGTGAACTAGCATTGACTAGAAGAATTGAGCAACAACAGCAAAAACTTCTAATTAATTTAAAGCCAATTGAAGAAAATATATTAGAACAAACAATCGGTTACGAACAATTGGCAGTAGATTTAACGGCAAGACTTGCAAAGATGGAACCTGATACAAATGTTAGAAATGCTCTAAATTTTGCACTGCTTGAGGATTTTGATCATCTATATCGATACTCGGATTTATTAGAATTAGAATATGGAATTCTGCCAGAAAAACTAGTTGGCTGTTATACTGAAATTATGCCTGGAAGACCTACTATTGCACAACATAGATATCCCTTTGATTCTGTAAAGCAGGCAACCAATTTTAAAGACGCAGAATTATCCACGAAATTACATACTATGATCATTACTGCAGCTGAACAACAAACTATGAACTATTACATGAATGTTGGTAGTTTCTACACATCTGAAATCGGTAGAAAATTGTTTCAAGAAATTGGTATGATCGAAGAACAGCATGTTTCACAATACGGAAGCTTGATAGATCCTACTGCTACTTGGCTTGAAATGTTACTAATGCATGAATATACAGAATGTTACCTTTACTATTCATGTTTCATGGATGAGACAGACCCATATGTAAAATGTATCTTTGAGTGCTTCTTTGAAAAAGAAGTAGCACATCTTCATAAAGCAGTAGAATTACTTCAAAAATATGAGGGAAAAGACTATACATCGGTTATTCCAGATGGTGAATTTCCAGAGCTTCTTACTCTTGGTCCTAATATAGAATATGTAAGAGATATTTTGTCACAAACAGTAAATAATACTGCAAACCTTGAAGGCTATATACCAGTTGAACAATTACCAAAAGACGCAAGTTTTTTCAAATATCAAAATATTGTTACTAATTGTAATGATATATGTATTGTTCCAAGTCATCTGATTATAGACAAATATATCAATAAAAATTGTATGGACTATAGATTTGAAATATGTTCAAATCCAATCCCTGCATTACAAAATAGATGTGAAGATAACACAACAGTGGGAAGAGTATAAAAAACAAGGTCTTAAATTTTTAACATTTAAGACCTTTTCTTCTACTCCTTATGATACCAATTTAACATGATGAAAGCTAAACTACAAAACATATTTTGTTCATCTGTTTTGATGATCACAGTGTCATTTAAAGATATATCTTCTATATGATCCGTATTCTTTAAAATGTATTTGCTATCAAAGTTCATATTTTTGTTTATATAATTTAGTGTATCCTCTGATAAGTCATTGTACAAAATGATAATTTCTATTCCAGCTTTTGCCATTTTTTCTATTAATTTTAAATTTAATAATGCTTCATTTTCACATATTGCCTCTTTAATTCCATTTTTATGAATATTTGGAATAATATCAAATATATTTACTAAAATCCTCTTAAACTCCCTTTTAAAATTTTTATGATATATCTCACGTGCGATGAAATCTCTATATGGTAATACCACCTCTTTTAAATCAATTGTAGAAAACTGACCGATAAAATCATCCATTTTTTCTTTAATCAACGCAGAATCAAAATCATTTTTCTCAAATATCAGTTCAAACTCTACAAAACAACCCAACCCTTGAATATCATCCAATATAATGTTATACACTATATCATCTTGTATCATAGAATAAGTTTTTCTTGTTTTCTCTACCATAACATATCTATAAAATCCAAGATTTGAGAAAAGTTCTACAAATTCATCATAATTTTTGGCATCTTGTACCATATTACATTCCTTTGTAGCAAATGAGTCTGTCTTTCCTTGATAACTGATTTCCATCTTCTCACGATTTTTTCTTATAATGCTAAAACAAGTTCCATCTACAATATATTTACTATCTATATCAGTAAAGAACTCTTCTGTCTCATAAGATACATCCATTAGTTTCATATTAAAACTTAGTATTTTATATATAAAATCATCACTATTTTTGCAAAAAAATTTTTGCTCTGCTCCATATCGATTTGGCATATTCATCTCTCCTTACGCTCTTCATTATTATATTACATATGGATAACATTTTACAATAGTCATTTTATTTTTAATATATTTAAATTTACGACTTTATTTTTCCTATCATACATATTATAATTATATAAACATATGAGGTGAAACATGAAAAACAATCAACTAAAAATTTTATTTATTTTTTGCTTTTTGATATTATCTATACTACAATTTAACAATGTATTTGCAAATGATGACCTTGATTTAACTTGTAAATCACATATTGCGATCAACGCAGATGATAATACTGTCCTTTTTGATCATCATGCAAATGAAAGAATTTATCCAGCAAGTACTACAAAAATATTGACGGCCATCATAGCAATTGAAAAACTGGACTTAAATGAAGAAATTGTAATCACAAAAGAAATGGTCGATCAAATTCCATATGATAGTTCTGTTATGGGAATCATGACAGATGAGATTTATACAGTAAAAGATCTATTATACGGGCTCTTGTTAGTATCTGGAAATGATGTAGCAATTGTACTTGCTGATAGAATCAGCGGTGATATGAACTCATTTGCAATACTCATGAATGAAAAACTCGAGGAAATCGGTTGCAAAAATACACATTTTGTAAATTCACATGGATACCATGATGATAATCATTATACAACAGCCTATGATATGGCGCTTATTTTTAGCTACTGTTTAAAAAATGATACTTTCAAAGAAATGATCAGTACTAGGCAAATGACAGTCACTCCTATTAACAACAAAGAAAGAATTTTTGTACTAGATAATTCAAATTATATGCTTTATGAAGACTCTGGTGTTTATTGTCCAGAAATAAAAGGTGGAAAAACGGGTTTTACATATGAGGCACTAGGTACATTTATTGGATATGCAACAAAGGGGGATATGACAATTATTATAGGAAGTTTTGGAGGATTATTAGATGGGAATAATCTAAGTTCTAGATTTTCGGATACTTTAAAAATATCAAACTATATATTTGATCATTATGAAAAAACACTGATTGCCCAAAAAGGTGACTATGCCTTCTCACTTACTGATTTAAATACCTCTAAGATATATACAGTTGGACTTTCTGAGGATTTATATGGTGTTGTACCTAAAAACTATATTGCTGATTATTCAGTAAATATGAATCCTCCATACAATACACTATTATACAATACTTCAAACATTGGTAGCATTACAATTAATTTTCCATTAAACCATTTATCCTATACAAAAGAGCTAAGTATCCTATCCTATACAAATTACTACGACTCTAGCCAAATTCTAATCTATCTGACAATCACAATTGTTCTTCTGCTCATTGTTGCAAAATTAGAACAGATTATTAAAAATAAGCGAAAAAGAATCAATTACAAGTATAAACATAGAAAATTACTGAATATACCAAAATAACTCCTAGAATTTTCTAAGAGTTATTTTTCATTTCCTCTGCTCTTTTCTTCCATGCTTCATTGATTTTGTCAATTATTTTCTCAGACAAAGAAATAATATTTTTAGGATCAAATTGATCAAAATCACTAAATGTAAATCCTGAACTATCAATTGTAGGCTCACTATCCTTTTGATAGCCTCCGCTAATTCCAATCATCCAACCTTTATCTTTAAACTTATCTTTCTGAGATTGAAATTTAAAAACATAAAATATTTCTTCATTCTTTTCAAAAGTTTGAACAAATTCTATTTTATCTGGTACATCCCCAATCTCTGCTGGATGCATAAGCCAGTGTACCATGTCCCCCATTGCCAAATGTTCTTGTGTTAAATACTCATCTGGAAACCTATATAATTTATCCATATTTCTTAACATTTTATAAAATCTTTTACAAGTTCTAGTATCTCTTGCAAGTTCTTCTACATAGCTATCAATAACGGGAATATTGTTATAAATCAGTGTATTAACTGCAAAAAGATTAATTTCAATATTATCAATATCTAAAGTTCTTTCAACAAACTTTAATACTTTAGGATCATTATATAATTTAGCCACATCAACCATTATCTCTAAATTAACAAGCATTTCTTTTGTAGGAACTATCTTGTTTCTCTCAAAATAATCTAAAGCCATACCAATTTTATACAAGCTATTTTTTATTACATTCTTAGAATTCTCATCTATTTTATCATAATAACGGGTATGTTCTAAAAGAACCATATACATGCAATCAGCAATACCACTAGTTGTCCCCATAACAGTCTTGCAAATTGTTGGTAAGAGTTCTAAAAATCGCTCCTCTGATAATGGAATGTTTTCTAAATTTGTTAAAAATTCTATTTTAAAGAATAGCTTATTTAACAAATAGATCGCCACACTAAATTCAAGCTTTGTATCTTTTGAATAAAAATACTCTATAATATATGGAAAAGTATCTGAGTTAATCGCACTATACTTTTTATAAAGGACTTCCTTTAGCTCATTAATCTTCTCCTCCGAATAATCTTTGGTATTTAACTCATTTAATACTTTCTTTAATTCTGTATTATTATCAACCTGATTGATCTTTTTTACCAGTTCCCTATATTCTTTTTTTAAAAATAACATGTTATCACCTACAGTTATTATACTATATATTTTTTAATAATTCTACTAAATGAAAGAAACTAATCTTTAGAAAATAAAACAAAGGTTACAAAAATATTATTTTAATAATAGGAGTATGAAAATTTTTGGATTCTTCAACAAACTAAAAAAGTTCTCTTTAAGTATTCACTTAAAGAGAACAAAATCTTATTTGTTTTTCTCAAGTAAGATAGCACTATTTGGTGACAGGCTCTCACTCATAGAAGTAAGATTTACACCGAAGACTATTTCATACCCATCAAATGCTTCTATCTTTCTTGTCACATTAGATACATTTACTGCAATGATAAGGCTTTTCTCATCCGTATACCTTTCATATACAACAACCCCATCATCAACACTTAGAAATCTCATTTTAGCACTGGCTAAATAAATGGCTTCTGTTCTGAATTTTCCTAAAGCTTTGTAAAAATCTAACAAATCTTCATCGCCATTTTCAAAAATATGGCACCTTCTATTAGTAGGATCTAAATAACCTTCCATACCAACTTCCGTACCGTAATAAATAACGGGATTTCCAAATACTGTATACTGAATAATTGCAAAAAGTTTCAATTTTGTGACAGCTGCTCTGTAATCATAAGATGACATGAACATGTTTTCCACTTGCCATTTTCTATCTTCTGCAAGAATAGCAGGATTTCTAAAATCTCCTTTTTGAACGTATGGCTTATTTCCAATAGCTGTAATTAACCTGATACTATCATGAGTATCTGCAATATTCATCATGTTATTTCTAGCTTCTTTTGGATATGTCTGAATTTGTGAACGACAAACATTTTCAAAGAACTTTGCATTTTGATCACACACAAAAGAAAGTATTGCATTCTTTAGTTCATAATTCATTACAGAATCACATAAGTTCCCCTCAAAATAGTTTCTTAGGCCACCATAAACATATTTATTTGATGCATGTTCCCATACCTCAAATATAATAAGCTTGTCTTTACTAATTGACTTTACCTTCGAGAAAAGTTTTAGGATAAAAGATAAAGGATATTCATCTGCAACATCACATCTAATACCATCTGCTCGCTCAAATCCATCCATTGTATTGACATCGTCTAGCCATTTTGGAATCACTTTATTTAAGAAAAAGTCTACTACTTCCTCTGCTTCAAGATTGATTTCTTCAAGATCTTTAATTCCCCACCAGCAAGTACCTCTCGAATACTTTTTTGCGTAAAATGAAGAACTACTTACATGATTTGGAACAAAGTCAATGATTACTTTTTTGCCATGGCTATGTGCCACTTTACAAAGCTCATAAAAATCACTCTCATTTCCAAGGAATGGATCTATCCTTAAATAATCAAGTGTATCATATCTATGATTACTCTTTGCATAAAAAATTGGATTCATATAAATGATAGTAACACTTAAACTATCTAAATAATCCATTTTCTCTATGACCCCTTGTAAATTTCCTAAAAAGAAATCATTATTTTGAATGATTCCATTTTGGTCAGGAAGATAAACTGGAAGTTCTTTCCAATTTTCATGAACTAATCTTAATGGTTCCTGTGATAGCTCTGGAACATATTTTTCAGAACGATAGAATCTATCGGGGAAAATACTGTAATAAATATCTGGTGCCGTCACGCTTGCAAGTCTTGTATCATCATAGAAAAGTAATTCCCACTTTGAAATATCAGACTGTGTGCTACTTAAAAAGGCCTGATTAAATGATGAAGAATGAATATCGCCATCCTTTTCTACAATCCCCTTCTTGTTGCATTTCACACCGTTTTCTTCCTTCGTATATTCAATACTAAAATAGTAATATACTGTCTTTACTTCATCACTACCAATGTTACAAGTGTAATAACAATATTCATTATCCTCACTCTCATATTCCATATTTAACACATATTCTATGTCCCACCGATTGGCAAGGTTATAACATAAATATGCGCCACATATCAGAACCCCTTTTTCTTTTTCAATTGCAATCCTAAGTCTAACACTATTTGTTACTGTAATTGGCTCGATTGGGAACCTAAATTCCTCCAAAAAAGCATTATGAATAACATTCATATTAAGTTATCTCCTTTCCATATTAATTTAAGGTAATGATATCATTACATATGTAATATAACACTAGTAAAAAACAAAGTCAATAGAAAAATCAAAAAGAAAATCTGCAATTTTTCCCTGCAAATTTTCTTTTTCATCATAATAAGTTCCTTATTTAAGAAAGTGATAATGCCTAATCAATGAAAATCTAAACATTCCTTCTTTATATGCTTTCATTGTATGGAAAGCATTCTCATATAACGGTTCAAGCTCCAAAAGGTTCAATTGTCTAATAGAATCCTTTTCAATATTCATATTCACTCTTTCTACCGTAGTGAAAAATTTGCTATGCTTAAAGAAGTTGATTCCTGTGATAAACGTCCCTCCATACTTTCTTAAGCACCTTTTATTTAAGACATCAATTAAGATTTCCTCAAGCCTTCCCTCTTTACTCACATACCTAAGCTTTAAGTTATAACCTGAAAACAGCTCTATATCTTCCAACTGAAGCGTATAGTACATCAGTAAAACTGCTTTTTTAATATTAAATATTTTCATAAAGCTTTCTTCAAAACGATTAAAAATACTTAATACACCATTTTCAAATACGATAATCCCAGTAGAGCATTCTTTTTCATATTCCTTAAGGAAATAGATATATGCCATATCATTAGCACTATCTAAATATTCAATTCTTGGAATATTAATAACAACCGATCTTGGTCTTATATAGCGAGCCTGATAATCTTTGGCATTTAATTCATACAATACCTTAAAATCGATCATATCTGCAATTACAATTCCACCTGTGACTATGTCTTTTAAAATGCCATATCTACTCCCCCTATTGCTTAGTAAAACCTTATACTTTCCAAATTTGAAATTTTCTGATAGAGAATTCTTCTTCATCATCATTTCCTCCTTTAATAAAATTTGGTAAAACTATTTGATATATGTATCTTACCATCTTAAAGGTAAAAAATCAATAACTATTAGACAAAAAAGCAAAAGCCCAAATATCATTCAGGCTTTTTTATATTTTATCGTTATAATATTTCATATATGAAATCTCATCATGTATTTTGGGATCTATATATTTTTTGACAAACTCTATATTATTTTCACTTAATGCTTCTCTAATATCAGTAGCAGATATATGAAAATCATCTCTATTTACCTTAACTTCAAAAAGTCTTTTTACAGCATCTCTACAAAAACACTTTGAAATATTTTTATCACTTCCATAAACAATAAAATCTGGATTCTCAGAGAAATGACCTTTTACAGTTGCTAAAATCTTTTCGCCATATTTTTCATCAAATGCTATATCGTTTTTAAAAGGAATTACCTGCAATTCTCCATTTTTTATCTGATCAGCATATATCTTATGAATAAGATGCATGATATAATCAGAAGAAAAGGGATTATTCTTATCTGGTTCATTATATGTTACTAGTAATGCAGTTTTTCTGCACGCTCTTAAAGCGATGTCAATTAACTTTTCATGTCCAAGATGTATTGGCTCAAATCTGCCAACAACAAGGCCTAGATTAAATGATTTATCACTCATTCTTATCACCACAGAATTATTATAACAAGCAAATACCAAAGAGTCAAGTCGCTTACGAGATATCATAAACGACTTGACTTTACCACCCTTCTTTTTTAATCTCAATCTTTGCATCACGCCTAATATTCTTAGGATTTGTTCTTTTGTTATTGTGTGCAACACTAGAGCCAGACCTCCAAGGTTTACCTGCAGCATGTAACATACTTTCTACTCCTCCAATGGTTCCAACATATATTTTCCCGCTGCTAGAATTTTTCTTCATTACTACAGGTACTGATCTTTTTCCTTTTTTACTCATAATCATTCCTCCAATTGTACTCATATTGTATCTTTACTAATTCAATTATAACGAATATATATTTTTATGTCAATATAAAATCATATATGATATTATAATATGAATGATAAGTACAAACTATATTTTAAATCTGATATCTCTTTTAGTATCTATGATTTTAGTTCAATTCCTTGCAGCAGTAGCCATTCATAGGATCTTAATTTGACATAACTTATAAAAAATGATACAATTATAATAGAGTAATGTTGTTTACTCAAAAAATAATTTTTAAGGAGGACTAAGTCATGTCGAAGATTTTAGTCAAAAGTGTTTTACTGTTACCTTTATTATTGCTTGTTGTATGCTTTTCATGGCGAAGTGTAGCAGCTGCAGACATCGACATTAAAACTGTCGGTCAAGAAGCAGATGTAACATTTGAAATTCTCGATGAGAACGGAAACCAAATCACAACTGTTGCTACATCAAGCAATGCAGCACGGGTAGAGGATTTGGAGCCTGGTACGTATACTGTAAAGCTCTTAGAAACACCTGATAGTGTTATTATGAGTGATACAGAATACAAGGTCGTCTTAAGCAGACGTGGTAGTGTGATCCGAAAAACGATTTTCTTGAAAGAGAAAATTACTGGTGACTACCTCTCGTTCCGTCAAGGAAATGAAGAGCCCTGGGGTTCTGTAACTCTTTATGATAACTCGATGGGTTATCAGGGTTGTGGGCCCACATCCATATCCATTGCACTAACGAAAATGGGAATGCTAATTCCCGGTTACGACGGTGCAGAATTACATGGGTATGTAGCTGGTGAAGATAATACCATGCAACCTTCAGAGGTTGGTAAATGCATGATCGATAACGGTTACTACGTAGCTGGCCAAGGGATGAGTTGGGAATTTCCCACTTTTATCTTTCATAAGACTCTTGGCCTCGAAGAAGAGGTCATAGAACCTGGCAATGCTCAAAGAGTCCTTGAACTTTTAAAAGAAGGCTGGGTTGGAGTCGCAAGCGCTTCTGCTGGTTATTTCACATACGGTGGCCATATTATTGCAGTGGTGGAAAATGACGGCGATAACATTGTAATCATTGACCCGGCAAACGGTAATCGCGACGGTTCATACTCTGTAGCACAGATGAACAGCCAGGAAGCAATGCCTCAAAATTCGGCAGCGAAGGGAACATATGCCAACATCAAGAGATGGTGGCTGTACAACCCTTACAAATAAGGTAAAAAAGGAGGGATGGCAGAATTTGCTATCCCTCTGATTTTTTATCCCTCCCAAGGCTTTGGCGTAGGTTTAAACTCTTCAATAAAATTCCAATGAATTCCATCCTCAGATTCATATGCAGCTTTTATTCCACCTTCATAATCACCATCACTGCCTTGCCCAATTATCAATATATATTTTCCATTTTGATACTTAGGTAATTCATAAGTGTCATAAATTTCAAGAAAATGAAGAGATTCATTATCTAACTCATTAGCAAAAGTTCCATTTGGTACCTCAACTGTATGAAAAGTGCAAAAACCATCCGTAGATACCATAAGAGTTGATGAACCACCATCAGCAGTTGGATCTACTATATATACCAAATTTTCATTGAATGCATAAATCTCACACTCTCGTCTTAACCAATCAGTGCTTTGGTATATTCCTATTTCTTCAAATTTTTTTCCTCCATCTACTGTTTTGTATACAATAGGTGCATATCTTCCCATAGCAAAATCGGCTGCTGAAATAATATAACCTGTATTTTCATCCTTAAAGTAAACATACATCACGTTATTTATTTTACTACATTCAATGATTTGAAAACTTTTTGAATGATCTTTGGATACTGCTACCTTTCCATGATAATATATATAGGTAATATCTCCTATTCTATAAAGATTTTCATCTAATTCATAAGTATTATCATCGATCATATCTTCAAATCCGGAAATGTCTATCTTTTGCCATGTTTTACTGTGATCATATGTAAAATACAAACTTCCATTTTCTATTTTATAAGTACATTCTTTTTCTAAATCTTCATAATATTTTTGATTCATAAATTGATAATACTTTTCATCCTGTTCTGCTTGCACGCTTGTATTATACTCAGAAAGTTCATATGCAGCCCTATTCATTCTTTGTGTTGTATACCATATCTTTCCGCTGTTTTTGTAAGTACTTTCAAATACCATAATCCATTCACACTCATAGATTTTTTCTTCCTCATTCATGTATCCCCAATCACTGAATGTTTTACTATACATTACCTTTGGTTTCATTGTAAACTTAACACTTACTTGTTTATTTTCCTCGTCTAAAACTGTAATATTAGTAATGTTAAATTCTACAACTCTTTTATTTCGATTTAGATATTTTTGCATATACTGTGAAATATATTCTTCTACCCAAGTTTTAGCAACAATATCTAGATCAGAAGATTCAACATCAGAAACATGAAAGTATTCCTCTGGAATTACAACAATTTCTGCTTGTTTGCTCATATAATACATTTCATATATAAATAATAGTAATATACCAATAATTACTAAAATCAAATCAAAAATGATGATATCTTTTATTTTTAGTTTCCCCATCTTTTTCCTCCATTAATAATCTTTTTCAAGGATTTTGCTATTATTAAGAATTTCTAAGCTTTCGGTAGATACCTGACTACCTATTTCTATTAGTTCATACTTTGTATTACCATCCTCATTAATTGGCGCATTTTCACTTCTTTTAATTCTTAGCATCACGTCCTCTTTTACCCATCCATCAGAGTCTATTTTTCCAAGTTTTTCTATAAGATTTCCATCGTATTTACCAGCTAGTAACTCATAAGAGATTCGTACAACGAACTCATCTTTATCTCCTGCTATCACCTCTCCATCTTGTAATATTAAGTTGGGACGTGAAGTATCTATTGCAAAGCTTTCAAAATAGTTTGATAAAATATGATTTCCTATAATTTGCAGATTCATATTACTATTCTTATATCCCCCTTCAACTTCCATTTTCCTCATAGGATATTTTACTATATTTTTTGATACATAAGCATGATTATCATATATTTCAAAAAACTCATAAATTTTTTCATATCGCTTCTCATCCATAGAGTAAGCTGCCTCTTTATACTCTTTATAATTCCAATTACTTAAAGGAAGTAATGAAAACTCTTCTTGTATAACTCTTAGTTCCTCTTTATAATCTTTTTTAAATTTACGAAATGCCAAATTTTGATCTTGAAATATCCTATCAAAATATTGATTAACAGTTACATCATATGCACTACTATTACCAAAATCCAAGTCAGAATTAAGATAATGAATAACTCCATCGATACTTTTTATACTATACTCAGGAAAATCACTTCTAAGAATGCTTTGTCTATTTTGATTTCTAAAAGTATATTCAATCTTTTCTAGATCTTCAATGAGTGTAAATAATACAAGTGAATGAACCTTCATATCTCTTTGTAGCATATCATAATTAATCAGTAATGTTTTTTCAGAAGATCCAACTATCATACTCTCACTTAAACTTCCAAAAGGTAGTAAAGTTACAATTTCTTTGACATCACTATATTCTGCTACATATGTATTCTCATATTGTTCTAGTTTACTAAAATCAAATTCTTCTGTATGATTACTAATTTTAGTTGTGCAAAAAACAAGTATCATAACTATCACCAAAGTTACGGATAATAAAACAACAGATATCTTATGCTTTTCAAATTTTGCTGAATTTTTTATCATAATAATTCTTTTTTCTAAATTTTTCTTATTATCACTAATACATAAAGCCTTTGCAACAAACTTCTGATGATTTATTTCTGTAAATTCAAGTAAAGTCTTAGCATATTCTTTTTTTCTCTCCATACTCATATTTTTAATTGCAATTTCATCTGTTGCGCACTCAATATCTTTTATCAATTCTTTTAACATGATATAAATAACTGGATTAAAAAAATAGATAGATTTGATACACATAACAAGTATAATAAATAAATTATCTCGTCTTTTATAATGAGATAGTTCATGCATAAAAATATACTCTATCTTATTTTCTGTAACACTTTCTAAGCTTTCATTTATTAGTATTCTAACATGAAATATACCAAATATCGCTGGGATTTTTACCCTGTCCTGATATACTAGCTCGATATCTTTTTTAATATTTAACTCTCTCTTACATCTTTCCAAAATTTCTAACAGTCTTTTATCACTACATATATTTCTTTTTGTTTTCAAATCAAATATGATATAACTAAGAAAATAAATCATAATCAAAATAAGTGAAATGATAAACCACAGATATGGTAAAATGACATCAAAAAATAAATACTTATGATAAGTATGATTCATACTTTCTAATAATTCTTCTTTTGATATTGTCTCCTCACTATTGATGTACTCATATTTTTCGCTATCATATTGTTGTTGATAGGGTACTTCTTTAATGTTTTCAATTTCAGTATTCAAAATTAAAATTTTTTCTGGAATATAATTATATATACTAAATATAGTACTTATATGACATGGGATCAGTAATGTCAATAGAAACGTAAGCCATATAATACTAAGTCCTCTAGGAGATATTTTTCTAATTAAAAATTGGTTTACAACTACTACAACTAGTCCAACAATACTTGCAATAACAGACATATATACTAATTTATAAAATATGGGTGCTAATATACTAGAAAAGGTATCAATACTACTTAACATTTTACTCATCCTCGCTATCAATTAAATCGATTAAGGACTTCAACTCCTCTTTAGAGATATCTTTTTCTTTCACAAAACTAAGTAACATATTATTTACAGATCCATCATATAGTATCTCCACAAATCTTCTACTTGCTTTTAATTTATATTCATTTTCCTTGATTTTTGCTGTGTATGTATAAATTCTTCCTTCTTTTCTTACTTTTTCAATTGCTTTCTTTTTTTCTAGTCTTGTTATAAGAGTTCTAATTGTACTCTCGTTCCAATTAAAATGATTTTGAAGCTTTTCTATGATTTCAAGAGAATTTGTATCTCCATACTCCCATAGTATTTTCATAACTTCCAATTCAGAATCAGATATTTTTATCATTATTATCCCTCCTAACTTTACACTTGTAAATTATATATATTTTACACTTGTAAAGAAAAAAAGTCAAGTAAAAGATAAGAAAAATACTCCTTGCTTCAAAACAAAACTATTTTTTGTTCTTTTATTTCATCTTTTAGTAATCTAAACTAACACAAATAATGTGAGAAATAGCAAATTTGCCACTTCTCACATATCTATTATTTCTTAAATTTATGATCTTTTGCTATAAACATTCCAACAATGGTTCCAATAATTGCTATAACGGAAATTACTAGATACGTCCAAATATTCATATCACCGGTTTCTACTGGTGGTTCATATGTACATGTATTAATTATTTTATTTTCTTGTATTACGCTTTCATAGTCTCTTACTTCTTTTTCTACTATGCTATATTCTACTTCATTTCCAAGTTTATCATACTTTGGTAGTTCAAATGTATGTGTCCAATTTTCTTTTTCATTTATGGCATATTCTGTTACTACTTCTCCTTTAACTAGGATCTGTACTACTACACTTTCAGGGCGTTTTCCATATTTATCGTTATGATCGTTCCATTCCTTTTCTACTGTTAATTCTATTCTATCATCTGGTACTACAAATTGATTGATTATTGTATTTCCTACGATTTCTTTGATATAGAACTCACTTTCTGTTTCTTTTTCATCTACACTATATTCTATCTCGTTTCCTAGTTCATCATATTTTGGTAACTCAAATATATATTTCCAATTATCCGCTTCTGTTACTTCTTGCTCTGCTACTACAACTCCATCTGCTTTGATTTGTAACACTACACTATTTGATCTTTTTCCTGCTTCGTTATCATTATCATCCCATACTTTTAATACTTCCATTTCTACTTTTTCATCTGGCACTTTAAATGTATTTGTTATCTCATTTCCATTAATTTCTTTTTCATAAAAGATACTTGTTATTTCTTCATCGATTGTATATTCTATTTCATCTCCTAATTCATCATATTTTGCTAGTTTAAATGTATATTTCCAATGATTTTCTTCACTTAATGTATATTCTGTTACTTTCTGTCCCTTAGCACTTACTATTATTTTAATACTTTCTGGGCGCTTTCCCACTTTATCATTTTCATCTTTCCATATCTTTTCTACTGGTATCTCTATTTGGTCATCTGGTACTACGAATCGATTTGTGATTACATTTTCTGTTATTTCTTTTACATAGAATTTTGACTCAAATTCTTCATCTACTGTATACTCTATTTCATTTCCTAGTCTATCATATTTTGGTAACTCAAATGTATATCTCCAGTTATCGTTTTCTGTCACTGTTTTTCTTGCTACTTCTTTTCCTTCTGCTTTTACGATTAACTCAATACTTTCTGGCCTTTTATTTGCTTTATTTTCTTCATCTTCCCATATTTTCAATACTTCTATTTCTACTTTCTCATCTGGTACTTTAAATGTATTTGTTACTTCATTTTTATCTATTGTTTTTTCATAGAACTTATTGCTATAATCTTCATCTATTGTATATATAATTTCTTTTCCATTGGAATCATATTTTAGTTTCTTCTTAAATACAGTTCTCCAATTACTTTCTTCATTTACTTCTACTCTTTCATTCTCTATTCCATCTGCATATAATATGAGATTTATACTATCTGGTCTCTTCTGTGGCTCATTTGCATTATCTTCCCATTTCTTGATTGCTTCTATATCCACATATGTGATGAGTCCTGCATTAATATTTTCTTCTTCTATTAGTTCTAGTTTTTCTTCTGTATTTAGTTTTGTTAATATATCTGTCCTTGCACTATTGTTTTTTACTGCATTAATATTGCTATTAATTGTCTCATCTTCTCCTACTAATTTCTTGGTTGCTTCATACTTTGTTCCATCTACTAAAAACTCTACAATATATTCTCCTTTTGGTAATGAACTAAATTCATAATATCCATTCTCATCTGTTGTCACACTTTCTACTTTACTTCCTTCTACATCTATTGCTTCATTTCCTTGTTTATCTAGTAATCTGACTTTGATTCCTGATAATAACTCTTCTGTTTCTTCTTTTATTCCATTTTGATTTTTATCTTCAAATACTCTTCCACTTATTTTTCTCTCTATTACTTTATCTATTTGGATATTGGATTTGATCACTCCTGTGAAACTATCTACTGTTACATTTGCACTACTTCCATATTCATCTCCTGCTTGATTTCCTCTTGGCAATATGGTATATCCTATCTTGCTACTTTCTCCTGATGTTAATACTTCTTTTACAAAAATGAATGCTGTTGTATCTTCTGCTACTTTTCCTTCTTCTATTTTAGTCCAATTATCATTATTTTCTAAGTCTACACCTACTGCACTTAGCTTACCATTTTGATCTCTTGTTAAACCGCCATCTGTTTCCAACTTATCTAATGGTAATGTTGTATAATATCCTGTTATATCATCTGGTATATTTACTTCTTTTAATGTATATTCTCCCGTAAAATGTGTCCCATTCTCATCTCCATTATATGGTAATATATCCAGCATTCTGATATTAGTTAGATCTTTGTCACTTCCACTTACTACTTCTGTTTCAAATCTTATATCACTGTTTATTTCTACTACTGGTGTATCTGTACTTTTTTCTACTCCTAGCCCCGCTAAGTTTACAATTGTAATTCCATATGAGCCTGTTCTTGCGCTTTCATATGACCAATCGTTTGCTGTTGAGATAACCACTTTATTTGTTAATTTCTCATTGTTTTTTAAAGTATAACTCATTTCTGCCTGAAAAGTTATCTTTGGATATTCTGGTGCTTCATGATTTATCTGCCAGTTTTCATATTCCCATACGATTTCTGTGATTCCTGTTTCTTCATTTAATGTTACACTTACTGGCTCTTTATTACTACTTCCCTCTACATATGTTAATCCTTTAGGCAAGTAGTCCACTATTTGTACTTTATCTACATATGTGTCTTCATCTGTTGCTTCTTTTTCTGTACTTAGCTTTGGCGTTATATTGAAATTTATCATTCTCTCATTTACATCATAAGTTGTTTGAGGTCTATTGTTATTCCCCCAATCATCTACTGATATTAATACGGTTGCATGATATGGTAATATCAATAAATCTGTACCTAGAGAAGTATTTGAGCCATATATTTGTAAACTTCCATTATTATATGTTGTTTTTATATAATTAGGCGTATATGATATTTGTTCTTTAATGCTTCTCTCTTTATCAGAATATCCAATTATTTTTTGTCTTACTGGATAATTATTATATAAATATTCTTGATCACTCGTAACTTTAAATCTTAAATCAAACTGTCTATATATTTTATACCCCAAATAATCAGGATCATCAAAATAAAAAGCTGTTATTCTACCATTTTCTTTTGCTTCTTCTAAAGTATCATACCATTCAAAGTCATCCATGTCCGCTTTTTCGACCAATTCATCAGTTGTGATTCCACTAACTATATTCTTTTTATATACACCATATTTGAACTCTATATTTTCCCTAGAAAATATAGGAAAACCTGGATTTCTTTGGTCATTTTCTAACTGAATATAGATATCATTTGTTGCACTATATTTCTCTATTTCTAATACATCTGATCTCCATACTATTAATCTTTCTGCACCACCATTTAGGCAGCCATCTACTATAAGACTGCTACGACATATAGTATCTCTCCCAGAAATACAAAAGCCATCTAATGTACCTATCCAACTTTGACTTAAGAAATATATTGCTGGCTCATACTTTGCACTTCCATTTATACCTTTTCGGTTTATCCAAGATATTGAATTATTATTTTGATCTTTATCTTGTAATGTACCATCTTGATATGCAATATCTATTTCGCCTTTTGTCCTTGTATTTAATTCTGCCCCTTGAAAACTTGCATTTACCTGATACTCATATGCTGTATCAGAATTATTATCATAATTCGGAGCAAAAATTTCTAGTTGTCCTACTACAAAATATGCATTATTTATAGTAATCCCATTATCCAAACTTTGAAAATATCCATCTATGTTAAAATCATCAAATTTAATAGAAATAATATCATCTTTAATACTAGCTAACATATTACCGGAATCAGTTATTGTATATTGTTCCCAACCAGAAGCTTTATTACTTGGTAAGTCACTTATTCTTATCGTTTTAGTTGGCCAATATGCATCATTATCATTATAATTCACATCATACCCAACCAAATCTATTCCATTTGCTTTTCCAAAAGCCTTTATATCATTTTCTTCCACTATATTCCAACTATCACTACCTGTACTAAGGTTTCTATAATAGTATTTTAGCTTTACTTCTGCGCTAGCCTCACCACAAGGATATTCCAATCCTCTCAAATCACCAATTTCTGCTATATCTTGTTTTAATTCTATTCCTATTCCATAGTTGATATAATATCCTATTTTTCCATTATATTCTCCGGGATAATTAATACTTCCTTTTATTAACGTTAAATCAAATGCTGGCCTTCCAGTTATATATAGTTCTTCTTCATCTGTTACTACTACTTTTTCTTTTGTTGATTCTTTATTTTCTTCTTTATTTCCTTCCATATAAATTTCAAATGTTGGCTTAGGTGCTTGTTCACCTTCTTTTGTTACATATCCTTCTGCCTTCATTTCAAAATTTAAGTTTTGTACTCCTGGCGCACTCTTTTGCATGTCCGCTATTTTATATTCTGCATATAATGTTCTTCCATCATCTGTTATACTTACATTTTGCATCCATGCTTGCTGCACCCACTTAAAGTGACTTTGTTCTTCTACTGCTGGTATAGTTGCCTTTACCTTGATTGTTCCTCCATAAAATACACTTGTTTCTTCTA
>JAUNGP010000022.1 GCA_030524345.1 Clostridia bacterium | reverse complement strand
TGTGTGTGTGTGTGTGTGTGTAGTTCATTCACCATTTTATGCTTTTTAGTTACCATAATCTTTCCTCTTTCTGTAATCTTTTTGATTACATATTCATTCTATCATTTTCATATATGAATTTCAAGTTATTTCCTTAATTCTCTTTATTTAAATACTCAAGAAACTTCTTACTTGCAAATGTTAAATTGATATTTTTATTCTGGGCCATATAAATATCTATCATCGGTATTTTTCGATTCATTTTTAATTCTTTTAAATTGGGATAATTCCTCTTAGCAAGATCGATAATGGTAAAACCAATTCCAAGTCCAATATTTGTAAACTCCGTTATTAGGTCTTGACTTACCACTTCCATTTTAGCTTTTAATACAGTAGCATTCTTTCTTGCATATTCATCTAAAAATTTTCTACTATTGGATTCTTTTTTCTGTAAAATTAAAGGATAATAATTTAAGTCGGCTAAATTTTTTATTTCATCTTTAAAATAATCAGGATGATAGATAAATCCTTGTCTAAGATTTCCAATCTTTTTTAATTTTACATTTGTCTCTTTAGTAGTTCCCTCATTAAATATAACAAAGTCTAATTTTCCTTTTAATAAGTCTAAAATCAAGTTACTAGTCAGTTCATTTGTAATATGAATCTCAATATTGGGATAATCCTGATGAAACCTTTGAATACTATCTAACAAAACTAATTTTGTAATCGTTGTAGAACATCCAATTTTAATCTCTCCCTTTGACAGTTCTTGAAATGACGTAATTTCATTTTCAGCATGACTAATTAATTCTAATGCACTTTTTACATATTCATAAAACATTTTTCCCTCATTGGTAAGTTCCATCCCTTTATTACTTCTTAAAAATAATATTGTGCCAAGTTGATCTTCAAGCTTTTTAATTGATTGACTAATTGCAGGCTGAGACACATGTAATTCTTCACTTGCTCTAGTCATATGATTGTTTTTGGCTACAACATAAAAAACTCTATATAATTCTAAATCTACATTCATGATAAGCACTCCTTATTAATATTATAACATAAATATATTTTACTTATCAATAATTTGGGAATAAAATGTTATTAGAAAAATAATAAGGAGGTATAAAATGCTAAAAAATAAAAACATTGTGATAGGGATCACAGGAGGAATTGCTGCATACAAGGCATGCGATATCGTAAGTTATTTACAAAAACAAGAGGCAAATATTAATGTCATTATGACCAAAAACGCCACAAAGTTTATCTCCCCAATTACCTTAGAAACACTATCTAAAAATAAAGTAATTACTGATATGTTTGAAAGTCCTAGCCATTTTGATGTAAAACATATTAGTTTAGCCAAAAAAGCTGACTTATTCCTAATCGTACCTGCTACTGCAAATATAATTGGAAAAGTAGCCAATGGAATTGCTGATGATATGCTATCTACTACTATCATGGCAACAAGAAAAAAAGTCATATTTGCTCCTGCTATGAATCAGCAAATGTATGAAAATCCAATTGTTCAAGAAAATATCAGAAAACTAAAAAAATATGGTTACACCTTCATCGAACCAGAAGTTGGAATACTTGCTTGTGGAGATACTGCCATAGGAAAACTTGCTTCAAAAGAAACAATTATAGATACCGTATTAGAAATTTTAAAGGAGGAGAATTAATATGAAAAAGCAAAACATTATTATTACTGCTGGAGGTACAAGTGAACCCATTGACAAAGTAAGAGAAATTACAAACTCTTCTACAGGGAAACTAGGAATGACAATTGCAAATGAAATTTTAAATACAAATGAACACATAGAAAATCTATACTATATTTGCTCTAAAGGGGCGTTTAGACCTATCCATGATAAAGTAAAAATTATTGAAATACATGACACTATGGACTTAAAAAAAGCAGTTGAGCGCTTACTTACTACAAAAACAATTGATTATTTTATACATTCCATGGCAGTGTCTGATTATATGGTTGACCATGTAACAAATGCAAATCTACTTGCTGAAACGATCCAAGAAAGTGAAAATCAAGACATCACCTCTGTTATCAAAAATAATCCAAGGAAAGTATTTGGAAATAAAATATCTTCTAAAGAAGATCATTTAATCATTATGTTAAAGCCTACTCCAAAAATTATCTCTCTTATTAAAAATCTAAGTCCTCATACATTTTTAGTTGGATTTAAATTACTAGATGGTGTCAGTGATGAAGAACTCATTCATGTAGCAAAAGGAATACGTAACAAAAATAATTGTAATTTGGTAGTTGCAAATGACCTTGAAAATATAAAAAATGGAAATCATAAGGCATTTATAATTGATAACAACGATGAAATCATCACTGCAAATGGTAAAGAAGATATTGCAAAAAAATTAGTAAGGAAGATGTTTTATGATCAAATACAATGAAATACATATAAATGATATCCATGATACTACTATTGATAAATTATATGCTGATTTATTAATAACTAGATTAAACTTTTTCATCTTAAAAAAAGAAAATCAAAATTACATTTTAACAAAAGAAAGAAGCTTTTTCCAAATAGATGATCTAAATCATTTCATAAGCCTAGCAAACGATGACATTTATTACAAAACAATGATATGGCCTAAAAATATCCAAAAAGAAAATTATTTAGAAAGTGATCTTAAAATTTTTAAGAATTACTTAGATCAATATAAAGCATCCATGACAAAGCAATATGGAAATGAGTATTTATTTGGTTGCATTGCAGTAAGAACAAAAAATGATTCTTTTATCACTACCATTCGTGGGAAAAAAAGTCTTAATGAATTTACACTGGTAATCTCTGTAGATGATAACAATCATATTGTAAATGTCAACGGGAAAAAAGCCACATTAAATGCTCCCCTACTAAATCATCTATTTGAAAACAAAAGGGTAAAAGCAATTGTACATCTGCATGATTATAACAATGCTTTACCATATGACGAATATGCATTCCCTGGTACTATAAGGGATAGCTTTCGCAAAAATAATACCTCTTTTAATATTTCCCAGCATGGTTTCTTTTTATTATTTGATAAAAATGGAAAGAGGTTATGAAAGGAGTAATAGAAAATGGAAACAAAATATCCAAAATATACTACATATGAGAAAATATATAAAAGATTTTTTAAAAGAGATGTAACTGATTTAATCAGTTTAGCTCATATTGAAGATAGTGATACTGTCTTAGATATATGTGGTGGAAATGCAAGACTTTCCAAGGAATTACTAAAATACAGTCAAAACGTATCCTACCTTGACCAGGAAAAAGATATGATACCAGAAAATTTACAAGATTTAGGAATTACGGTATATAATATATCAATTCAAGATTTTGTAAAACAATCTAGTATAAAATACGATAAAGTGTTTTGTCAACAGGCAATCAACTATTGGCTATTGGATATAAATATGAAAGATTTTTCCAATCTTTTTAAAAATGGTTCCTTATTTATATTTAATACATTCTCAAATAAGCCAAATATAAAGCCCATGATCAAAGAATATACAATAGAAAATAAAAAATATATTGAAATATCTTATTTAATAGATGATAAAGTATATCATATCCAAATTATGGAAGGATATGAACCATATTTTACTATATTTGACTATATTGATGAATCTACATATCATAAAATCTTGTCTCCCTATTTTGATGTTACAAAACAAACAGATGGCAAAACATCAATTTATATCTGTAGGAGGAAATAATATGGAAAATCTATCTTCAGGAAATAACAATATTATTAATGAAAAAAAAATAAAAGAAAGTATTCAAAGGGTGATCAATACCAAAAAGTATAATCATTATGCTTCTCCAAAAGGAATCAAAGAACTACGAATTGAAATATCTAAACTGATAAACAAACTATGGAATTTTAAGATTTCAGCCAGTAATATACTAATAACAACAGGTTCGCAACAATCTATTAATTTAGTTAGTGATATACTTTTACATCAAGGTGACACGATATTAATAGAACAACCAACTTATTCTGGTACCATCAAAATATTTAGAAACAAAAGTATTCATATGATTGGAATTAATATATCAGAAGATGGCATTGATATTCAGGCTCTAAAGAAAGCTATTATACAAAATGATCCTAAGCTAATCTATGTAGTTCCCACATTTAATAATCCCACTGGATATGCTTGGGAATATGAGAATCGATTGGCATTTTTAAGTATCATCAATCAGTATCATATAACGGTTATTGAAGATGATCCATACTCTATGCTCAATTTTACAAATCAAAAATATGACAGTCTATACAAACTAAACAATGGTAAAAACATCATTTATTTAGGTACTTTTTCAAAATTAATTAGTCCTTCTATCAATGTTGGATATATTATTGCAGAATCTTCTGTAATAAATGAGTTATATCAATATAAGGAAAGTTATGATTTGTGCACCTCACTATTTAACCAATATGTTATATTAGACTACCTAGAAAATAATGACTTACAAGCAGAAATTAATTTAAAAATTGCAAAATATCAACAATTACTTAAAAATACAGAATATGATTTAAAAAATAAATACAAAGACAATATCATAATACATCACCCAAAAGGTGGAATTTTCCTATTTATTAAGTTTTTAAATATTCCAATTCCCCCTACATTTGAAAATGGTTCTAACTATTTTATTAGCAAAATCGACAATCACTATTCTAGAGTTAATATATGTTGCCTAAATGACTCCTAAATATAGAAAAATGAAAGTATTAAATAAAACTAATACTTTCATTTTACACTGCTATGAATTCACTTTTTCTTTCCTTTTATTTTTCCATACAAAAAATATAATACTAATTATTCCAACAATTGCTACAAGGGAAATACCTACATATACTCCAAAATTCATATCTGATGTATCAATATCTACAGCTACTTTCTCAAATATTGCATAAAATATAGTATCCTCTATTATCTCATATTCACTTGGATTTACCTCTACCCTTTCTCCATTTTTTTCTATTTCCCATCTTACAAATTCATATCTCTCATCCGGTTTGGGTATTGGTACCCTTTTTGGTGTTTCTCCTGGACTTACAATTTCTTCCTTGTCACCTTCAATATTTCCACCTTCTTCAGGTTCATATATTACTTTATATTGTATCATTTCTGATGTGATTAAAATATTGTCTTGATATATATCATTGACACTTAGTACATTATCAACATAATCAACTTCACCAGTTCCTACTGATTTTTCTATATCGGATATAAATATCCAGCCAAATCGATCAGAATCTTGTCCCTCTTCTTCTGCATATGTATCTGACTTCATAGATGATATTACCGTATTATCTGTTGTAATTTTTGTATCTCTTATATAATCATTAAATTCTATTTTATTTTTGCTATAGTTTACATCAGATATTTTATTTCCTTCTACATCCGTCTCATAGATGTAATAGGTATTATGATTTGCAAATTGACCTACCTCTATTGTAGTACTTCCCTTTCCATCTACTGTGTTGATATTATATATTCTATCTGTTTTGGTACTTATATTATCTGTAAATACTCCTACATAATATGTATGAGTTCCTATTTCATTTTTAACTTCTTTGTCAATCTTTATAATTCCCTCTTTCGTATGATTAAATATTAAGGTTGGTGTTTTAATATGATACACATCATTTATATAAAAACTTTCTACCATATCGTGATAATAATCTACATTCTTATAATAATTTCTCCCAAAAAGACCAACGGATTTATGATTTACTTGCAAAACGGTTTTATCTTGCAACTTTTCATAATCTTTATATCTTACATTAATAGGCCTACTAATACTATTTGAACTGGTTACTTTTCCTTCAAACCAGTAAATAAGGTTATCATCTTTTACATATAAATATTTTTTACCTTTCACAAAATATTCATTTATCTTACTTAATATTTCATCCTCTGTACTGCCAAAGCTATCTACGATCTCCCATTCACTATCTAATTCATATTCAGGTGATAACTCAAACTCATCTGACAGTTTGTTATAATACAAAAATTCATTTCCAATATTGATGGATGCCTCTATAAGATAATATGCATTATGGCCTAAATCTATTTGAGCGATTCCTTTTTCTTTATCTACCCACTTTACTTGATTTGTCACGTAAGTCTTATCTGTATGATCTTTTAAAAATTCTATTTGTTTCTTAATAATAGAATAATTTTCCCCTAATGTTATTCTTTCAGAAAAGCCATTTGTACTTTCTCCTCCCTGCTCGTCTGAAAAGAATCCCACGGTTATTTCATCTACGTATAGTTCAGTCCATACTTCAAACCACGTATTTTTATCATCTGGATTATTCCTAATGAATTGATATATATAGGTATTTCCTACTTTTCTGTCAAATGGGATTTCCACATCGCTATCTACATAAACTCCATTTAATACCAACCCTTTTAAAAGGCTATCATATTCTTCTGTCATTTCTCCTACTACATTTAATCTTATTTCTATTACTTTTTCCATTTCAATTAGTTTAAACTGATATTCTGACTGAATCTCATTTTTTTTGATATCCTTATAATAATAATAATTTTCAAATAGTTCTTTTAATCCTAATTCTTGATTATTCTCTAACGCCTTATAATTTCCAAATAATATCTCAAAATTTCTTCCGGAAATTGGATATATATTTAGCACTACCATTTCCTCACTTTTTTCTACTAGTGTTGGAGATGATAAGAAACAATCATTTGAAATTACGCCTATTGAACTCATATCAAAATCTTTTATTTCACTGACATCTAATTTCATGGTTACTGCTTCTATTCTTTGTACTGTCAAAGAATACTCACTGTTACCTTCGTATAACTCTTGACTATATATTGCACCATGTGATTCAAAATAAATTAATTCTGGTATTTTAGAATCATTCACAATTTGATATTCTGGTATCTGAAAAGTGGGTATCATGAGACCAACATATTTTGCTTCCTCCGGTACATCTATTTCATATATTCCTATTGTTTCTTCCTCTAAACCAATATATCTTGTTGTGGTTTGTAGAATATCTGATTCACTAGTTACATTATTCGTTTTAAATGAATATACGATTTCACTAGTTCCTTCTAAATTTGATTTAATTTCTTCTGGATCAGTGATTCCCTGATCATTTAATAGCATACTAAAATCTATTTTTAATGTTATGGTTCTACTATTTTCTAAGGCATTACCTTTCTTGATCCCTGCAGCTGTTATTACTATCATTACTACAATTAATGCAATCCACAAAAATATAGTAAGTATCGATATATTTCTCTTTCCTTTCTTTTGAATTTTTTCTTTACTTTCCATTTTTACCTCCTAGATTTTTACTTATAGTGCGTGTAATTTTACAGTTCTTATTGACTACTATATTATTACTTTCATTTCTTTTTTAATGATCTTTTGACAAAATTAAATAACTATTAATGCATATATAGACGTAAAAAGAGCTGGTACTGGTTTTTAAACCAATATCAGCTTATATTAAAAAAAAGGACAGAATGATCCCTATAATCTACTTTTTGATTATTTATAGAACTACGTTGTGTGTGTGTGTGTGTGTGTGTAGTTCAATCACTATTTTATGCACTTTAGTTACCATAATTTTTCCTCCTGTAATCTTTTGATTACATACTTATGCTAACATATATTCTTTCTTTTTTCAAGAATAATACTAAAAAATATTCCATTTACTTTTGAAATATAAAAATAATCCTAGTCAAATTCATTTGCTAGGATTTATACTTATACAATGATTAAAAAATAGACATTTCAAACGTCCTTAGTAATTTGAAATGTCCTATATAAAATAATATTATTTTTCTTTAGTCTTAGCTGCTTTACCAACTCTATCTCTTAGATAGTATAATTTAGCACGTCTAACTTTACCTTCTCTTTTAACCTCGATTTTTGCAATCTTTGGTGAATGAACAGGGAAAGTTCTTTCAACACCTACACCATAAGATATTTTTCTTACAGTAAATGTTTCATTAAGACCAGCATTTTGACGTTTTATAACAGTACCAGTAAAGATCTGAATTCTTTCTCTGTTACCTTCTTTAATTTTTACGTGTACATCTACTGTATCACCAATATTAAATTTTCCAACGTTCTCTTTTTTATACTCTTCTTCTATTGCTTTTATGATATCCATTTTAGTTTCCCTCCTTACCTAGTTTATATTAAATGTTATTTTTCAATTTCTTTTTCTAATAAATCAGGTCTATATTTTTTTGTAATTCTAATAGCTTCATTATGTCTATATTCACATATATTTTTATGATGACCGCGAAAGTAATACTTCAGGTACTTTTCTTCCACGAAATTCACTTGGCTTTGTATATTGTGGATATTCTAATAATTGATTAGTATGAGATTCTTCATTAAGAGATCCCTCAGATAAAACACCTGGCATAAGTCTTATTACAGAATCCATAAGGACTTCGCTTGCAAGCTCTCCTCCAGTTAATACATAATCTCCAATTGATATTTCCTCTATATGGTATTCCTCTATAATTCTTTCATCAATTCCCTCATAATGTCCACAAATCAATATATAATTGGACTCAGATTCAGCTAATTTTTTACTCAAATTATAATTTAATAATACCCCTCTTGGTGATAAATATATTATTTTTATCTTCTTTTGATCTTTTTCTAGCTTTTTGATTGAATCATCAATAGCTTTACTTAATGGTTCACATGACATAACCATTCCACTTCCACCACCATATGGTGGAAAATCTACTCTTCTATGTTTATCCTCTGAAAATGTTCTAATATCAACAACTTCAATAGAAACAATTTCTTTTTCAATTGCACGTTTGATAATACTAGTATTTACAAATTCTTCAAACATATTGGTAAAAAGTGTAAGCACGATAAACTTCGTCATATTAATCCTTTCATGATCTCAACATAGATCTTTTTATTTTCAATATCCACTTTTTTGATTACTTGCCTAATAGCAGGCAAATAGATACGACCATGTTCTTTTGTTTCAATTTCATATACATCATTTGCACCAGTATTAAAAATATATTTTAAAATACCAATATCATTGCCATTCATATCTACTACATCTAAATTTAATAAATCTTCAATATAGTAGCTATCTTCTTCAAGTTCCTCTAAACTATCTCTTGAAATATATACTTCTTTATCTCTTAGTGTTTCTGCTTGTTCTACAGTATCAATTCCTTTTATCTTAACAAGAAGCATATTTTTCTGAACTCTGCAAGTAATATCACATTTTTTTTCTAATGCTTTATCCAGATATATTACTTTAGTTTTAGCTAAATTTTCTATATCATCTGTATATGGATAAATCTTAACTTCACCCTTGATACCATGAATATTTACAATTTTTCCTATTAAAATACTATTCATAATATTAGCCATTCTCCTCTGTTTTTGTTTCTTCAACATCTACAGAAACTTTCTTAGAATCTTTCATAGCATATGCGTATATTATTTCTCGAATAGAACGAATAATTCTACCTTCTTTTCCAATAACTCTACCCATATCTTCCTTTGCTACTTTTACTTTTAAAACAAGTCTTGAATCATTTTGAGACTCAGTAATTTCAACTTGCTCTGGAGAAGTTACAAGATTTTTTACGATGTATTCTAATAAATCTTTATACATTTCTTAATCCTCCTATAAATCCATTCCTGCTTTTTTGATAAGTGCTAAAGCAGTAGTTGTAGGCTTTGCACCCTTTTTGATCCACTCAGCTACCTTATCAGTATCTATTTTTAATTCAGCAGGCTCAACCATTGGATTGTATGTACCAACTTTTTCAATAAATCTACCATCAGCTGGATATCTTGAATCAGCAACAACTATTGTATAATATGGAGCTTTTTTAGCGCCATCACGTCTAAGTCTTATTTTTACCATGTAGTTTCACCTCCTTGCAAATCTATATAATATCATTTTTACTATATTAAAATTTTGGCATTTTCATTTTACCGAATTTGCCTTTACCAGACATCATAGATTTCATCATTTTTTGCATTTGTTCAAATTGTTCCATAAATCTATTTACATCTTGTACTTTATTTCCACTACCTTTGGCTATTCTAAGTCTTCTAGAGCCATTTAATATTTTAGGATTTCTTCTCTCCTCCTTGGTCATAGAAGTAATGATAGCATCAATTCGTAGCAATTGTCTTTCATCAATTTCAGCATCTCTGATCTCTTTTGGAATTCCAGGAAGCATGGCAAGAATCTGTTTAAATGATCCCATCTTCCTTATTTTCTTCATTTGAGCTAAGTAATCATCTAAAGTAAACTCACTTTTTCTAATCTTCTTTTCAAGTTCGATCGCTTGTTCTTCATCAAAAGCTTCTTCTGCTTTATCAATGATAGATAATACATCTCCCATTCCAAGAATTCTTGATGCAATCCTATCTGGATAAAAAGGTTCTAAATCACTTAATTTTTCACCAACTGATGCAAATTTAATTGGCTTTTTCGTAATACTTTTTACTGATAATGCAGCACCACCACGAGAATCAGAATCAAGTTTTGACATTGTGATAGAATCAATTCCAAGCTTCTCATTGAATGTAGATGCAACATTTACGGCTTCTTGACCTGTCATAGCATCGATAACAAGCATAATCTCATGTGGTCTAATTGCTTTCTTTAAGTCTACTAACTCGTCCATTAGTCTTTCATCGATTTGTAAACGGCCAGCAGTATCAACAATCACTACATCACAAAGTTTAGATTTTGCTTTCTTAATTCCATTTGTTGCAATCTCTACAACATTTTTAGAATCTGGTTCGCTATATACATCAATATTTAAGCTTTTTCCTATAGTTTCAAGCTGTTTTACAGCGGCAGGTCTATATACATCACATGCAATCATAATAGGTTTTTTACCTTGTTTTCTAAGGTAATTACTAAGCTTTCCACAAAGTGTTGTCTTACCACTACCTTGAAGACCCACTAGCATAATAACAGTTGGTGGATTAGAAGAAATGTTAAGCTTAGATTCTGAACTTCCAAGAAGTTCCACCAATTCATCTTTTACTATTTTTACAATTTGTTGACCAGGTGTTAAACTTTTCATTACTTCTTCACCCAAAGCCTTTGACTCAATGGAAGTAATAAACTCTTTTACCACTTTGTAGTTTACATCAGCTTCAAGTAATGCAAGTTTTACCTCACGAAGCATTTCTTTTAATTCTTTTTCACTAATTCTAGTTTGACCTTTTAGTTTTTTCATTACATTTTGTAACTTATCAGATAAACTATCAAACATCTATATCATCCTCATCTTTCAAAAGTTTTTTTATTTCATTTCTTTTCTCATTCAAATCTTTAGAATCACATAAATTATATGCTTTATCTATTCTTTCTAATAAATCAAACATATGAATTTTTTCTTCAAAGTTTTCAAGCATATTCTCACTTGATTTTACACTATCTCTTACAGCTTGATATGATATGTTTCTGTTTTCTGCTATTTCTCTTAAAGACAAATTATACAAATAATATTCTGTAAAAATTTCTTGTTGTCTATTGGTCAATAATTTCCCATATATATCATATAATAACGTCATTTTAACATTCTTCTCCATCATATTATCACCTTTTAATATGTAAAGCTTAAAAACTTTACATGTATTATACACTACCATCTACATTTTGTCAAGAAAATTTGATACTAATTTACAAATTTGTGATTTTATGTAATTTATGATATAATATAAGTATGAAAAAATTATAGGAAGCCATACAATTGGATAGCTTAGTAGAGTGTCATAGTGATACTCAAGTTATTTATTTAGTGATGGCAAAAAGGAGGATAATATGTTAAATATTTATGAAGGAACACTTAATTCTGATCAGGCCATGGACAGTGCATTAAGATTTAGGGATGTTAATATTACAGAAGTCGCTATGATGCGATATGTAGAAGTAGCTCTTTTGTATTTAAAAGCGACTTACACTGGTCAAGAGTTACAGGACAAAATCTATGACCTTCGCCTGGAAGTAAATTATGTATTTTCCGAGTTTGATCTTAATGGCATTATTGCCAGCAAGACATATTCAGAGCTGTCACGTGAATTAGAGGGGTAAATCTGAACTTTTCTCAAAAAAATAGACAGTAAATTAAAAGAGCCCCTAGGAAAGTGTTACAGTTATGACTGCAGCACTTTCTACTTTTTTAACTGTTTTGGTTTAAATTACATAGGTATTAGATATCCTAATAATTTATTATTACAATTATAATTTTTAATTTCTTCTATCATATCGCAATTTTTAATATCTATCAAAGGATTATACAATAACTCACTCTTCAACTACCAAAAACTTTCTACATCTGATATTTTCTTCCATGCCCCTCTTTTTCTGAGCAAAAAATATGTGTGATTTCTCACACATATTCATACTCTAACAATTCTATTAATAATTTTTTACAAATTAAATTTTATAATCCAATGGAACTAAGTATGTTACTTCCTATTAATGATAGTATAAAAGTTCCAACACTAATAATTAAAGTAAATCCTCCAATTAAAATGATATAGCATAAAGCTAATTTATCTTTATTTTCTTCTCCCAATATTTTAACAAATGATAATACTGCAATCAATACAAAATATACTTTGGCAATAGCAGTAAGTGTTGTTCCAATTGGGGAGAACCATGCAAATATTAAAGATAACAATGTAGCTACCATATAAGGTGTCATTGCAAAGGTTGAAATTTTTAAAGTTTTTGCAAATGTTGTTTTTGTTTTCAATATTTTAGCTATTAGTAACATAATTCCTGCAAAAGCTACAATAAACCCAAATATTAAAATAATTGTTCCAAATAAACTACCAGCAAGCTCTAAAATCTTTAAATTATCAAAAGCAATTTTTGTTACTCTTTTTCCCAACGAATAATCATATCTTTTAACAAATAATTGACTAATTACTGTTGAGATAAAACTACAAATTGCAAATACAGCTGTTATAATAGCCGCATGAATAAAGCCAAATTTTAGAGTAGCTGTTTCAACTTCTTTATCTGTAGTGGTTACAGGCTTTATGAATATGTTTAAAAATGTTTTAAAAATATTCTTCATATATAAACTCATTCCCTTCTTTTATCACTTATACTAAAATATTACAACATCTTAACCCTTTTGTCAATTCATATTTGAAATTTATAGTGTATTTACTAGGTTTTTAAAGTCTTTTCCTCTCTCTTTATAGTTCTTATACAAATCAAATGATGCAGAAGCTGGAGACATGACTACAATATCACCTCTTATTGCAACTTCTTTTGCTAGATTTACCGCTTCTTTCATAGAACTTACCTCATAAATTTTTAATTCATTTTCTCTATACTCCTTACAATGAATAACTGCCTCTTTAATTTTTTTGCTCGTATTCCCAAGAAGAATTAATATCTTAGCACAGTGCAAAATATTACTACCGACAGGTGTATAATCCAAATTTTTATCTGAACCACCGGCAATAAGAATAATTTTCTGATCAAATGAAGTAAAGGCTGCCATCGCCTTTCCTGGAGTAGTAGAAATGGAATCGTTATAATATTTTACTCCATTTTTTGTATCCACATACTCAAGCCTATGTTCTACCCCCTTAAATTCTACTAAAGTTTTGGCAATTATATCAACATTTACAAACTCTAAAATACAACATATTGCACTACATATATTAGCATAATTCTTTTCTCCTATTAAATGTATCTTGGATACATCAATTACTTCTATTTGATTTCCCTCTATACTAATATATATTTTATTATCTTTATAATAAGCACCGTTTTTACAAGTTTTTTTCGTAGAAAATGCTAAAATTTTACTCTGAATATGATTTTCTTCCATTTCTTTTAAGAATTTCTCACAAAACTTATCATCTAAATTGACTACAAAAATGTCATCTTGCTTTTGATGCATAAATATATTTGTTTTTGCTTCTATATATTCTTCAAAGCTCCTATGATAATCTAGATGATCTTCATATATACTAGTAATGAGTGCCACTTGTGGACTTTGTTTCATAGTCATAAGTTGAAAACTACTAAGTTCTAATACAATTAAGTCATCCTCACGCATTTCATCTAATTGATCAAATAATGAATTTCCAATATTGCCTCCAAGCCAGACTTTGTATCCTGCTCTCTTTAATATTTCATGAATCAAGGTTACAGTTGTCGTTTTACCGGCACTACCTGTCACTCCTATTATTTTACAAGGAGCAAGCGCAAATAAAAGTTCTATTTCAGACGTCAAAATGACACCTGATTTTTCTGCCTCTTCGATTTCTGGCAAAAATGGTTTTACACCAGGTGCTCTTAAAATATAATCAAATTGATCTAAATTCTCTAAATATTTTTCTCCAAGTTCAAATTCTACATTTTCAAAAACTTTTAGTTCCTCATGATTTAGTAGCGCATTTTCATTTTTGTCCTTTGCTACCACTCTAGCACCTAATTGAGATAAGTACTTAATTGCTGGAATATTACTTGTTCCAATTCCAATAATTGCAACCTTTTTTCCTTTTATATTTTCTTTAAACTCTTTTAATTTCAAGTTCTCCATATTATTTTCCACCTTTCGCATTTTCATATATTATATGCTAATTTAGTAACGTTTGCAATACCACGAAATCAAAAAAACTAGACAGGGCAATACCATATCTAGTTTTACCTATTATCATAGGTTAGAATGTAACATTAGTCTCTTCCACTGACGCCTTCTTCATTTAAATCACCAGCATAATTATATGAGGAACAAGCAGTTCCATCTTCCTCTTTTGCATATTTATCTCCAGTACAATTACAAACTCTTATCGTATCTAATCTGCAAGTTGAGTTCTCAACACAATTATGGACACAATCTACTACATTGCATTCTATTTTAGGACTAATTTTTTTCTTTTCTTTTGACATTTTTATCATCTCCTAATATTATTATGATTGATCATATCAAAATTATAATTGGTAATTTTTGTTTTCCTTATTTTTTATAAACTTTACCATCTCTAAGTTTTACAGTATCTCTAAGTGATCTATGGTAGGTAATTGTAAATCTATGAACTTCATCTTGTAGAAATGTTAAAAATTTTAATATACTTTTTGAATTACTTAAATCAAATTCTTCACCGCTTTCATCCATCAATCCTCTTGTTCTATGATTATCATTTTTGACCATTCCATAAAAATTGGTATGTTCGCCTATATCATCCATTGCTTTTTTTACTGCTCCTAATTGTGTCTTACCACCATCGATTAACATCACATCTGGAAGTGGCCAATCTTTAGCATGTCTTAATCTTCTAGTTAATACCTCATACATACATTTTGGATCGTCTTGTGTCATCGTACTTTTTATTTTAAATTTTCGATACATTTTTTTATTTAGTTTTCCATTTTCAAACCTAATCATACATCCAACTATATATTCATTTCTTAAGTTTGAGATATCATAGCACTCTATTGAATCAACTGTATCACTAAATTCAAGAAGATTTGACAAGTCTTCTAAAGCATTATTTTTTCTATCTTCTAAATTAATATGGATATTATTTTCCACCATTTTAATCAAATTTAATTTTTCACCTTTTTTTGGACAGAATACATTAATTTTTAATTTTTTTGTTTCAAAAAAATGATTTAATAGTTCTATATTTTCTTCCTCAAGCCTTACATATACTTTCTTTGGTATATCTTCTCTTTCTAAATAATATCTAGAAATAATTTGACTAATAGATTCTTCTACTTCTTCTTTTGCAACATCTTTTATTTCAACATTATCATGCAACACCACTTTATAGTTTCGAATTTTAAATACTTGTACATGTAATGCATTATCATTTAATACATATCCAAATATATCTGTGCTATTTTCGTTTAGATTTGCTACTGTTTGTCTATCACTAATTTTATCAATATCATCCAGCCTTTGTTTTAATACTGCAGCTTTTTCAAATTCCAGTTTTTCAATACATTCTTCAATCTGTTTTTCAATGATTTCTTTTATCTGCTTTGTTTTTCCTTGTAAAAAAAGTGCTACTTGATCTATCATATTTTTGTAATCATTCAAATTTACATCATTGATGCAAGGACCTAAACATCTTCCTATATGATAATACAAACACGGACTTGTTATTTTCTTTTTTTCTAGATTGTATCTACATCTTTTCACTGGAAATATTTCTTTTACCATTCTTAACACTTCACGCATAGCCCCAACATTGGTATATGGGCCAAAATAAAGGGAACCATCTTTTTTATACGTTCTTGTAACATAGATAATTGGATATTTATCTTTCACAGTAATTTTAATATATGGATAAGTTTTATCATCTTTTAACATGACATTAAATTTGGGATTATGCTCTTTGATATAATTGCACTCTAGGACCAAAGCTTCTACTTCGTTTTTCGTTACAATATATGAAATATCTCTTACAAGAGACGCCATTTTCTCAATTCTTGCCGATTTATTTGTCTTTTGGAAATATTGTCTAACTCTCTTTCTTAGAGATATTGCTTTTCCAACATATATAATTGTTCCATTTTCATCTTTCATCATATAAATTCCTGGATCAAACGGAATTTTGGATACAATTTCTCTTACATGTTCATCATAATACATATTATTTACCTCACTATTTTTCATTATACCATAGAAAAAGAAAAATAGGTAATAAAATTACCTATTCAATAATATTTACTTTAAAATTTACATCTTTTATAATTCCCGCATCATCTGTAACTTTTAAAGTACAATCTTTTATTCCAACACTAGATGTATCTACATATTCATCTTTATCTAATATGACGCAATTAGAAGCATTTTTGACAAGATCTAAGACTTTTACTTGTTCTCCTTGTTTCAAAGTCAAATTATCTACAAAGTTTACTTCCGGTTCTAAATAGATATAGTTTTCAATTTCTAGATCATTCGTATTACTATACATATTATAATTATATATAACAATTCCTGATAATATAATTGCAATCAAACCAATGCAATATGCAATTTTTTTTCCTACATTTCTTTTTTCTTTCATATATATCACCTAAAACGATTTTATCATAACATCTAGTATTATACAATATTATTTTTTAAAATACTGATAAATAAATAGTAATAATAGATAGAACATTATACAATTTATAAAACTAAATGTGTGTGTGCACATAATCTGATTAATCAATTATGTATTTAGCAATATAAATACCATTAATATTATTTTTATTTACATTATCATACTTTTTTACTTCTATCTATTACTTACTATTCTTTCTTTTGTACTACGAAAGATAACCATAATGTAAAAATACATTATAGTATTTAAAATATACATTATTTTGATGAAAATTGTAATGACTTCTTATAAAAGTTATATAAACAATAAGTCTACTTTTTAACACTTACAGTGATAATTATTGCTATCATATAAAAGAAATAGGGTGTATTTTCATTGCAGAAAAAAAGAAGATAAATGAAATTTATCTTCTTTCAATTTATTCTACATAAAATATTACTCAGCGTCCTCAGTCTCATTGTATTTTTCTAAAATAGCTTTTTGTAACATTTCTCTTGTCTCCGTATTAATTGGATGAGCTACATCTTTAAACTCTCCATTTGGAAGTTTTTTGCTAGGCATTGCAATAAATGTACCTTTTTCAGTTTCGATAACCTTTACATCATGTATAACAAATGCATCATCAATTGTTATATCAATTTTAGCCTTCATCTTACCACGAGAACTTTCTTTTCTAACTCTTATATCAGTTATTTGCATCTTTCTACACCGCCTTCCTTGTATGTCAATTATATTATATACTATAAAAATTTAATGTCAATAGTTTGTTTACCATAACCCAAAAATTGATTTAATCATACAAAATTTTTGTTCGTTTTACATTATACTTAATGTCTTCATTGATATATTCTATATAGCCTGCCATGATAGTGTCTGGTTTTAAATTTTCTCTAGAACCAGTAGCAACTGTAATTTCTAATCCCCTATCAAGCGTAAAATCATATACAATAATTTGTGGTCTTATATCAATTCTTTCCATTCTATCTTTGGACTTTTTTAATACTAATATATTATCTTGAGATAGATATTCATCCATTTTCTTTTTATAATCTTCCTTTAGATCTTCAATTTCTCTTTTATTTAATGCTTCCATTTTATCTTCAGGATATATCAAATCAACGATATATGTAGCAGCATATACTCTTGACATGATATTTTTTTCATCATCATTAACATATTCTGCAGATAAAACAGTAATTCCACTAGGCAAAACTTTATTTAATTCACGTATAAAATAAGGGATCTCTAATTTTTCAACTAAATTCACCTCAAATATTTCTCCCGTACTTTCAATTCCTACAGATAAAGGATGCGCAAAAACAAGTTCAGGCCTTGGATTATAACCGTTGGTATGCTCTATTAAAATATTTGCCCTTGCAAGAGAAGTCTCAAAAACTCTTATCATATCTAAGTGTGATAAATAGATTGCTTCTTTAGATTTACTATATACAACTCTTAGTTTTCCCATTTTCTCACCTGTCTTTCTAATGTGAAAGAATTATATCATAAAAAATGAAAAAAATAAAGATTTCTGTCTATGATAATTGCAGTTTTTAAATCAATAAAATAGAAAAGACTCTAAGTGCTGTTTTGTTAACACTTAGAGTCTTAGTTAATATTTTACCCCTGCTCTTTTTTTAATTCTTTCAATAATCGTTATATCTGTAATATTTAAATTATTGTTGATTCCTTTTCCTATTTCCTCAGGTCTTGAAGGAAGCCCGTGGTAATCTGAACCGACTGTTGGAATCAATTCAAACTCATTACAGTATCCTAAATATCTAGTTCTCCGAATATCATCATTATGTGGATTATAGACTTCTATTCCATCTAGCCCGGCATTAACTAGCATTTTGATAAAGGAATATTCATTTTCTATCGACAAACTCATACTCTTTGGATGCGCTAGTACTGTAACGCCACCAACTTTTTTTACATATCGTATTAGATTGGTTGGTGTTTCCTTATGTCTTGAAACATAACACTTCGAATTAAAATCTAAATATTCACCATATGCTGTGATTGGATCTTGTGAAAGACCAAGCTTTGCAAGTGTAATTGCAACATCAAATCTAGTAATATGGTTTGAATTTCTTGCATATTTAGCAACTTGAGAATAGGAAACTTTTACATTTTCTTTTTTATTTAAAAGTTCTAAAATTTTCCGTATAGCTACTTCCCTATTTTCTTCATACTTATCAAGCATAATGCAAATTTTAGTACTGGGATAGTATACAAGAATATGACATTTATGATTTTTTCCAGTGAGTCCAAGACTAGTAATATCGGTTCCAACTTCAATACCTGGTATGATTTCAATATCTGATGGTGCTATCTTTTTGGCAACATTGTATGCAGACATATTATAATGTTCTGTAAAAGACAGATATCCCACATTATTATCTCTTGCAATTTGAATCATCTCACTGATATTCTTCTTTCCATCTGAAAAAAGACTATGAACATGCAAATCAATTGTTTTTTCCATAAAACCATCTCCTTTTAATCAAAATAGATTTTCCTTTCAATTAAAAAGATGATATCATACATAAAAAAATTTTACAATATACTTTTTTATTTGTTATAATAAAAAAGCGGAGGTGATATAAATGACTAATATTATACAAAAAGCACTTGCCTATTTGGTGCATAGACAAGCGCTAAAGAAAAGAAATCTAAACTTCAAAAGACATAAGTCTTATGCAGATTCTTTTCTAAAATAGTATACCAAAAGATTTTATGTAATTTTGTCGAAACTTGTCGAAAAAAATAGGTACAATATGATTTGTACCTATTTAATGATTTAACTCATTTAACATCGTATCATAGTGACTATTAACTCTATGATTAATATCGATACCAAGTTCTAATGCAATTTCCAATATTTTTTCCTCATAAAGTTTTATATTTTCATCTTCTGTAACCATCTCTATTTCAATAAAATTACCAAGATATTTTACATTATCAATACAAATATTAAATCCTTGATATACTCCTGTTACTCTTATCTTTTCAACGGTTACCCATTTTTTTAGACCTAAGGTATTTAAAAAGTCATATACTTTATCATAATCACTTACTTCAAATTCTATTTCTTTAGAATTTATCAAATCTTTTGACTGTTTTTTTAGATTTAATTCATTTACTCCATTTACACTACGTATTCTAGTAAATATTTTTCCTTCATCACTTTTTGTATCACTTAGGTCACTAACAAACACTGTATCTTTTTGATGTAGTTCTTCAGATAACTGACAACCAGCACTTCTTAATTTTTCTTTTACATGCTCTACATTTTCAATTTTAAATTTTATCTCTATTTCTTGCACCTTAATCACCCCTACTCTTCATCTATTCTACAATATATTTTTCATCTTTTCAATATAATGATATCAAATAGAAAAAAGACAAAGTTTTCTTTCTCCATATATTTTTATCTTACTTTATCTTGCAACAGTTCAAAAATTCTATAAAAATTTGATTCATTTTTTCATCTTTTAAATATAAGCTTTCCGGATGGAATCTAACACCAATATAAAATCTTTTATCTGGAGATTCTACTACATCTGGATAACCATCATCACAAAAAGCTACTTTATCTAACCTAGGAGAGTTTTGAATCCTTCTTTCGTGCCTAGAATTTACCATCATTTCATCAGTATTAACAATCTTGTAAAATTTAGAATCTTTATTAATTTTTATACTATGTACATATTCATCAAATGATTTATTATGCTTTTCTGGATTGGTAATTTTACAAGTCGTTCCACCAAGCGCCCTTACAATATTATTTTGACCTGCACATATTCCAAGAAGTGGTATATTATTATCATAACAATATTTTGCCACAACACATTCATAAGTATCTGTTTCCAGTCCCCCCTGTAGTACCATTCCATCACATAATTCTATTTGAGAAATTAAGTTTTCTCTTTCATCAGCTGATAAATTGTCTTTCCAATCATCTCCTGTATAATGAATTCCCTTCTCAGGTGGTAATATTCCAATTGCTATGCCACCATTATCCAATATAGCTTGCTTTATTTCATCTCTGACAAATGTATCAATTTTCCTAAAATCATAACTTGCATAATGTTTTGACACAATTCCTATAATAGGTTTCCTACAGTTTTTCATAAAACCACTCCTTTTTACATACAAAAAAATGAGGAACAACTCCTCAACTTTTTTATATATCAAATTTTGGTACCGAAGGTGGGACTTGAACCCACACGGTATTGCTACCAACAGATTTTGAGTCTGTCGCGTCTGCCAATTCCACCACTCCGGCATATATGGGCAATATTCATCGCCCCTTTATTATACAACATTTAAAAATTAAATGCAATAGTTATCTTAATTTACTGTTTAAAATATTTGGTTTATTATTTTTATTTTCCTTCTCTTCTACTTTTCTATTTGACATTTTTTTAATTCTAGGACTTTTTTCTTTTTTCATATAATTTTTTTCTTCTTGTATGAGTTTTGCTCTTGTAAATAAATAATTATTAATTCTTTCTCTCATAGATGAAAAAATAAATTCTTCGCTTATGATATCTATATACTTAGAATTTAATTCTACCAAATATTCGATAACTGTCATTGCTTTATCATATTCTTTCTTTATCGCATAGATCATTGCAATCTTATAATATGCATTTTCACTATAAGAAGTAGTTGATATCACCTTTTTATATTCTTCTATTGCACTATCGTATTCTCCTTTTAAATATTTTATATTCGCAAGATTATAATGTGCGGCATATAAATCTTGATTTAGTTCAATTGCTCTTTTAAAATCATTTTCTGCATCATCATATTTTTCTATTTGCATTTCTAAAACGGCAATATTATAATAAGTCTCATAGGAAACATCACAATATTTTAATGCCTCTTTATATACCCTTATTGCTTCAATGTATTTCTTTTGACTTGTAAGACATATTCCAAAAGCTTCATACGCTTCATACATTTCAGGACAAAGCTTGATTGCTTTATCAAACATAATAGCCGCAGAATCTGGTTTTCCCGTTTTATCTAAAACTTTTCCAAGTTCATAATATGATTTATAATCTTCTTTATCAATATCGACAGCTAAGGCAAAACTATCCCTTGCATATATATATTCATTTTGTTTTTCATAACACTTTCCAAGCAAATATAAATATTCAGACTTTTTCTCATCAATATCAATCAACTTTATAATTTCCTTTATGGCCAAATCGTATTTTTCTTTGCTGTATAATTTTTTAGCATTACGATATAATATTTTTGACGATACTATAATATTATTATATTGTAAGAGTACAACTATAAATGGAATAAGTACTCCAAATATAAGCACTGGTATGTGTATATATATAGGGATACTTGTTTTATATATTGTAAACAAAATATATATCCCCATTGAAAATGATAATAAGAAAATAATTACTAAGTTTTCTGTTGCTTGTTTTTTTATATATATTACTGCTAAATAAATTGTTAGTATAACTGCTACTAAAATTACTGCAATTTTATCAATTATCATCAGAAGTTCCTCCGTTTTGCTATTATATAACATTTTTTTATAACTTGCAATAGAAAAATTATAATTGCGAGCATAAATATATTAATATAAATGCAACATAATTGACTATTATATTATTTTTTTGTATAATAGGTAATTGAAAAAAGGACGTGATATTTGATATGGAAAAGAAATTCAAAAGTTTAAAAAATATTAACAAAATACATATGATCGGAATTGGTGGAGTTAGTATGAGTGCCATGGCTTTGGTTCTAAAAAAAGCTGGGTATGAAGTAACTGGCTCTGATAAATCTGAGGGGGATATGATAGAAATATTAAAAGAAAATAATATACCTGTTTTTATAGGTTCCAATGCAGAACTTGTAAAAAATGCAGATATCGTCGTATATACATCCGCAATTAACCAGCATGATCCAGAATTTGTACGTGCAAAAGCTCTTGGAATTCCAACTTTTGAAAGAGCTAAATTCTTAGGTCTTTTACTAAAATGCTATGATACACCAATTTGTGTATGTGGTACACATGGAAAAACTACTACAACGTCTATGTTATCTTCTATTTTTATTGATGCAGGTCTTGATCCTAATGTACAAATTGGAGGAAAATTTAAAAAACTAAATAACTTAAATTATAGGATTGGTAATTCAGAATATTTTATACTAGAATCTTGTGAATATGTAGATAGTTTTCTCAACTTTCCACATACTACAGCCACAATTTTAAATATTGATGAAGACCACTTAGACTATTTTTCAGGAATTGAAGAAATCAAAGCTTCCTTCAAAAAATTTATATTAATGTTACCCAAAAATGGTATACTTGTCATCAATAAAGATGATTTAAACTGTAATGATGTGATAAGTGATATCAGTGATGAACTTGTAAAAAACCAAATAAGAGTATTTACATTCTCACTTAGTGATCCTACTGCTACTATATATGCTAAAAATGTTTCTTGTAATATAAAAGGCTTTTATTCATTTGATGTATTCAATAAAAATACAGGAAAGTCATATGGATTCTATCTTACCGTTCCTGGAATTCATAATGTATACGATGCATTGGCAGCTATCACCACCTCTTATGCTTATGGCATTGACTTTGAAATTATGCAAAAATCTTTAAACGAATTTTGTGGAGCAAAAAGAAGATTTGAATTTAAAAAATCAATTGGAGAAAATATCTTAGTATATGATGATTATGCACATCATCCAACAGAAATAAAAGCTACTCTTTCTGCGGCAGCTCAAAAAGAACATAAAAGAATTATTGCTGTGTTTCAACCACATACATATTCTAGAACAAAAGAATTACTTCAAGATTTTGCCACTTCTTTTGATGATGCTGATCTTGCAATTATAGCTGATATATATGCAGCACGTGAAATAGATGATGGCTCCATCTCTTCTAAAGATTTAGTAGAAGAAATTAATAGAAATGGTGGAAATGCAATCTATATCCCAGAATTTGAAGATATTGCAAATTATTTAAAGGAAAATGCAATGCCTGGAGATATTATTCTGACAGTTGGTGCTGGAGATATCACCCATTTAAGTGATTTATTATAAATAGATTAGACACTAATTATGTTCAATTAGTGTCTTTTATAATTACGTCAGTATCAATATTCAAATGGTATTTTTTCACAAGTCTTTCTAGCAGTTTGCCTACTGTCTCTTTACTAAATTCTCCTTTTTCATCTTCAAGTACTAGAAGTGAAATTGTAATATAGTTAATATGTAAATCATTCCCATCATGTATACTGACTTCTCTTTCTGGAATGATATTTACTACATTTCCATTTCTGTCAATGATATAATGAACAGAAAAGTATACATCATCTTGTTTCTTTAAATTTTCTATATACAGCCTATATTCCAGTGCACTTCTTTGACTTTTCGTTTTGTATATTACAATTTTTTCAATTCTATCCATTCTTTCGCCTCTTCTTGTCATTTCACTTTTGCTTAAATAATATCTTAAAATCTTCATACAAATCACTAATATATAATATGCAAAGATTAAAGAAAAGGTACAAAAATTAAAAAAACTGAGTGAGATTTCCCACTCAGCTAAATCATTATTTTATTTCCTATTCTTTTTGTTATTTTTCACAATCAATATTCCAACAACTACTCCAACAATTGCTACAAGGAAAATTACTAGATAAATCCATACGTTCATATCACTTGTATCTACT
>JAUNGP010000006.1 GCA_030524345.1 Clostridia bacterium | reverse complement strand
AGCAGTTGGCAGCTCGTCGGGCTCATAACCCGAAGGTCGTAAGTTCGAGTCTTACCCCCGCAACCAGATTTATCAAGGGATTCAATGTTCCTTGATTTTTTTATTGCCTCAAAAAAGCGGCGAAGTTTTAGTCAAAAAACGAGAATAAAATAATGTTAAGAAAATATAAGTTAATTTTGTTTATTTGTAGAAAAATGAATTCTAATGTGATAAAATTACTCTAAAAGGTGGAAGGTGAATATATGAGCAGTAAAAGAATAATGATTGCTAACATTATGAATGCAATTAATGCATGTACAGAAATGAATTTTCAAAAGAAGGTTACGATATTGTTAAATGTATTATGCGACGAAATAGGATTAAGTTTTGAAAAGGTTCAGCCATCAAACGGAGATGCAAAAAATGATGGATGGATCGTTGAAAAAAATATATATTTTGCTTGTTATTCGCCTAATGATGCTAACATATCACAAAATAAGCAAATTGTTTCAAAATTGGATGGAGATTTATCAGGATTATGTACAGAAGTATATAGAAATGGAAGATGGGGAAGAAAGATAGAAGAATTTTATCTTATTGTAAATACACATGATAAAGATTTACCAGCAGATCCAGATAGACTAAGACAAAATAAAATTAATGAGATTAAAGAAGAATTTAATGTTGAATTTATAGCAAAAGTAATAACGACAGAAGAAATAAAAAAATATTTATTAACTATTGATGAAAAAATAATAAAGAAAATTTCAGATAATTTAGATATAGAAACATTAAATAATGATTTTTCAGTTTCAGATGTATTTGAGTTTGTAGACGGATATTTTGTGTATTTGATGTCACAAGATGTGATATTATATCAGAGTAGTGATTTAACAAGAATAAAAATTGAGAAAAAAATAGATATAAATAAATTGAATAAACTAAAAGATCATATATTGCAACTGATTCCAAAAGCAGATAAAATAGAGCAGTATATCTCTTTTACTATGGAAATGGGAGAAAGTTCAGAAAAGTATGAAAAATTAAAGGATTATATCATAAATAAATATCAAGAACTTGAAAAAAAATATCTTGGAGAAGAGTTATACAATAAATTAATTGACGAATTAATTTATGATACCATGAAAGACACATATGCAATTATTTTAGAAACTTTTGTGGTATTTGTATTTATTAGATGTGATATTTTCAAAAAGGAGTAAGAAATGATTATACCAGACAAATATATTATGCCAAATGACAGTATATTATATATGAGTACAATAGTATTGAAAAAGTTAAAAAATAAAAAAACAAATATTATTGAGTTATGGTTAGAAATAAAAAGAGAAAGTTCTATAACATACAATAAATTTGTACAAATTTTAATATATTTAAATATTATAGGGGTTTTAAACTATACAGAAAAAGGGGAGATTTATAATGAAAATATTACAAGTTAAAATATATTCACCCGATTCACAGGAACTAAGAGTAGTTAATTTTTATGAGAATGGATTGTCAATTATTTTTGGAGATGTTGAAAAACCTAATAATGAAAATGAGACTTCTAATAGTATAGGAAAAACAGTATTATTAAAAATAATTAATGTTGTTTTTGGGGGGAAAAACAGCGGAAAAGACGCTATTCGTGGTTTGAAAGATTATAAAGTTAAAGCATGTGTAAAACATAATGGAATTAAATACGATATTGACTTAATTATAGGAAATTCAAAAAATTACTATGTAAATGCTGAAAAAATGAACTTAACAAAATATAAAGAGTTTTTTAATATAGATAGAAGTAAATTTTCAAAACAAATAATGCTTGAAAAAAGAAAAGGGTTAATATCAACTGTTTCTTCAAATGCAACAAAAGACGATTATAGTACAATTCTAAATTTATTATATTTAGATAAGATAGAGGAAGTATTTAGAAAAATTAAAAAAAATCAAGATGAAATTGAAATAATAGGTAAATTTAAAAATAGTTTTAAAGAGGACGTAGATACACTTCAAAAGGAAGAATTTAACTTAGAAATGAAGAAGAAGCAAGCTGATGATGAACTTTATATATTAAATAATAGACTAAAAACATTAAAAATATCTGATAATATTGAAGAGATAGTACATAGTAGAACTGAGTTAGATCAGAAAATAAAAAGCATTGCAGAAAAAATAAAACTTAATGATATAGCAATTGGAAAGTATAAAGAAATATTAGAAGACTCACAAAAAAATAATATATCACTAAAAGAAGTTGAAATGATATACCAAAAGGCTCAAGTACAAATACCAGATATGATAAAGAAAAAATTAATTGAAGTTGAAGAATTTTATAAATGTTTAATTGAAGATAAAAAAGATATATACAAAAATCAAATTCAAAGTTTAACAAATGAAAATGAAAAAATGAAGATGGATATTACTGATTTAAAAGTAGAACTTGATAGATTTTCTGAAATTATTTCGGAAAGTGATTCGTTCAGAGAAGCTATAAAAATATATGATATCAAAACAAGAGAAAAAATGGAAATAGATTCAAAAATTTCAGAGATTAATGGAAAACTTGCACAAATAAGTAACACCCAAACGCTTAAATCAGATATTGATATATTATATACACAGTTATACAAAGAATTTGAAGAGGCAGTACTAATAATCAACAATTATAAGGAGTTCGTTTATAATATAGTAAATAGAATATATGGAGAAGAAAAAAGAAATCCATATTTATCTATAAATGTTCCTAGCATTTCTAGAAAATATAAAGTTATGCCAGTAAAGATTGATTTAACTATTGATGGTGATGATGGTGAAGGAATAAGTGCAGTTAAATGTTTATTGTTTGATTTGCTTATATTTAATTATAATACTGATGTTGATTTTTTAATAGAAGATTCAGCATGTTTTGAGGGAATTGACAGAAGACAGATAAAAAATATTCTTTTTGAAATGGAAAAAATAAGTAAAGAACGAAATAAACAGTTAATTATTTCATTAAATAAGTATTTGATTTCAGATATAGATACATTAAAAGATAAAATAGTGCTTAAATTGAATGAAAATGATACTTTACTAAATATAAAGTTTTAAATCAATAAAGAGAGTTCTAATTATTAATTAAAATAAAAATAGGCGGGATTATTTATAAAATCTCGTCTATTTTAATTTGTTTTAACAGTAAGAAATTCTTCCATAACATTAGCTACATCTTTAAATTCATCTTCAAAGAAGTGAGAATAAATTCTATCAGTGGTTTGAACACTTGGATGTCCTACTTTTCTACTAATTATTTGAGTTTGTATGCCTTTTGAAATCATAAGAGTAACATTAGTATGTAGTAATACATGGAATGTAATTTTTTTAAATTATGCTTTTTAATAATTTGGTCTAAAATTTTAGTAGGTGTATCAGGATGTATATCAGCGCTATATTCAGTAGTAAAAACTCTTTTGCTATCTTCCTATTTAGAGCTAAGTAGAAGTCTTTACCTTAATTGTTCTTTTTGATATTTTTTTAGAATCTGTAAAGTAGTATCAGAAATATAATTTACTCTTTCGCTATGTTCTGTTTTAGTACCTTTTTCGTAAATTTTGCCATAAGCATATTGAGTAGTTTTATTAATTTCAACTTTGCGAATTTCAAAGTCTATGTCTTTCCAAGTAAGTCCTGTTAATTCACCTCGTCTATAATCTAAATCCAGAGCTAACATTATAATTGCTTGGTATTTTATAGGTTCTTGCATTAGTGCAGAAATAAGTTTTTCAACTTCATCAGGAGTATAGAATTGTATATTAGTTCTTGCTCTTTTAGGTTTGTCTATTTTGCTATTTGGATTATTTTTTATATAATCACATTTAATAGCATAAACAAGCATATTGTTGATAATGCAATAATAGCCTTGAATGGTAGTAGGGATAAGAGTTGTTCCTCGAGCAGATATTATGCCTTAAATAATGATAGAAATTTTCAAGTATTTTACATTTAACTCTTTTAATTTGACATATTCAATCTGTTTCATAACTAAGCGAAGTATATATTCATAATTTATATATGTTTTAGGAGAAAGAATATCTTTTTGATATTTCAAATATTCCTTACTTAAATCTCTAATGGTAATATTATCTCTTTGAGTAGTAGAACAATCTCTCAGTTGTATTTTTAATTCAAGTTCTCTAAGCTTGGCCTCGCTTTTCTTGCCATAGAAAGTGTCATAATGTCTGATTTTAGTTTCACCATTATATCCTAAAACAATCTCAATTTGGTATTTCTTGTATAAAAAAAGAGAAAAAAGAACGTATTACATAAGCGATTCCGAATACATTTCTTTTCCTCTAATAGTCCGTTCAAAGACCTATTTGTATTCTACTATAAATACCAGGAAAAATCAATTAGTAAATCGTATTTTATGCAGTAAGTAGGTGATTTTATGGCAAAATCAAAAAGACCACCGCCACCTGTAAATTATAGTTTTGAAAGAAAAAATAATAGATATGACTTTACTAAGATATATAGAGATATGCAAATATCAGAGGCATGGAAACAATTAAAATTACTAAGTTGATGGTAATAATATAAAGGATGTGTTATTTCACATATATGAAAGTATAAAAATAAATGATAGTAAAAAAGTTGAATAGAGACTTGAATATAAATAGTTTCAGAGGAATTTACCGTTGTGTGATTTAATACATATATAGCAAGAAATATAAGGCTTAATATATGTGATTTTACACATATGGTATGTGTTATTTGACATACGATAAAAAATATCCCCAGAGGGGTGATTATATAAAATTTGAAATTTTTCAAGATCGACAGCTCACCTACATTCACATAAAAGAATATTCTCCGTGAGTTTTTTGGAAAATGTTGACGACCATTGGTTGACGCAGGATAGGTAAGGATAAGTTAGTATAGGTTATAGTTAATATAAAATATAAATGTAAATTTACACTTGAAATATTCAAGAAAATATTGAAAAAAGATATAATAAATGATAGAATAATGTTGAAATAAAATTTTCAAAATAGGAGGTCATTAAATGACAATAAGTTATGACAAATTATGGAAGTTAATGATAGATAAAAAAATCAATAAAACACAATTATGTGAAAAAGCCGGAATAACAACTAATGCAATGGCAAAGCTAGGGAAAAATGAAACAGTACAAGTAGAAATATTAATTAAAATTTGTAAAATTTTAAAATGTAGAATAGATGAAATTATAGAATATTAAATTAGGGGGGAGATTAAATGCCAGAAATACAAGGATTAAGAAAAGCACAGAAAAATAAAAATGATGAGTTTTATACATCATTGGAAGATATTGAAAAAGAAATGAAATACTATAAAGAACAATTTAAAGAAAAAGTTGTTTTTTGCAATTGTGATGATCCGTATGAGTCTAATTTTTTCAAATATTTTGCAATCAATTTTAATGCACTTGGTTTAAAAAAATTAATATCAACATGTTATGCAGGTTCTGCAATTGTTACTGAACAATTATCACTTTTTGATGTAAAGGGAGTTATTGTAAATAAAAAGACAGAAAAAACGCCATATAAGATAGAAATAACAGAAGTGACAGATTCTAATGGAGATGGAGCAATAGATTTAGCTGATGTTGAGTATTTGCTAAAAAATAAAAAGAATACATTAAATTTATTAAAAGGAGATGGGGATTTTAGAAGTGAGGAATGTATAAAATTGTTAAAAGAAGCCGATATTGTTGTAACTAATCCACCATTTAGTTTATTCAGAGAATATGTAGATCAGCTTGAACAATATAATAAGAAATATTTAATAATAGGGAATGTTAACGCAATTGCGTATAGGAATTTTTTTCACTTAATTAAAGAAAACAAGGTATGGATGGGAGCATCTATTCATAGTGGCGATAGAGAATTTAGAGTACCAGATTCATATCCATTAAATGCTACAGGAACTAGAATTGATGAAAAAGGAAATAAATATATAAGAGTTAAAGGGGTAAGATGGTGGACTAATTTGGATTATAAGGAAAGACATGAAAAGATGATATTATATAAAAGATATAATCCAGAAGAATATCCCAAATTTGACAATTATGATGCTATTAATGTAGATAAAGTTTCTGATATTCCATGTAATTATAATGGAATTATGGGAGTTCCCATAACATTTTTAGACAAATATAATCCAGAACAATTTAAAATAATAGCAAGTTCTCAAACAGGTTGTCACCCAGACAAAATGGTATTAAAAAAATATTCAGATTATTATGGATATACACAAGATAGAAAAAGCAACGGAAGAACGGGGGCTACTATGGGAAATAATCCAATTTTAGTAAAAGATGACAAAAAACATGTATATTATGAAAATAAGGAAGGTATAAGAGTACAAAGTACTTATTGTAGAATTTTTATAATAAAATCTGAAGTGGAGAGTGAAGATAATGGAAATTAAATTACATGAAATAAGTGTTAGAGAAATAACAAAAGGATATATAGACAATCAAGAAAATGGTGTTGTAGGATATGATGAAAAATTAGATATAAGACCACCATTTCAAAGAGAATTTATTTATAATGAAAAAGAAAGAAATGCAGTTATAGAAACAATAAATAAAAATTTTCCTTTAAATGTAATGTACTGGAGTAAAAACGGAGATAAATATGAACTACTAGATGGGCAGCAAAGGACATTAAGTATATGTCAGTATGTTAATGGAGATTATTCAGTGAATTATAAAGGGTTTAATAATTTACCAAAGGATTTACAAGATAAAATATTAGACTATAAATTAATGATTTACATTTGTGAAGGAACAGCATCAGAAAAATTAGATTGGTTTAAAATAATAAATATAGCTGGAGAAAAACTAACAGATCAAGAATTAAGAAATTCTCAATATACGGGAACTTGGTTACACGATGCCAAAAGACATTTTAGTAAAAACAGTTGTCCTGCATATCAAATTGCTGAAAAATACTTAAATGGTGTTGCTATTAGACAAGATTATTTAGAAACTGCGTTAAAATGGATTTCAAGCAGAGATGGAATAGAAATAGAAGAATATATGAGATTACATCAAAATGATGCAGATGCAAACGAATTATGGATGTATTTTCAATCGGTAATAGACTGGATAAATAGAATATTCCCTAAATATAGAAAAGAAATGAAAGGCATTGATTGGGGAACACTATATAATAGGTACAAAGAACATTCATATAATTCAGATAAATTAGAACAAGAAATTGTTAAATTAATGTCTGATGATGATGTTACAAGCAAAAAAGGAATATATTTATATTTGATTACTGGACAAGAAAAATACTTAAATATAAGAGCATTTACAGATAATCAAAAAAGAGAAGCGTATGAAAGGCAAGAAGGAATATGTGCAAACTGCAAAGAACATTTTGAAATAAATGAAATGGAAGCAGATCATATTACTCCATGGCATGCAGGAGGTAAAACTACTTCAGATAATTGTCAAATATTATGTAGAGAATGTAATAGAAGAAAATCAGGAATATAAGTTTACAAAAGCAAAATATTGAAGTAATATAAAGTTTACTGAATTATTTTGCTTTTTATATTATGGGAGAAAAAATGGAAGTTATAGAAAACAAAAATAAAGTAATAACATATTTAAGCGCTATTAAGACGAATGTTGAGATGTTTAATCTCATTGGATATTATGACATAGATAGAGAGTTAGAAAATATAGTTGCAAAATTATTAAATTTAATATATGGGGATAAATTTATAATGCTAATGAAAAAAACAAAAAATTTCCAGCTGTTGATATAGTTGATGATGAAAATAAAACTGCATTATGCTGATTACGAATATATAGCAAATAAGATTAATAAAATAAAGTCCAAGGAATACAAAATTCCTTGGACTTTAATATTAGTCTAGACAGCCAGAAATAAGTTCTACACCATCGCAGAAACCAAATCTAAAATACTTTTCATTCCAATAACCAGTATAATCCATAACATTATCATCAAGCTTAGCTAATTGTTTTTGAATAAGATCTCTATTTCGCTCTGGAATTCTATTTAAGGATTTTATCAGAAATTTCTTCAAAATAAAGATGATAGAAACCACCATCTTTATTAGTAAGAGTAGAAAAATGCTCTTCTTCTCTAAAATTTAACCACTCTTTTAAAATATCATCATTAACATTTTTAAATTTGCTCAATCTAATACACCTCCCTGCAATTGTTGTTATTAATCACTTAATTGATAAAGAAAGTCAAGCTAATTATGAAAAAATATGATATAATTCAAATAAAGTACGAAAGGAGCAGCGCAATGAATGTTGAAATAGCAAATGCAATGTATGGGTACTTAGAAACATTGTATGTAATGAATAAAAAATTATTAAAATTATGTGGTACTGATGCAATAGATGATCTTGAAAACAACTTGAAAATAGTATTGGATATAATACAGGACATACCAAGATTAGTTCCATACTCATATAATAATAAACGAAAAGTCCTAGAATATGATGATAGAAATGGATTGTTAGAATTTAAGGATGATATGAAATATTTATCAGATGAATATGATAAGATTCTAAAAGAAAATTATGAATTTTTAGATAAGGTAAGAAAGATTAGAAATAAATATGAACATAAAATGCATGGAGTAAAACATAAATCCTCAGGAAGTGGAAGTCTTTCATTATTTGATTTTTCTTTTGAAGTATGTGGGCAAAATATAGAAGTTACAGCAGGAGAATTTATTAAATTAATTAAGTCGTTGAATATTTTATTTTCAAAAATAGTACAAGATATAAGTTCATATGCATATGAAAATAAAAAGACAGATTATCCATATTACAGAAAAATTACACGATTTAATTTTGCAGATTTTAATGATTTATATGATTCAGATTTAATTAGAAAAATTGGGAAAGCAATGAATGCTTTTTAGCAGGTAATCCTTTCTTTTCCTGTATCCAAAATGTATACTCTATGTATCCATATATTGCCATAAATCTTAACGGCGAAAATCTCAAGAATGGTAGACCTAATATTGCAAAATAATTGGCGCTAAAATAAAACAAGTAAGTGCTTACAGCCGTAGCACTTTGCAACATTTTAAAATAATTCGAGATAAATGACAAAATAGGCAGTAGTACGCTCATAACCCAAGGGCCGTAAGTTCGAGTCTTACCCCCGCAACCATCAATTTTGAACTAAGCAAAGTAGAATTTGCTTAGTTCTTTTTTCTTTATATTGATTAATATTATTTTTAATGCTAAAATAGGAATATAATTTATGAGGTGGCATTTTGAAAAAGAAAATATTCGTTATTCTAATTTGTATGATACTACTCTGTGTAGTCGTTGCAAAAATAGTACTATCAAATACTAAAGTTGTAACAAACATATCTTCTCATGTTAGTGAAGCATCGAAAACGCTTGAAAATGAAGTAAAATCTCAAAAAACTGAAGAATATGTAGATGAGAATGAAATGAAAATAGGATTATATATTGACGAAGGAAATAGAAAAAGGCTAGTAAAAGAATACTATTGTGACTTTTCTGCAGAAAATATTATGGGGATTTTTTATGCAATACCTACACTAGAGGAAGAAATTGTTAGAGATGATTTTAAAACAATTTTTGATCAGTATTATCATGAGTATGTAAATTATAACAATTATAAAATAGGGTATAACATAAAGTTTACTTTAGATAGCGGAGAAACAATCAATCAAATAGTCTTAAATCCTGATGATGCATATTTATTGTTTCCTAAAGTACAATGCTATTTATATGATGATATTCATTTAATACCTGGAAGATCATATTATCATATAACACAAGATATCATGAATGATGAGAGAATTTGTAGTTCAATTAAATTAGTTGGAGATAAAAATACTAGAAATATAGTATCTCCTATAGAACTTACTGTATTTACTTTTGATGGAGAAGATGATTTTACTCCTATGACAAAAAAGTATCGTGGTAATAGTTCTTATACAATATTAATTTATGAAAAATAATTGACATAAGTGTATCTTTTTTCAGATACACTTTTGCTCTTGGAGGGATATATGGGATATAGAATAGGGCTAGACATAGGAATTACATCAGTTGGCTGGGCAGTAGTAAAAGATGATGATATGGGAGAGCCAGTCAAAATTTTAGATCTTGGTGTGAGAATATTTGAAGCTGCAGAAGTTCCTAAAAGTGGGGCTTCTCTTGCAGAAGAAAGAAGTAAAAAGCGAAGTAATAGAAGAAGATTGAGAAGAAGAACTCATAGAATTTTAAGAGTAAAACAACTCTTAATTCGAAGCAATATTGTAAGTGAGAGCGAATTATATCAAATACATTGTCATAATATTTATGAAATTCGAGTAAAAGCATTGGATCATAAAATATCTAAGTTAGAACTTGCTTCACTACTGATTCATTTTGTTAAAAAGCGTGGTTATCAATCCAATGCAAAATATAATACATTAGATGATAAAAACGGTAAAGTTTTAAAGGCAATTGCTGAAAATGATAAAATCCTTATAGAGAAGGGATATAGAACTGTTGGTGAAATGTATTTAAAAGATGATAAATTTAAATATCGTGTAGAAAATGAATTTGTCCTCGATTCAAATGGTGATAAAATACTGAAGGTGAGAAATAAAATAGGGGATTATGGCTCTGTAGTTAAAAGAGAACATATATTGCATGAGATAAAACTTATTTTAGATAGCCAAAGGAATTATTATGAGAATATAGATGAGGAATTCATTAATGAATATATAAATATATTCTTGTCACAGCGAAATTTTGATGAAGGACCTGCTTTTACAAGCCATTATACAGGAAATGTCATAGAGAAGATGATAGGAACTTGTACTTTTGAAAAAAATGAGCTAAGGGCTGCTAAAAGTACATATACATTTGAAATATTTAAATTGTTACAAGACTTAAATAAAATTAAGATTGAAAAATTAAATTTGGATGTAGGAAAAAATGGAATCATGAATCATAAAAAGTCAGATACAAGAGAACTTAGTGAAGATGAGAAAGTAAAAATTATTGAAGAATTTAGACATACATCAGAGCTTTCCTATTTTCGTATCAGGGAAATAATTCATCTTCCGGATGATGAGATATTTAATATGATCCATTATAACTTTTTTTCTTTATCAAAAAGTGAAGATACCAAAAATGTTATAGAACAAAATGAAAAAAATACAGATATCAAGTTAAGAGAATTAGAGTCTTTTCATAAATTAAGAAAAGTTTTAGATGGTTATGAAAAAGACTATATATATCATTTTGACGAGAATACATTAGATTATATAGCAACCATACTGACTTTGTATAAAAGTGATGAGAAAAGAATAGAATATTTGTCTAAAATTGGATTAAATGATCAGATAGTTTCATTGCTATTAAATATAACATTTTCCAATTTTAGTCATCTTTCCATCAAGGCAATGAAAAAGATAATCCCTTATTTGAAAGAGGGACTTACATATGATAAAGCAACGAATATGGTATATCATGATTTTAGAGGAAATATGAACTTTGAAAAGAAGAGGAAGTTGTCATTAAATGATTTAACAGAGATCACAAATCCAGTAGTAAGGCGAGGAATATCACAGTCTATTAAAGTAATTAATGCTATCATTGATAAATATGGCAGTCCTGAAATTGTAAACATAGAACTTGCTCGAGAATTCATTACCAGAATTGGTAGAGAAAATGCAGCAAATGCGCTTAGGGAACAAAGTATTGTCACGGAAATAAAAGAAAAATTTTGTAAGGAAAATGTTACAGATGAAGAAATATTAAAGTATAGACTTTGGAAAGAACAAAATGGAACATGTATCTATTCTGGGGATACGATTCCTTTGAGCGAATTATTTTCCAAAAAAGTAGATATTGATTATATGATTCCCTATCATAGAACTTTTGATAATAGTTATCACAATAAAGTACTTGCAAAAGTATGTGAAATTAGAAGTAAGGGAGATATGTTGCCAAATGAATATATTTTAAAATCTGGTAAAAACATAGATGAATACAAAGAAAGAGTACTTTCCTGTCTTAAAACGCACAAAAAGGTAAGCAATCTTTTGAAAGAGACGATTTCTTTGGAGGAGGAAATGTTATGGAAAGAAAGAAACTTAAAAGATACTCAATATATAACAAGAATTGTACTTTCTCTAATCAGAAATTATTTGTATATTGAGCCAAATGAAAATATTTCTGAAAGTAAAAGAATTATGGCTTTAAGAGGGGGAATTACCTATACTGTTAGGAAAATGTTTCATTTAAATAAGTCTAGAGAAGATGATAAACATCATGCTCTTGATGCTGTTATTATTGCCATAGTAAGTGAAAAGATGATCCAAAGTATCACATGTAATAAAAGAATGGATTTAAGTGAGGCGTATCAAAAAATTATTTTGGAACTTAAAGCAAGAATGAAAGATACTGATAGTGAAGTAAAAAAAGAACTGGAAATGATCAATGTCTATGATAATCCAAAAGCAATTTTTGTATCTAAAATGCCAAATAGGAAAGTGAGAGGAATGGCACATAAGGAAACAATTAATGGATTATGTAAAAATGGAAACATCATTGTTAGAAAAAAACTTACTGAGCTTAAGTTAAATAAAGAAAATGAGATAGAAAATTATTATAATAAAAAAGATGATAGGCTATTATATGAAGCGCTAAGAAAAAAATTAATAGAAGCGAATGGAAATGCCAAAGTAGCTTTTAGTAAACCTTTCTTTAAACCAAAATCAAATGGAGAAAAGGGTCCTATTGTAAATAAAGTAAAACTAGAGTTAAAAAGTTCTAGCAATGTTAAAATAGATAAAATAGGGGGAGTTGCAGGAAATGGAGATACAGTAAGAATTGATGTTTTCCATATTCCTAATGAAGGATATTATTTTGTACCAATATATGTATCAGATACTATTAGAGAAGCATTGCCAAGTAAGGCTTGTGTTTCCGCTAAGCCACAATCTAAGTGGAAAGAAATGAAAAATGATCATTTTATTTTTTCATTATATCCGGGAGATTTAGTTTATATTCAAAGCAAAAAAGGCTTTTATTTAACTTCAATGAAGAAAGGAAATACAAAAGAAAAAATATTTGTTAATGAAATATATGGATACTATATAAAATGTGGGATTAATTCCTCATCCATTGCTTTGTCTACTCATGATAGAAGATATTGGCAACCAAGTCTTGGAGTTCGAAATTTAGCTGTTATAAAAAAGTATCAGGTAGATATTTTAGGCAATTACACTGAGGTAAAATTACCCGAGATACGCATGAATTTTCATTTAAAAAAATAAAAACAAGAAGGAAGTAATCCTTCTTGATAGTGACAAATTTATTATAAAACAATAGGAAAGTATAACGAGTGTGTGTGTTAGGTGTGTATTATCTTTATTATATATAAGTTTTTTGTGATAATCAATGTACTATTGTAAAATTAAATTGTATTTTTGTACTATAATATTAACATATATTGGTACAAGGATAGTTTTTTCATTATTTATCGTAAAAATGAATTTACAATAGACAAGGTTTATGATATACTAAAGTATCAATTTGACACTAAAGGAGTGAGTCTTATGAAAATATTTGTTTTGAATTGTGGTAGCTCTACATTAAAATTTCAACTGATTGATATGAAAAATGAAGAGAGAATTGTAAAAGGAAACTATGAGAGGATTGGTGGAAAGAATTCATCTTTAAGACTTAATGTGAGAGGAACAAAACATGTTATACAACATGTGGCAAGAGATTATAAAGAAGCACTAGACATTGTATTAAAACTATTAACTAGTAATGAGTATAAAGCTTTAGAATCACTAGATGAAATTGGAGCTGTTGGGCATAGAATTGTACATGGCGGAGAAATCTTTAATCAGTCTGTTTTAATAGATGAAAAAGTGATTTCACAAATAGAAAAATGCATTCCTCTTGCACCACTACATAATCCTGAAGGAATTGCTGGAATTAGGGCTATGCAAAAAAAGTTACCTAATGTGCCAATGGTTGCTGTATTTGACACAGCCTTTCATCAGACTATGCCTAAAGAGGCATATATATATCAAATACCGTATAAGTACTACGAAGAGTACAAAATTAGGAAATATGGATTCCATGGTACTAGTCATAGGTATGTATATGGTAGAATAGCTGAAATTTTGGGTAATCAAAATATGAAAGTAATCAATTGCCATTTAGGACAAGGTGCATCTATATGTGCTATAGAGAATGGAAAGTCTATAGAGACTTCTATGGGGCTTACACCAATGTCTGGTATTCCGATGGCTACTAGATGCGGCGATATTGATCCTTCTATTGTAACTTATATCATGAAGCGTGATAAATTAACAATAGAAGAAATGGAAAAAATTTTAAATAAGGGATCTGGTGCTTGGGGAGTATCCGGCGTTTCGGAAGACTATAGGGATATAGAAAGAGCATATGAAGATAATGATAGCCGTTCTATGCTTGCTCTTGATTCTCAGGCATATAAAATTGCACAATATATTGCACAATATATGGTTTCTCTTGGAGGTGTCGATGTTATCACTTTTACTGGTGGAGTAGGCGAAAATGGATATGAGGCTCGCGAGAGAATATGCAATTATTTAGAATTTTTAGATATTAAGTTAGATAAAGATAGAAATAAAGTAAAGGGAAAAGAAGTATGTATTTCTACTGATGATTCAAAAGTAAAACTTTACGTTGTTCCTACTAATGAAGAGCTTATGATAGCAAGAGACACATATGACTTGGTAAAATAAATTATAAGGGGGAAAGATATATGAGTGAAGAAATGAAAAAAATAGAGGAATTAGAAGGATTTAAAAATTTAAGAATTGTTGATAATTTCTATCAAACATCTAGTTTTTTTCCAATGCCAACAACTGAGATTGGTACATTAAATGAAAATGGAAAGACAAATTTAGGTTCCTATTCTTTGTGTTTTCCATATTATATTGCAGGAAAGGATTATTATGCTATGGTGCTTTGTTGTAGAAATAGTTCTAACACTGCAAAAAATATTTTAAAAACCGGAAAATGTAGTATCAATTTTATAACTGATAAAAGGAAATATTTTAAGGAGGCAGTAAGACTGGGATATCCAGGTGAGACAACAGATGAGAAAATGAAGGACTGTATTTTTACTCTAGTTGATGGAAAAAGGGCAAGAGAGAATCCAAATGAAAAATATCCTAAAATTGTAAAAGAGGCATTTCAAGTATTTGAATGTACTTGGGTAAAGGAACTAGATCATGCGCAAAATGATACTGTAAAAGAAGAGTACTTACCACCATACCATGATTTTAATGGAATAACTAGTGAGCATGGAGCACATTTTATTCTCAAGATAGATAATATATTAATGAAGAACCAGTATTATGATACTATCGTAAATGGTGTAAGAGCGGGAGGATTTCCAGCTATACCAGTTGATTATGGATATAGGGACAATAAAAATTTTTGGTATACTAGGTTTAAAAGACCTATATCAGAACCAATTCCAGCAAGCAAAGGAATTAGTTTAGATACTGTAAAATATGCTGCTTCCAGAATAGACCCAGAAATTAAATTTACAGATGAGGCTTGTCAAAGACTTATCAAAGTTCCAAGAGTCTTTTTAAATACTGTTTTGAAAGGCTGTGTTGCTTGGGCAAAAGAAAATAAGGTATTTCTCATAACAGAAAAAGAAATGGATATGATTAATGATAAAAGAAATAAAGAGAAATCACAAAAGTGATTTACATAATATTTACAAGTACTTTGAAATGTGATATAATATTAACAGCGATTTTTTTACAAAAAATATAATTATTATAGGGGGAAGCACATGTTTAAGATGAAATTTGGAGGAACATACACAGATATTGCATATGAGCAGATATTTAGCTTCAAAGATGTAGAAGAATTCTTCCATATCGCTGTTATTGATTATGTAAAAGGCTCCAAAGTCAACTACTCAGAATCTGACACCTGGCCACTACAACTTTTTCGGATTGTTGAAAATGAAATTGAGTGCGTTGCAAGTATTGCCGTCGCTACGGCAGGATATAGAGGTATAGGACCACTTTTTACGTACAACGTTCTATCAAGACTTGGATTTGATGTAGGGGAGGAAATCTTTCAGTCTAATGGGGAGAAAGTACATTTGGAGTATTACAAAAAGCAATAATTGGGATACCAGACATATGAAATGATGTCTGGTATTTTTCATTGGATTCATACATTATTTTTTGAAAATGAACATAAAAATAACACAAATATTGATTATAATAAGCATATCAGTAAAGGAGATAATGTAAAAACAAAAAATGATATGGAAAGGAGAATGGATATGAATGTTAAAATCATAGGTGCAAACTGTAGAAATGGAATACAACTTTGCAAAGTCATAACACGTGTGGCGGAAGAACATGACAATATTATAAAAATAGAAAAATTAGATGATCAGAAATCGATGGGGAAATATGGGGTGAAAAATATCCCAGGGCTAGTTGTAAATGATAATCTTGTTAGCGAGGGAAAAGTGCTGTCGCAAAGGGAATTTGAAAAAATCATAGATCATATGGAATAATTATCGTATTATGTGAATATATATATAATAGGTGTTTAACACTTTATTTAACTTGATAACCTCCTGTTTTTTAAGTTAAATTAAAAATAAGACCTTTTTTCTCTTGGGTCTTATTTTTTCTTGGCATATGGTTAAATAAAAGTAAGATGCAATATAGTTTTTATTTAAACTATATTGCATTTTATTTTTTCCATGATAAAATTATATTAGTATAAAGGAGAAAGACTATGTATTATAATAAAATAATACCAGAGTTAGATGTTAGAGATATTAAGAAATCATTACATTTTTATCAAGATATATTAGGTTTTCAATTGGAATATGAAAGAAGAGAGGATAAATTTGTATTTCTTTCTTTAGGAGAAATACAATTCATGTTACAAGAGTTAGATACTCAGAATAACAAGTGGGAAACAGGGAAACTAGAATACCCGTTTGGAAGGGGAATTAATTTTCAATTAGAAGTAAAAAATGTAGATTGTATCTATCATAACGTGTTAGCAAATCATTATGATGTTACGGTAGATATGGAGGAAAATTGGTATAGAAAAGATAATGAATTATTAGGAAATAGGGAGTTTTTAATCATGGATCCAGATGGGTATTTGTTAAGATTTTCACAAGATTTAGGGAAGAAAAGGGTATGAAAAATTGCTCTATATTTTTGTTATTTTATTGTAAGTAATGTCGTTATATGTTATAATTAGAAAATGTGAGGTTTTGCATAATGACAAGAAAAGAGAAATTAACAAAAAAGGAAAAAAAGATTCTATTGATAAGAACAATTATCATATTTTTAACAATTTGTTTGATCACATATCTTACAATAAAGGCTTTACCGTTTATTTCAAAACTTGCAACAGAAGAATCAAGATTAGAATTAAAAGATGATATTGCTAATATGGGAATCAAAGGAGTTATAATCACTTTAGGATTACAAATACTTCAAATTGTAGTAGCTGTCATTCCAGGCCAGCCAATGGAAATTATCTCTGGTATGCTTTATGGAACATTAGGTGGAATGTTACTTTGTTTAGTTGGTATCTTTATTGGTACATTCATTGTATTTTATTTAACTAGGAAAATTGGTATTAGTTTTATACAGCTATTTTTTGACCAAGAGCAGATTGATAAGTTTAAAAATAAAAAGCTATTTAAAAATCCAAAAAAATTGGAACTTTTTATGTTTATCATGTTCGTGATACCACTCATTCCGAAAGATATATTTATCTATTTAGCAGGAATTAGTCCCGTAAATCCAAAGAGATTCTTAATAATTGCTACTATTTCAAGAATCCCTGGTTTATTCATTACTGTTTATGCTGGAAACAGATTATCTGAAGGAAATTTTATTATAGCAATATTACTTGTTGCGCTATTTATAGCTCTTGGTATTATTGGATATAAAATTAGTAGTAGGGCAGAAGAAAAAATTGAAAATGATATAAAGAATTGACAATTAGTCAATTTTTTTTGAATAAAAAAAAGCTGATTTTAGTCAGCTTTTATAACATCTAATATGATATTTTCAATTTTTTCTATATTTATTTTATTTTCGCTAGAGAAGGCAATGATCTCCTCTTTTGCAAAAAGCGTTTTTGTTATTTGAAGAGTATACTCATCTATTTTGGTTTTTGCAATTTTATCAGCTTTTGTAGCAATGATGGTAAATGGAATTTTTTTATCTAGTAACCATTCATACATCGTTCTGTCGTTTTCAGTAGGCTGATGTCTGATATCTACCAAAAAGAATATATGTTTAATTTTATTATTTTTATTCATATAATGGTCTATTAATTGATTTATATTTTCTTTTTCCTTTTGCGACATAATTGAATATCCATATCCTGGTAAGTCTACTAAATAGAATTCTTGATTAACATTATAATAGTTGATACTTCTAGTTTTTCCGGGATTTTGTCCCACTTTTGCTAGTTTTTTTTGACCACAAAGACTATTGATAAAGGATGACTTACCAACATTAGATTTACCAACAAGAACAATCTGCTCAAGTTCAGTTTGAAGAATTTGTTTTGCACTAAATATAGAAGTTTCAAATTTTACATTTTTTAACATAATTTACCTCACTAACATCAATATCATAACATATATTAGGTAAAAAAGCAATATATTGTTATAAAAGTAAGATTAGCTTGACATAAAATCAAAAACAAGTTATAATATGATTATTGAAAATATAAACCTAATATGATTATGAAAGGAGAGAAAAGCGATGGAAATTTTCGAAAGTAATATTTTACAAGAAGCACAAAAGTATAATAGTGCTTTAGCAGTAGAACGGGAACGAGCAATTAAGCATCTTATTTCGTATGCGTATGAAACTTTAGAACAAGTGAAAGACTTTGATTTTGAAAGGACAAAGGATATTAAGCCAAAACATCTGAAAAAACTTGAAAAGTTTTTAAACTGGCTGATTAAAAAGGAAAGAACAGCCAAAGATTATCGGAAGATTATGAAAAAATATCAGGAGCTTCCAATAGAACTGAAGCTCTATTTTGAGTTTGATTCTGAAATAGATGCGGTTAATGAAGTGTTCTTATACTATTATCCCGTAGATATTATTTAAAAAAAGCGATATCGAGAATGGTTAAAGTCTCGATATCGTTTATTATTATTTTTTCTTTTCTATTTTTGTCATACCACCCATATATGGAACTAAAACTTCTGGTATGTTTACAGATCCATCCGCATTTTGATATAATTCAAGAAGCGGAATTAATATTCTTGGTGAGGCAATTGCAGTATTATTTAATGTATAACAATATTTTGTATTGCCATCTTGATCTTTATATTTGATATTACTACGTCTTGCTTGGAAATCATTAAAAGAAGAACAAGAGTGTGTTTCGCTATATTTGCCACGACTTGGCATCCACGCTTCAATATCATGTTTTCTTACTTGTCCAATTCCCATATCACCAGTACAAACTTTAACAACTCTGTATGGGATTTTTAAGTCTTGTAGAATTTCCTCTGCATTATTTAGTAAAAAGTCATGTAGTCTATATTGTTCATCAAAGTCTGCTTTACACATGATAACTTGCTCAATTTTTGTAAATTGATGAACTCTGTAAAGACCTCTTGTATCTTTACCATAAGTACCAGCTTCACGTCTGTAACAGCTTGAATATCCACAATACATTTTTGGTAGTTCTGCTTCACTTTCAAAAGTCTCATTACTATGATAAGAGACAAGAGCTACTTCAGAAGTCCCAACTAGGTATAACTCATCTTCTGTTACTGCATAAGCTTGATCACGTCCGCCAGGGAAATAACTTGTACCATACATAGGTGCTTCTTTTACAAGTGTAGGAACAGTCATTGGTGTAAATCCTTTTTTGACCAATTTATCAACAACATATCTACATAAAGCCATTTCAAGTAATACAGCTTCATTCTTTAGATAATAAGATCTAGATCCTGCAACTTTTACGCCTCTAGGAATGTCTACTAAATCAAGAGATTCTGCTAAATCTACATGGTCTTTAATTTCAAAATCAAAAGTAGGGATTTTGCCAACCCTTTTGATTTCTACATTATCTTCATCTGTTTTTCCAATTGGGACTTCTTCAAAAGGAACGCCAGGAACCTCATACATCAAGTTATCAAATTCTTCTTTTAAAGGTGCAACTTCTGATTCTAGTGCTGAAATTTTATCTTTTAGTGTTCTTACATATTCTATTGTATTCTTCTTTTCAGGATCTACAAGAGTTGGGATAGAAGAAGAGAGTTTATTTCTTTCTTCTCTTAATGTATCAAGCTCTTGATTCTTGTTACGAAGCAGCAAATCGATTTCTAATAAACGATCTATATCAACTTGAATTAGTTTATTTTCAGCTGCTTTTTTTACGATGTCACTATTTTCTCTTATATACTTTATATCTAACATAAAATTCACTCCTTATAGCTTTAAAATTAACATATTTATTATAGTATAATACTTCATAAAATGCAAGTATCATAAAAATAAAACGAATAGTATCTATTTATAATTCATCTTTTGTCATCATTTCTAATAGTGTTGAATATATTTTTTCAGCATTTTCATTCCAATTTTTAGAAATATTTTTGGCTTGATTTTTGTTTCCAGCATATATTGTGATGTTCACAAGTTCATCATTACCATCTTTGATATAACAGGAGACTTTAAATTCTTCTGACTTAATAGGGATTGTTACAGTATCAATTGAATAATCAGTTTTTACTTTCACAATATTTTTATTGATGATCTTTTTTATATTATATAAATTTACACCAGGGATTAGTTCTAATAGTTCCCTTAATGTTAAAATACCATTTTCTGTTATTTCATATAGCAAATTACTATCTTGCAAGACTTCCTTGATATAATTACTTGCTTTTAAATCTTCTACATAAGCACAGATGTCAAAGTAAGTTATATCATCGAAATCTTCACAAAATTTTGCAATTTGATCAATGGATAAAGCTTTAGAGTTTGTGTCAAGTATATATAATACTATAATTTTGTTATCAAAAAGTTCTAAATCTTTTGCCATGATAAATTCACTACCTTTCGTTAAAAATTACTTTACAAATATCAACATATATGATAACATAAATCTTGTGAAAAATAAAGAGGAGAGAGGAATATTTATGGAAAAATCAAATAAAAATTATATTATTGCAATAGATGGTTGTGCTGCAACTGGAAAATCTGTGTTAGCAAAAGGAATAGCACAAAAATTAAATATTTTGTATATTGATACTGGTGCTATGTATAGAGCAGCAGGAGTATATTTTTTAGAAAAAGGACTAGAGCTTACAGAAGAAAATATTAAGAGAAATATTGATAGTATCGATATAAGACTTGCATATGAGGATAATATGACAAAAGTATTTTTAAATAATAAGGATGTGACAGATAAAATCCGTACATCTAAAGCTAGTATGGCAGCATCTGATGTATCAAAATTTTTACCAGTAAGAGAAAAGTTAGTTGAATTGCAAAGAAAAATGGCAGAAAATTCTAATGTGGTTTTAGAAGGAAGAGATATTGGTACTGTGGTATTTCCAAATGCTACTTTAAAAATATTTTTAAGTGCTACTGCAGATATACGTGCGATAAGAAGGCAAAGGGATTTGGCTAAAAAGGGAGAGATAAAAGATATTGACATTATAAGGGAAGAATTATTAAAAAGAGATTTACAAGATTCAACAAGAAAAGAATCCCCTTTAAGGAAAGCAGAGGACGCAATTGAAATTGATACTACTTCTCTTACAAATGATGAGACAGTAGATATGGTGATAGAGCTTTTAAAGGAAAGAGTTGAACTATCATGATTAAATTTGTAAAATTCATTATTAATATTGTGGTATGCCATTTTTTATATAGAGTAAGGTATGTCAATAAAGAGGCAGAGGAAAATCTTGATAAATGTTTAATATGTCCAAATCATTCCAATACGCTAGAACCCTTATGGATATATGCAAAAACTGATAATTTATGGATTATGGCAAAAGCTGAACTCTTTAAATATAAATTTTTTGGATATTTATTTAGAAAGTGCCATGTTTTTCCAATTCGTAGGGGAGAGAAAGACGTCAAAAGTGTTATGCATGCTATTAATATATTTAGTGAGGGAGAAAAAAGAAAACTTTTAATTTTTCCTGAGGGAAAAAGAATCAAAAAGGATAAAGAAAAAGGTATTGCCAAAGTTGGAGCTGCATATATTGCATATAAAGCAAATGTACCAATTATACCAGTATATCTTACAAAAAATGCTAGGCTATTTTCTAAGGTATATGTGATTTATGGAAAACCAGTATATGTTACAAAGGAAATTGCTGAGGATAAAGCAAAATTAAATGAGTTTGCTAAGAGTATGTTAGATGAGGCATATAAATTAAAAGGAGATTATGAAAAGAAAAATAATGTCAAAATAAAATAAAAAAATAAGGGCGACCAGTTGGTCGCCGTTTTGATGTTTAGACAAACATAGCCAATAACGGATTGAATCCGTGTCTTAAGACTTGTTCGTCACAGTGACCGTCAGGAGCTTTCAAATTGATCAGTAGCGTATGACCGCCGTTGATCATCTTTTTGTTGCCAACAGTAAAACCAGCTGCCTTTTTCACTTCAATCAGTCTCCTTACGCTTTTTACATCTTTCACCATTTTTTTGAACATAGTCGTTCCTCCTTAAAAATTATTTTATAGATATAAAAAATATTACTACTATTATTATATCATAAATTAGAAAATTTATCAAAAAATGGGGGATTACTATTGCATTAATTTCATATAAATTATATAATATGTGAAATACATATATTTTTAATAGAAATATAGTTTTTTTAAAGGAGGATTTATATGAATTTTATTACATATAAAAATACAATTGATAAGTTAAATAGAAATATGGAAAATGGACTTATGGAAGCTTTACGTCCTTTTTGCTATAAGCATAAAATAACATATTTGCAGTATCAAATACTTGCTGTTTTATTTGAAGAAGGAACTTTAAATATAGGGGAGTTAAGTAGTGAAATGAGCATGGATACAGGGAATATGTCTGCCCAGTGTAAAAGACTTGAGAAAAAAGGTTATACTTTAAGGCTTAGAAAAAAGTATGATGAAAGAGTAGTAGATGTATCACTTACCAAACAAGGAAGACTAGTAATTATGGAATTAAATGATTTTTTAAGTAAAAAATATAAAAAGAACTGGGAAGGACTTTCAGAAAAGGAAAGGGAAGAACTTTTAAATAGCTTTCAAGTGATGAATAAGTTGTTTTCTGATAATTAGTCACTTTATGTTGACAAATAGTATATATTGTAGTATAATATTTCGGTAAATATATATATGATATATACGGAAATTTATATATGACCTAGGTGATTTTATTTTAGGTTATATTTTTGGACAATTTTATTTAGGAATGAAAATGTTTTAGAAAGGATGATATAAAGATGAAAAACTTAAGAAATGTGGCCATCATAGCACACGTTGACCATGGTAAAACTACACTTGTAGATGCACTTTTAAAGCAAAGCGGAACATTTAGAAGTAATGAAAAAGTAGCAGAACGTGTAATGGATTCTAATGATATAGAAAGAGAAAGAGGAATTACAATTTTATCTAAAAATACAGCAATTCAGTACAAAGATATTAAAATAAATATTGTTGATACTCCTGGACATGCTGATTTTGGTGGAGAAGTAGAACGTGTACTAAAAATGGTTGATGGTGTAATTCTTGTTGTAGATGCTTTTGATGGACCAATGCCTCAAACAAGATTTGTACTTAGTAAAGCATTAGCTCTAAATTTAGTCCCAATTGTAGTTATTAATAAAATTGATAGACCTGGTGCTAGGCCAACAGAAGTTGTTGATGAAGTACTAGAGCTATTTATGGATTTAGATGCAAATGATGAACAACTTGATTTTAAGGTAGTATACGCATCTGGTAAGAATGGCTTTGCAAAATTATCATTAGATGATGAAAGTGATAATATGCAACCATTATTTGAAACAATTATTAATACTGTTCCAGAGCCAAAGGGAGATAAAGATGAGCCTTTACAACTCCTTGTAACAAATATTGATTCTGATGAATACACAGGAAGAGTGGGGATAGGAAGAATAGAGAGAGGTACCATAAAAAATGGTCAACAAGTAGCCCTTTGTAAGAAAGATGGTAGAGTAGAAAATATTAAGATCGGTAAACTATTTACTTATTCCGGACTAAATAGAGTAGAAGCAGAAGTTGCTTATTGTGGTGATATTGTGGCTGTAAATGGAGTGGAAGGAATTGAAATTGGTGAAACAATAGCTGATGTTCAAAACCCTGAAGCAGTAGAATTTGTTAATATTGATGAGCCAACTGTTTCTATGACATTTAGTGTAAATAATGGACCTTTTGCAGGAAAAGAAGGAAAATTTATTACATCTAGACATTTGAGAGATAGACTATACAAAGAACTTGAGAAAAATGTATCTTTAAGAGTAGAAGATACAGATAGTGCAGATAGCTTTAAAGTATCTGGTAGGGGAGAGTTACACTTGTCTATCTTAATAGAAAATATGAGAAGAGAAGGATTTGAACTTTTAGTATCAAGACCTACTGTTATTTATAAAGAAATAGATGGCGTTAAATGTGAACCAATGGAAGATTTAATTATTGATGTTCCAGAAGAATTTGTGGGTGTAGTTATGGAAAAAATTGGTCAGAGAAAAGGTGAAATGACTAATATGACAGCTTCCGCTTCACAAATTGGATATAGTAGATTAGAGTTTAAAATACCTGCTCGTGGCCTTATAGGCTATAGAGGGGAATTTATGACAGATACTAAAGGAAATGGTATCATGAATCATATGTTTGCAGGCTATGAGCCAGATAAAGGTGAAATTACAACAAGACCAAGAGGGGCCGTTATTGCTTTTGAACAAGGTAAAGCTACAGGATATGGACTTTTCCAAGCGCAAGAACGTTCAACATTATTCATTACACCTGGTACTGAAGTTTATGTTGGAATGATTGTTGGCGAAAATTCAAGAAGCGATGATTTGACAATCAATGTATGTAAAGAAAAACATTTAACAAATACAAGAGCATCTGGTAGTGATGATGCATTAAAACTTGTTCCAGTGAAAAAAATGACATTAGAGCAATCAATTGAATTTATTGGAGATGACGAGCTTGTTGAAGTAACACCAGAAAATATCAGACTTAGAAAGAAAATACTAGATCCTACATTGAGATTTAGAAGTGGTAAAAAATAAATCATAAAAATAACCATAAGCTAATTATTAAGCTTATGGTTATTTTTTTAATCTAAGTGTTTTTTATTCCAGTAGGAATTGAGTAATACGGCAAGGTCCATGAAAAGATTTTTATATTTTTCTCTTTCCATTTGATTTTCAAAGTCCAGGTTAAAATGAGAAGTTAATGTGTTAGAAAACTGCTCTACGGCAAACGCTGCCATTTTCACATTTTCTTCATTGAGTAATATGGTAACCTGAAGATATAGACCATATGCATGAAACATTGTAATGATATCTGTATCAGAAAAGTCAGGATTGGGTTCTTTGGGATCTGAGAGTTTTCTTAAATATTCAATATCAATACAATCATAAACATGCATTTTAATGATTTTGTTCCAAAGATTTCTGAAGGTAAATGCAAAGTTTTGCTCTGTTAATGTTTTTTGGTATTTTTTAGTTAACTCATCCACGCGAGCCGTTTTAAAATCACAATATGTGCTTGAGACATTTACATATGGATAGGCCATAAGCATTTCCTTTATTTCGTTAGAGAGAGAAAGGTAAGTTTTTTTCTCTAAACCATCTGGATTTACAGAATGATTAAATACAAAAGAAATAGCTTGACCATATTGTTCTGCAGCAAGATAAGCCATATTAGTTCTATTGTTTTTCAGCAAGTCATTAAATTGTAGATAAAATCCAAAAGAGTGGAACATCGCCAAAATATTTTTATGATATTTATAGTCGATTTCCATAAGACTTTTATCTTGTTTTGTAAGTTGATTAGGATCTTTTAACAAGTTCTGTAAAAATTCTAAGTCAACAACATTGTAAACAGAATGACATACTACAAAATTCCACAAATTTTCAAACGTCTCTTCAAAATTAATAGCTTGCATGATTTTATCTTCTGTGATAATTCCGTCTTTTGCAATCAATTGTGAAAGTACAGAAATATTTCTTTCATGTTTGCTACAATATTGAATTTTAACCTGTATCCATAATGGCTCGTGAGGTCTGTAGTCAAGCCAGGCAGGACTGTGGCCACATACAAAGCATTTACAGCCTTGTGCTTTTTTCTTTCTTTTGGCAGCAATTTTTTCAAACATTTGCACGATTCGCTGACCTGCTTCTTTACTTTTTACAAAGCATGCAAGATCATATCCAACACCCCGCGGACTACAAAATTCACCTATACCATTTTCTGGTCTAAGATCGGGCCGTACAAATTTGTGTTTAGGTGTACCTTTTCTTGGATGTGTCTGAAGTTTTGGATGGTAATATTCATTTTGGTTTTCTGTGCCAAATCCTATTGGAGATTCTGTGAGCCCATCTGCTAAGATAACAAATTCATGGTTACATTCTCCACATTTTGCAGGCATTGCACCCATACCGCTGATACCACACGAATTGTAGGCAAAATCACAGCCACAGTTTGGACATCCAAATTCTTTGAAGTCATGGTTACTAATAGCGTTTAACATATCAAATTCCTCCTATTTTTTATTTTAAAAGAATAAGTGTATTAAAGAAATTATTCTTTTAAAATCTATTATAAATTCCAAAATATTATATCATATTTTACATAATATTACAATGCTGATGGTATAATAAAGAATATCTTTTGTGCATAAAATATGAATAGAAAAATAAAGTATTATTCTGTCTTTTTTTAGCTTGAATATAGCTTTTTTATGTTGCAAAATAATTCTTTTTATTATATAATCATGTATGTAGGTTAAAATATATATGAAAGGTTTGATTTAATATGAAAAATTCGCTAAAAGCCACATTTAATGAAGCAGAAAAAAATTATAAAATAATAGCAAAAACGCATAAGATTTTAGAGAAAACTTATGATATGAAAATACAGATACATTCTGCTGGGCAATGGATACTAGACAATATGTATATCATAGAACAAGAATACGATGAAATAAAAGAATCTAGAAGAATACTAAAAAACAAAAAATTGCCGGTGATAAAAACAAATAATGGTGATAAGTGCATTAGCATTTTTTTCTTAGCTTATGAGCTAGTGGAAAAAAATACGGGATATATTGATAAAAATATTATATTAAATTGTTTAAAGGAACATCAGAAGTTATCATACCTTACTTCGGAAGAGCTAGATTTATTTGTTCTAATGTTAAAAATGGCATTATTAAAGTTTATAGCAAGAATTTGTGTTAATATATCAAATTCTCAGATGAGAAAAATGGAAGTTGAAAAAATCCTTTCCAATGAAAATCTTTCTACTGATAAATTGGTAAAAGAATTATATCATGATTTTAATTTTTTTAAAGGCTTTAATAAAACAGCATTAACAGATTATTCTAAAATAAAACATACAAATACAGCATTAGTAGAATATATGGCATATAGATTAAAAGAACTTGGCCCAAAAGGAGAGAGCTTTTTTAATATATTAACAGAAGAAGCAGATAAGATTGGATTTACAGTAGAAGAGGCAATTGTAAAAGAGCATATGGAAATTGCTAAAACGACAGATTATATAGGAAGAGCAATACTTGCATATAAGCAATTACAGGGACTTAATTTTAGGGAAATATTTGAAAAAGTAAATAAAATTGATGAAACCTTAAGAAAAGATTATACAAATGAATTTAAAAAATGTGATTATAAAACAAAAGGAAGATATAGAAGCTATATTATAAGGCTTGCTAAAAAGTATAATTTGTCGGAAGCATATGTAGCTAAAAAAGCAGTAGAATGTTCACATAAGTATAAAAAACATGTTGGTTTTTTCCTAATTGGTGAAGAAAAATATCTTTTAAAAAAGGAGCTTAATAAATCTTATTTTACTGATAGACTTTATTATAAGTGTATACAACCAATCAAAGCACATATTTACATTTCTTTTTTATTATTGATTGCTGCGTTAATAACTTATTTTGTTGGCAGAGAGTTAATTCATTTTGAATATTTAGGGATCAATATATTCTTTTATATCATCGCCTTTGTATTTTCTTTGGAGGCTTCTGATAAAATACTAAGTTATCTACTTAGAAAAATGATACATCCTAAAGTATTACCTAGATTTGATTTTGCCAAAACGGTTGATAAGAAATATCCAACCTATGTTGTTATGCCAACAGTGATCTCTTCTGTAGAAAAATTAGATGACATGATTAAAAAAATGGAAGTTACATATCTTTCTAATAGAAGCGAGAATATGTATTATATGCTCCTTGGAGATTGTATTTCTAGTGATAGGGAAACGATTAGTATTGACAAAAAAATAGTTGAATATGCAAAGAAAAGATTAGATGAATTAAATGAAAAGTATGAATCTGAACATAAAATATTTAATTTTATATATAGAAAACGTGTATATTCTAAAGGTGAAGGCTGCTATATGGGATGGGAGAGAAAAAGAGGGGCTCTTTCACAGTTTAATAAATTGATTCTTGGAAATTTAAGCCAAGAGGAAATAAGTAGAGCAATGTATCTTATCTATGATGATATTATGCCTGCAAAATATGCAATCACAATGGATGAAGATAGCCAATTATCACTTAATACTGCAAAGGATTTAGTATCGATTATCGCTCATCCATTAAACCAGCCAGTATTATCTCAAAATGGAAAAATTGTAGAAAAGGGATATGGCCTTATCACACCTTCTGTAGGTCTTGACATAGAAGCTGCAAATAAAAGTATATTTTCCAAAATATTTGGGGGTGTAGGTGGCCTTGACATTTACACAAATGCGATAGCAAATGTTTATCAAGATGTTTTTGGAGAAGCTATATTTTGTGGAAAAGGAATCTATAATATAGAACTTTTTGAAAAGTTACTTGGAAAAGAAATACCAGAAAATTTGGTATTAAGTCATGATTTACTAGAAGGATCGTTTATAAGGGCAGGACTTGCATCAGATGTTGAACTTCAAGATGGTTTTCCAAATAATTATATAGCATATATGAAAAGAAATCATAGATGGTATAGGGGAGACATGCAAATCATTAGATGGCTGATCAGTCCAAAATCAAAACTTAACATATTATCTAAATGGAAAATATTTGATAATTTAAGAAGACCCCTTTTAGATGTATTTGCCCTAATTGCTATTATTGTATCGATATTTGTATCAAAAGAGACTTTCATAGTGACCACTTTATTAAGTTTTGTAGCTTTAAATTTTGGATATGTACTCTCAATTATTGATATTATATTATATGGTAAAGTAAGACACACAAAAGATGTGCAATATATTCCTATTATTCATGGAGCTAGTGCTGATTTTCTTACAATGTGCTTTCATTTTGTTACAATGCCATATAGGGCATATAATTGTATTAGTGCATTTACGATGTCACTTTATAGAATGTTGATTTCTAAAAAGAATTTACTACAATGGACAACAGGAGAAATGCTAGAAAAATCAGCAAAAGATAGTTTATCATATTATTATTCTAATATGTTTATTAATGTAATTGTAGGACTTTTCATTTTGTTTGTTCCATTTGCATTAGATACTGAGGCAGTTGTATTAATAGACTTTAAAATATTTGTAGCAATTTCATTTTTACTTGGACCAATGCTTTGTTATTTACTTGGAAAGGATCATTTAGTAGGTAGAATAAAACCATTGGAGGAAAAAGAAAAGGAAGAGGTATTAGAAGTAGCTAAAAGAACTTGGACTTTCTTTGATACGATGATGAGTCCAACGAATAATTATTTACCTACAGATAATTTTCAAGAAAATAGAAGGCACAAAATAGCAAATAGAACATCTTCTACTAATATTGGATTTGGGATACTTGCAATTATTGATGCTTATGATTTAGGCTTTATTAATAAAGCGGATATGATTAAAAGGTTAGAAAATATATATAACACTATTGAAAAGTTAGAAACCTGGAATGGTCACTTATATAATTGGTATAATATTAAAACATTAGAACCATTACGACCTAGATTTGTTTCTACGGTTGACAGTGGAAATTTTATATCTTGTCTTTATGTAGCAAGAGAATTTTTATATGATTTAAAGAAAGATAAATCGTATAGTATCAAAGATTTTATTGCCGAGTATCAAGAAAGAATTGATGGGATGCTTGACATTACTGAAAGTATTATAGAGGAAGCGGACTTTTCCAAATTATATGATACTTCTAGAAATTTATTTTCGATTGGATATGCAGTGGAAAATGGAACGCTAGTAGATAGCTATTATGATATGTTAATGTCAGAGAGTAGAACAACAAGTTTGATTGCAATTGCATCAAAGCAAGTGACTTCAAAGCACTGGTTTGCTTTAGCAAGAAACCTAGTGAGCTTGGATGGATATAAAGGACTAATATCTTGGACTGGTACAGCATTTGAGTATTTTATGCCATTTCTATTTAATAAATCCTATGAGCATACTTTAATTGATCAGTCACTCTTCTTTACAAAATATAGTCAATTAAAATATGCAAAAGCAAATAATGTTGCTTGGGGAATATCTGAATCTGCATATGCTGTAAAAGATGATGAATTAAATTATCAGTATAAAGCATTTGGAATACCTTGGCTTGGATTAAAAAGAGGGCTTAATGACTCACTTGTAATATCTCCATATTCTTCAATCCTTATGATAGAAATAGATCCAGTCAGAGTATATAAAAATATGAATAGGTTAAAAGAACTGGGATTATATTCTTCTTATGGATTTTATGAGTCTATTGACTACACAAAGGAAAACTTACATGCAGGTGCTGAGTGTGAGATAGCCAAAACATATATGGCGCACCATCAGGGTATGATACTGACTGCAATTAATAATTATATAAATCATGGAGTTATCAAGTCAAGATTTCATTCCAATCCAAATATAAAAGCATGTGAAATATTATTAAAAGAGCGTGAGAGAATAAAAGCCAATATTAAAAAGGGTGCAAAGGACAAAGAAAATAAATTTAAACAGAAAAATACACAAAAATATACTACATATGTTAGTTATACTTATGCAGATAGAAAATATATTACACCAAATGATGCAAGTAATAAATTAAATATTGCATTTTTAAAGGGCTCTCATCTATCAAGTATGATTAGCAATAATGGAGCAAGCTTTTTAAGGTATAAAGATAAAATTGTAAATAGACAAAGATATACTGAACTTGAAACAAGTGGAAATTTTGTATATCTTACTGATAAGACTACTGGAAATACTATTTCTGTTACAGATTGCAATATACATAGTAAATTTAATAAAAATACGGACAAATGTAAATGGGTGAGTTCATTAAACAATGTTGAATGTACACTTGTAGCAGGAGATTTAGAGACCGCTACAACAATATCTATATCACCAGAATTTAATGCAGAAATGAAAAAAATTAGTGTATATAATAATGGAAATACTAAAAAGGAAATTATCATTAATACCTATGTTGAACCCGCAATGACTGATTATATGACAGGAATTGTTCATCCTTCATTTAGTAATTTACAGATCGAAACTTACTATGACGAAGATTTAGATGTATTGGTTGCAAGCAAAAGAAAGAAATCAGACGATGATAAAGAATTATATGTGTTTGCAAAACTTGTTGGAATCGATCTTGAAAAAGAAGTGGAAACAGAAAAGCAAAAGTTATTTAATAACGATGAGACTTCATATGATGAAAATATTGTAAGGTATCCATTATGGCCAGTTTTATCCTATAGGGCAAGAATTATCTTAGAGCCTTATGAAAGACAAGAATTTTATTATGTTTTAGGTGTTGCAGATAGTAGATATAAAATATCAAATGCAATATTAAACCTAGATAAGGATGGAATAGAAGATCAATGTAAACTTACAAATGAATTAAATAGTGTTGTAGCAAGATATTTAAAATTAGAGCCAACTAGAGCAGAGGTATATAATAACATTTTAAAAGATGTTTTGATTAAAAAGAGTATTACAGAGGATGAAAAATTCTGGGATGAAAATTTAAATCAATCAGCACTTTGGAAATATTCAATATCTGGAGATTTACCGATTATTCTTGTACATATTAATAAAATAGAAGATGCAGGAATCATCAATGAAGTGATTAACTTTATGGACTATGTAAAAAATAGGAAAATTGACTTAGATATCATAGTATTAATAGATGAACCACAAAAGCAAGATGGTCCAATATATAGGTATATTAAGACAAGAATTGATAGAGCGGTATATATGGAACAAAGTAAGGGTGATATATATATCTTAAATATCAGTAATTTGACAAAACAAGAAATAACATTACTTACATATCTTTCTAGAAGATATATACAAAACATATCTGAATTCTTATGTTTTGAGAAAAACGAAGAATCTGCTACTGAAAAAGCAACAGAGCTTTTAAATGAAAATACAAAAGATAATATGGAGGGTGATATGATTGATGGAGTTTAATTCTAACTCAAATGAATATATAGCTTTTAATTCATATGGTGGATTTAATAAGCAAGGAGATGAATATCATATATTAAATGTTAAAACTCCACTTCCTTGGTGTAATGTCATGGCAAATGAAAATTTCGGTACCGTAGTTTCAAGCTATGGTACTGTATACACCTATTATAAAAATAGTCAAGGATTTAAACTTACGAATTGGTGTAATGATTGGATTAGCTTTAAGCCTGGAGAGATATTTCATGGAATATATGATAATAATTATAATTTAGTATATGGATTTGGATATTCTAAAGTATTACAAGAAGATCATTATATATCTAAAAAAATGGATATCTTTATTCCTAAAGAGGATACTGTAAAAATACAAACGATTACACTTGAAAATAAATATTCTAAAGCTCAAGAATGTGTAATAGAGTATCGATTAGAACCAGTTCTTGGTGTTGCCCAGGAGACTAATTTACAATATATTTTGTGTAGAGAAAAAGATGGTGTAATGCAGTTTAAAAATCCATATAGTTTAGAGTTTTCTGACTGCATATCTTTTGTTACTGTAAAAGGAGCAAATGAGAATTCAATTGTAGAGTATATGCCAGACGATTACATGGTAAGAATTACAACAAAACTTGCAGAGGGAAAAGAAGAAAAATACTCTATTATATTCGGCTGTAGCAATGATAAAGAGTATATTGCCGAAGTATTAAAAAAATATGATACCAAGGAGGCAATAGAAAAGGAATATCAAGATACAATTGCGTATTGGAGGGAGCGTGTAGTAAGAAACTTTAAGCTGGATAATCAGTATTTAGAAATTATGGCAAATGGTTGGTTACTATATCAGACCATCGTGTGTAGACTTTTTGCAAGATCTGCTTTTTATCAATCTGGTGGAGCCATAGGATTTAGAGATCAACTTCAAGATACTTTAGCATTGATTAGCTCTTGGCCTGAAAAAACGAGGGAACAGATCATATTAAATTCTAGTAAACAATTTGAAAAAGGTGATGTTCTTCATTGGTGGCATGTTCATAATAATGCAGGGATTAGAACCTATTTTAGTGATGATTATCTATGGCTTCCATATGTACTTTCTGAATATGTAGAAAAAACAGGAGATATTTCTATATTAGATGTTAAAACACATTTTTTAGAAGATAAACCGATGGGAGATAAAAGAGAGGTATATGATATATATCATCAAATAGATAAAGAGGCTACTGTATATGAGCACGCAAAACTAGCTATTCAGTATAGCCTATCAAGAATTAATGAAAAAAATGGTTTACTTGAAATAGGAGATGGCGATTGGAATGATGGATTTAGCAGTATAAGAGGAGAATCCGTGTGGCTTACATTTTTTATGATGGATATTTTAAAAAGATTTACTAAGTTATCTCAGATTAAAAAAGATGATACAATGGAAAAATTATGTGAAAAGCAAAGACATATTTTTAAACATAGTATTATTGATAATGCTTGGGATGAAGATCATTTTGTTAGAGCCTTTTTTGAAAATGGGGAAGTGCTAGGAGCAAACTCTAATAGGGAATGTAAGATAGACTTGATTTCCCAAGCTTGGGCTGTGATTGCAATGAAAGATTATCCAGATGTAAGAAATGAACTAGTCGAATGTTTAAAAACAGCTGATAAATATTTGGTAGATAAAGAAAATATGATTGTAAAATTGCTTTATCCGGCTTTTGATAAGCCAAAGAATAATCCCGGATATATCAAGGCCTATGTACCTGGTACAAGAGAAAATGGAGGCCAATATACTCATGCTGCAACATGGCTTGCTAAGGCATATTTTGAATTTGGAATGAAAGAAGAAGGAATACAAATCCTAAAATATATTAATCCTATCTATCATTCTGATTCTAAGGATATGGCAGATAAATATATGGTAGAGCCTTATGTTGTAGCGGCAGATATTTATTCTAATCCAGATCATGTAGGCAGAGGAGGTTGGACTTGGTATACTGGTTCGTCGGCTTGGACTTATAAAGTCATTGAAGATTATATGGTAGATAGTAAGTAACATAAAAAAGACATGCAATAGAAAAGCATGCCTTTTTATGTTACTTAAAGTATATAAAAGATAATATTTGTAAATCACATATAAGTAAAATATAAAGAAAAATTCTATAAAAAGGAATAAGAAAATGACATAATTTGATGGAATTTTTAAAATGTGATATAATATTAATAGATTATATTATGAAGGAGGCCAAAAATATGGCAAACATGAGATTTACTGAATTACAAGTAATGGGTATTGTGAGAGGTTTCCCTATGGGAGAACAACACGGAAGAGGCCAAGAATATTATGCAGCAAAGGCAAATATCGCGGCACTGTTTATGTCAAGAGAACTCCATATTCCCATGGAGGAGATAGAAGAGAGGCTCTGCCAGGCGATGGGGATCGAAAAACTTGGAGAGAAGAGTGCAGAGATTGTACTTGGGCTTAGAAGAGGAGTAACGATGGATTATACACCATGTCAGTTGGCTATTGAAAACAATCAGTCATATTTCAATGAACTGAAAACGTTGGTAAGAGCACTTTAAAGGAAAAGAAAGAGACGTACAGAAATATCTGTGCGTCTTTAATTGCTTTTATTTTATATAATATACATTATTTGCGAATTACAATAAAATAAATAAAAAAACAAATTCTTTCTAAAAAAGGAAGTGTAACTTTTTGTATGTTTTTTTATAAATAGGTTGAAAATTTAAAGATTTATGGTATAATATAATAGTTAAACTGACTGGTTAATATATATTATATAAGTCAAATTTTTGTTAATGGAGGAATTAGAATGAGTGTAAAAGTAGAAAAACAAGAAAATTCAAAAGTAGTATTAGAATTTACAATGTCTAAAGAAGATTTTGAAAAAGCTTTAGATAAGGCATTTACTAAAAACGCAAAATACTTTAAAGTGCCTGGATTCAGAAACGGTAAAGTACCAAGAAGTATTGTTGAAAAAACTTATGGAGAAGGTGTTTTGTACGAAACAGTTATCGAAGATAATGTTGATGAAGCTTATGCTAAAGCAATTGAAGAACATAAATTAGAAGTTGTTTCAAAACCAGAATTGGATGTAAAACAGATCGGAAAAGGAAAAGAATTCATTTATACTGTAACTTTTTATGTAAAACCTGAAGTTAATGTAAAAGCTTATAAAGGTTTAGAAGTTGAAAAATTTAGTACAAGAGTAACTAAAAAAGATGTTGAAAAAGAATTAGAAAATGCAAGAGACAAAAATGCTAGAATTGTTAGTGTTGATGATAGGGATTTAGCCAAAGATGATATCTCAACAATCGATTTTGAAGGATTTGTTGATGGAGTAGCATTTGATGGCGGAAAGGCAGAAAATTTCGAATTAACAATTGGAAGTGGTCAATTTATACCAGGATTTGAAGATCAATTAGTAGGTATGAAAATTGGTGAAGAAAAAGAAATTAATGTTAAATTTCCAGAAGATTATCATGCAGAAAATTTAGCTGGAAAAGATGCTATGTTTAAAGTAAAATTAATTAGTATAAAATCAAAAATTCTACCAGAATTAGATGATGAGTTTGCAAAAGATGTTTCTGAATTTGAAACTTTAGAAGAATATAAAAAGGATTTAGAGAAAAAAATAAAATCAGATAAAGAAGCCGAAGCAAAAAGAAATAAAGAAAGCAAAGCTTTGGAAAAATTAGTAGAAAATACCGAGGTAACTATACCAGAAGCTATGATTGATAGTGAAGTAGAAAAAATGATAGAGCAATTTTCTGCTAATTTATCATACCAAGGCATTACAATGGAACAATATTGTCAATATATGGGTTCAACTTTAGAGGAGTTCAAAACAAATCTAAGACCTAATGCAAAAAGAGATGTAACATTAAAACTTGCATTAGAATTTATAGCAAAAGTCGAAGGCATTAAGGCCGAAGAAAAAGATATCGATGAAAAGATTGAAGAATTAGTAAAACAATATGGTAATACTGAAGATACTTCAAACTTTAAAACAAACCCAAATATAAGACACTATATTACTGAGCAAGTAATACAAGAAAAAACAATGGCTGTTGTTGTAGATAATGCCATTGAAAAATAATTTTATAATTAAATAAAGGAGGTTTAATTATGATTAATAATAGTTTAGTACCAATGGTAATAGAGCAAACAAGTAAAGGTGAGAGATCTTATGATATTTATTCTAGACTTCTAAAGGAAAGAATTATATTCTTATCTGATGAAGTAAATGATGTAACTGCCTCTTTAGTAATAGCACAATTATTATTTTTAGACGCTGAAGATCCAGGAAAGGATATATACATATATATTAATAGTCCTGGAGGAAGTGTTACTGCAGGTATGGGAATATATGATACAATGCAATATATAAAATCTGATGTATCCACAATATGTGTAGGTATGGCAGCTAGTATGGGAGCATTTTTACTTGCAGCAGGGACAAAAGGAAAAAGATTTGCATTACCTAACTCAACTGTAATGATACATCAACCATTAGGTGGAGTTCAAGGTCAAGCTAGTGATATCAAAATACATACTGAATACTTATTAAAAGTAAAGGCAAATCTAAATAAAATATTAAGTGAGAGAACTGGTAAGCCATTAGATATCATAGAAAAAGATACTGACAGAGATAACTTCTTATCAGCAGAAGAAGCAAAAGAATATGGATTAATTGATGAAGTTATGGACAACATTGGAAATATAAATAAGGAGAAATAATTCATATGGGAAAAGGGAAAAAAAATGGTGATGATACAACAAAAAGTTATACATCAGACATTATATTTTGTTCATTTTGTGGAAGACTTAGACAAGAAGTAAACAAATTAATAGAAGGCCCAGATGGTATTTTTATATGTGATGAATGTATTGAAATGTGCCATAAAATTATACAAGATGAAGATATTGGAGATAATATAGAAAAAAATGGTTCAAAAGAACTATTAGAAAGCAATGAGCTTCCATCACCTGAAAATATCAAAAGAGTATTGGATGAGTATGTAATTGGCCAAGATGAGGCTAAAAAAGTATTATCAGTATCTGTATATAACCATTACAAGAGAATTAGAAATATGGATAAATTAGATGATGTTGAAATACAAAAAAGTAATATTCTTCTTTTAGGTCCAACAGGATGCGGAAAAACATTACTTGCTCAAACGCTTGCTAAAATACTACATGTCCCATTTGCAATAGCAGATGCTACTACGCTTACAGAAGCAGGTTATGTAGGAGAAGATGTAGAAAATATATTATTAAGGCTAATACAAGCAGCAGATTATGATGTACAAAAAGCAGAAAGAGGAATTATCTACATAGATGAATTGGATAAAATATCCAGAAAATCAGAAAATCCATCCATAACAAGAGATGTTAGTGGCGAAGGGGTACAACAAGCATTACTTAAAATCATCGAAGGAACTGTAGCAAATGTACCTCCCCAAGGCGGGCGAAAACATCCACAGCAAGAGTTTATTAAGATAGATACGACTAATATCCTATTTATATGTGGAGGAGCTTTTGATGGACTAGAGAAAATCATCAATGCTAGAACTGAGACCAAAACAATGGGATTTGGTGCTACATTAGAACCAAAAGAAGAAATGGATGTAGGAAAAGCATTTTCTAAAGTTTTACCAAATGATATAGTAAAATATGGATTGATTCCAGAACTTGTTGGAAGATTACCTATCATAACAAGTTTAAATCAATTAACAAAGGATGCCTTGATTAATATATTATCTAAACCTAAGAATGCATTATTAAAGCAATATAAAAAATTGTTTAAAATGGATCATGTAGAGCTAGAAATAGAACAAGATGCAATTGAAGAGATAGTAGACTTAGCTTTATCTAGAAAAACTGGTGCAAGGGGTCTTAGATCAATCATGGAGAGTATTATGATGGATTCTATGTATGAAGTCCCATCTAATCCTAATATAGAAAAATGTATCATCACAAAAGATACTGTCCTAAAAAAAGCAAAAGCAAAGTATATAATGAAAAAATAATCATAAAAAGAAAGAATGAAAACTGTATTACAGAATTCATTCTTTTTATTTTACATTATTACTTTGATCCCCATTAAATTTGCTGTTGTTACCAAATTGCTATTAGTGCTTGCAATAGTAATATCATTATATACTCTACTTAAATTAATAGTATTATTTAATATAATACTGGAATTAAAACTGTATAAACCAGTAGAGGTTCCTGAAACAGGGATGAATTTAACGGTAGGATTAAAAGAAACAGCATAACAGATACTATATAGAATCTTTTTTAGCATAAGTTCGTCAGATGCATTAAATCCAGATTTCTTCATAAAATATTCTATTATATCATCATATATAGTTGAAAAAATGACTTTAATAGAATCCATACTACATAAGTAGCTAAAAAATTCGTCTTTTTTACTTAACACATATGAAGCATCAAAACAAATGCAAGGAAGAAGAGGAGTTGCCTCTTTAGGTAAAAGCATTTTATCTTGTAAAGAAAGTATGCCATCATCTAGGTTATATATACAGGCAGGCATAGAAGCAATACCAAAATATTGTAAGTTTCTTTGAGTAATAACATTACTTGTAACTACAATAGGTTTTTTCCCTTGGCTTTTCAGCTTAAGTGCATCTAAGATTAATAAATCATTATCAACAGCACATATGGGCGTATGACATGCCCCCGATACATTATTTTGTAATATATTGAACATGCCTGATACTGAGTGGGGGTCATCGCTTATATTTATTCTCTCTACAAAATCAAATGTATTTTCCTCAGTAATAAGTTCTACGTTAGAGTTTTTATTTATCACTTCTGCTATTTTAGAACTAATTGATTTTAAAAATGGGTTAGAAGAAAAGTACTTTATAGCCAAAGAAAGAATATATGACTCCTGAGAGAGCGGTATACTAAAGTTTTCGCAGTCTTTATACATATATAAATAGTCTATGCTATATAAATATGCTACTTGATTATTTCCTTTTAATTTATTTTGCTTTTTAGTAGCTTTAGCCTTTTCAATAGAGTCACCTAAAAACTTAGCTGTATTTTCTTTTACCTTGCTTATAAAAATATCATATTCATATTCATCTCTTCCAAATACTTCTTTAGCCATTTTATAAAACTTACTAGTTCCGTTTATTCCTAACATTCTCATAAAGTCAATTCTATTTTTGCCATTTTCCGCCATTTTTATTAATTCTTCCGGAGATATGCCTTTTGGGATTGTATGGTTTATACGATATTTTTTATTATTAAGAGATACTTGATCAGCAAAAGTAGTATATCCTATCATATCATCACCAAATATGTCATGTATAAAACGATAATACTCTTTATCATTAGCAACCTTAAAAAGTTCAAATAAATCCCAAATTGTTTTCTTATCATCAAAAGCAAGCTTTATAATTTCATCTTTACTATAGTTTATCATATTCCAAATCTCCTTTTTTATTTGAAGTAAGGTTTCATTGTATAAGTATTATTATTAGCTATATCTGAAATATCTATATTTTCTGTACCTATTATATGACTATTTCCTTTTATATTACTAGCTACTGCCATAGCATGGTTAAAAATCATACTATTTTTAAAGGAATAACTATAAGTGGTAATAGAAGGTGTTATAACAAACTTAAAATTTTCATGAGTAGATATCAGGTATGCAAGATAATAAAATACTTCAATATAGTTATGCTTTATTAATTTTTCTAAAACGCAGGAAAATATAACTTTTACATAGAAATCGTTTTTTAAGTAATGATTAAACTCACTAGGATTTTTCATAATATATTGAGCTTCAAAAAATAAATGAGTTTTATTTCTCGTTTTTCTTGATGATACTAAAACATCCCTTTTCATCATAGTAAAGTTTTGTTCATTATTTGGGTTTACACAAATTCCTAAGTATAAGGCATTAAGAATTGTATATGGATTTCTTGTAACAATAACTGGTATTTTCCCTTTAGCTCTCATATACAATGCAAAATTTAATAATACATCATTATTGTATACGCTTTGTATTTTTGGAACATATTTAGGATTTAAATTAGGCTTAAAGATATTATCAAAAGTATTATCTCTACCTTTAAATCTAAAGTTTTCATCATTAAACTGGTATTTAAAAGTAGAACTTACAATTTTAATCTTTTTATTTTCTTTCATAGCAAGTTGAATCCGCTTTATGATTAAATCATTATGCTTTGCATTATGAGAGTTTTTAGCATCATCAGGCGAAAAATGTTTCAAATCATTTTCTAATATGTACGATTCATAATTACTTGTAAATATAGTGTCTGCATGAAATACATGAAAGCATTTATAAATGTAATCTGCAGCATAAATAAAGACAATCTTAGAGTGACTTGTAAATAACTTTTTTTTCATATTTTCATTCTCCTTTAAATTATTATAGTTTATAAGTAGCGTAGATATTAACCATTACATATTATAAAATTATGTAATATATTATACCATAAGCATCTTATCAAATCAATCTTTTATATGTGGACTAAATAAAAGATTGAAAATAATATACCTTTATGCTATAATCCTTAATATAAAGGAGACCTATATTAATGAAATACTATAGTATATTAAATCATGATAAAAGTTACATACCAAAATTTGGAGAAATAGCAAATGGTGTTATTATAGAGAAAAAATCTAAATTTTATTCATATATTTTTAAAGTAAATAGTGAAGAAGAAGCAATAAATTATATAAATATAATAAAAGATAATAATAAAGAGGCAAGACATGTGGTATATATTTATTCTCTTCTTCAAAATAATGTTTGTAACATTCGATTTTCAGATGATGGTGAACCCAAAGGAACAGGTACCAAGGCAATATATGAACTTTTAACTAAAGAGGCAATTACTAATATATGTATTATAATTGTAAGATATTTTGGTGGGATTTTACTTGGCGCAGGACCACTATCAAGAACTTACCTAAATACTGCAAGGAAGGCATTAGATATTTGCACCAAAAAGGAGATATATCACTATATAGATTATGATTTCAGTGTTACTTATTCTAAATATACACAAATAAAACCTATCATAGATAAGTATATCATTGATGAAACTATTATTTTAAAGGATATACAATTTAATGAAAATGTCGATATTTCTATAAAAATTAGGGATCTAATGTATCAAACTGTAGTAAATCAAATATAAATAGTGTGCATAACTTGAATTCTAGAAAGTAAAAAAGATATCGCTTAAAGAACGGTATCTTTTTATTCTCCTATATAATCGAACATTTATTCTTTTTTATTTCAAAAAGCTATTGACAAACATTTGTTCATGTACTATAATAATATTAGTTAAAAGAACAAATGTTTTATGAGGTGATTTTATGGTAAAATGTAGTATTAATTACAAAATAAATGTAAAAAAGATGATATCAAATATTCTAATTGCTTTCGCAATATTTTCCTTATTTAGACTTATTACTGTCTATGAGCTTGGTAAAGAAGAAGTAAAAACTTACAGTATTATAGTAAATGATAAAGATACTTTATGGAATATTGCAGGCGATATTTCTAAAAAAAATAATATGGATATACAAAAAGTAATATATGACATACAAGATGTTAATCATATGTCATCTAGTAATATATATAAAGGTCAAACTTTATTGATACCTATCTATCATTAAATAGCATGCCTCTTTATTTTAATAATATATTAACTATACTAAACTAAGAAAAGCACTAATTTAGTGCTTTTTATTTGCCTATAGGCCAAAACTGTGATATAATCTACCTAAATTTTTATAAAACTCTTTATTAATTATATAAAGGAGATGAGAGGAGACAATAATATGAAATATAATTTGATCACTAGACTATTTCTAAAACGTATCTACTTGCTACTAAAAATTGGCGTTTTCTTAGGGAAAGTTCAATTATTTGAAGAAGATGTCTATGATAAGCTAAAAGGGTTTTATTTTAATGGTATCCCACTTTCAATACATATTAAGTATTTAAAGCCGATAATGGGACCTGGTAAATGTTATGATAGGAGTCTATTATTATCTTTTGGATTTGAACATCCTACTTTGATACAGGCCGATATGAAAGATTTAGAATTAAAATATGGAAAGGATAGTGCCTGGCATTATTTTATTGAAAGCAATGGATATGTATATGATCCCACTATGTTACTTAAAATAGACAAAAGGCTTTATTATTTGATGCGCAAACCTAAAAACATGCAGAGCTGGAGTGATAAAGAATTGAAAGCAATACCTCTTATTGAAAATATCAAAAAAACTTCAATAAATGACCTGAGAACATCATTAGAGCAAAGGGCAAACCTATTATGTGTAGTTCCACTAATACAAGAAATTGTAAATGATTCTAATAATGATAGTTTTCAGAAAGAGTACCATGATTTTCTTGTTGATATTCAATATGATTTTGAGAGCATCTCTAAGGAAGTAGATAATGCTATATATGAACTTTTATCTAAATCAGTATGACAGATGGAGGGAATTAGTATGGACAAATTAATAACTGAATATGTATTAGAAGATGAAATGTTGATATACGATGATGGACATAATAATTGGAAAGCTAAATTCTACTTTTCTCCGCAAAGAAAAGAATTTAGAATTTATGGCATCTCCTCTAATAATTTAACAGAGGAAGAAATTAGTGTGATATTAAATGAATTCTTAACATATCATTATTATATTTCTTATCATTTTATTCCAAACGATATAGCAATAGAAGATTTTGTTTTTTTAATTAACGGGTATAATGTGTCAAAGAAAGGATATGATATGCTGACTTATTATATTACAGAAATGTCTGCGCCTTTCAATGAAGCTGAAAGTTTAAAAAGAGTTAGAGAAGCCTTTTATCAAATTATGGAAAATATTGAAAAGCTTGGCAAAGAACCAATTATTATTAAATTTCATGGTAATAGGCTATCCTTTTTAAATTTTTATATGGATTTGATTCATGTAATCGATCAATATGAAGATTTTCCAGATGGCATTTCCATTGTTTATGATTATAAGAAAAGAATATTAAATCATGAATTTTACCTTTTACCTGTAATATAATAAAACTAGAAGTAGTATATATTGTTACTACTTCTTTTTAGCCTCTTTATTAACTTTCTTATCTATTTTACGTATAAGTTATACATAGGAGATGACATCATGAAAAAGTCTAATATAGTCTGGATAATAATAAGCGTTATATTGCTGCTGGGAAAGAATATTAGAGAAAAGATAGAAGAACAGTAGTCGAGTGGGGAGGCAGTTAGATAATATCATATAGATCTATTAAAGGATTTTAGTTAAAGAGGCAAAATAGAAGAGAAGAAACACAAAAATAATAAGGATCAGGTTTTCTTCTCTTACTTTTTATTACATATCATTTAATGGATTACTCTCTAATGCTTCTTTTACTTGCTCACTGTCAATATGGGTATATATTTCAGTTGTAGATATGCTTTCATGTCCAAGTATTTGTTGTAAAGAACGAATATCTACATTACCATATTTGTGCATAAGTGTTGCAGCTGTATGTCGTAATTTATGAGGAGAATACTTTTTAGGATCTAATCCTGCCAAAGTAATATACTTTTTCACCATCATTTCAATTGTCCTTCTTCCTATTCTTGTTCCCCTCTCACTTATAAATAAAGCTTCATGGTCTTTAACATCCTTAGGGCGTACAGCAATATATTCTGAAATTGCCTTCTGGCAGGCATTATTTAAGTATACAGAACGCTCTTTATCACCTTTACCCACAATCGTTAAAACATTATCTTTCATGTCTTTCATATTGATAGATACAAGCTCAGATAGACGTAAGCCACAGTTTAAAAATAACGTAATAATACAAGTATCTCTTTTTTCATGTTTTCCCTCGATGGAGTGGAGGAGAGCCTTGCTTTCATCTAATGTTAGATATTTTGGTAATCTTTTAGAAAGCTTTGGTGTTTCTAGTTCTACAGTTGGATTTTTATCTAACACTTTTTGCTTGAAAGTCATGAAATTAAAAAATGATTTTAATGCAGCAACTTTACGGGCTCTAGTTGTAGCTTTGTCAGAACGAATGTTTGAAATAAAATTCAAATATTCATATAAATCTGCTAAATCGACTTTTCTTAAAAATTCTATATCTAAATCTGATATATCGGTTTCATTTATTAGTTCTGGTGTTATATCTTTAATTTTTACTTTAGACTTATATAATTTCAAGAATCGAAACACATCGCGTAAATCATAATAATATTCTCGTATTGTATTTGCAGATCTATTTTTTATATTTTGCATATATGATAAGAATTCTTTCATATAATCTGGTATATCGTCATACATCAAAAAAACCTCCTTAAAAACGACGCTCATATTTTGATTTTAAGCCATTTTTATTTGTTAAGGTATATAGTTACATGGCAGAAAAATTATTAGAAGATTAAAAAAGTAAATATAAGACAACGTTTTGCGAAATCGTATAAAACTATAACATATAATATAGGAATGGAATAGTAATATACAAAATAGTAATCATATAGTATAAAGAAGATATGGAAACATTCATTTCAAACGTAAAAGTACTTGGCAAAAAAATAAAAATCCTTTAAAACGCAAATATGGAGCTCAAATATCTTAACAATATATGATAAATACTAACACTAGTATAATACCATATATTAGAACCTGTGTCAATAAACTTCCACTCCTATTTTCACAAAATTATTATTTTGCGCAATCGTTATAGTTTTTATTAATGGTGCTTTGCACCTAATATCAAAATTACAAACTATCATTTTTAATATACTACACTACTTTTTTTAATTTGTCAAGTTGTTTTTTAAAAATATAAAATTTACTTTTAAAATAATTATATTTAACTTTATCTATCTTTTGTACGTTTGTTTTCTTATGCTTTTTCTTATTATACTTTAATATTTCAAAATCTTTTTCTTTAGAAGATAAATAATCTTTTTGTCCTATAAAGAATATATTATTTGATTCATTATAATAATACTTATTCCCTTTCAACGATAATAATCTATGCATGATAAGCAGATCGTTAAGATAAAGATGATAATTAGATCTTTTAAAATATTCCTCTGCTTGATTAAGATTATTTATGGTATAATTTATACAATTTAAAATGTATATAATATTTTTCTCGTGCAATTCTATTTGCATATCTATCATCACCTTACCTATCTATGTTTTCTTATTATAACAGAAGTTAATAGCTATGTGAATAAAAACGCAAGTAACATTCATTACCTGCGTCTTTATAAAATTAAGAAACATTAATACTCAACCATATCCAGTAAATGATTCATTAAATCACACTTTTTCTGTGACTGCTTCTTCTTATTATCATCTACTATTGAATACAGATACTCAATAACAAAATCCTTTTCTCCCTTAAGCCAAATACTTTCCAAGTCCGGAATATCTTTGATGTCTCCAAAATGTTTACAGATAAGCTTTATCTTTGCACTCATAGTTTCTGGTACATAGGGACCAATTTGCTTACAGATCTCATCATGACGCTGCTTGATAGTGGGAAAAAGATTACTGTTAAACGAAAAGAGAGAATCTTTTCCTCTTTGGCAGATATGAACGCCGAATTTGTCAAAGAAAACCTCATACTCCGTAGAGCTAAGATAAAATAAATGATCCAGCTCGGAAAATGCTTTGTTTACCCAAGGATAAAGCCGTTCCCATTCGTATTGAAGTACACGATAGGGATATTGTTTTTCGGTAATCATAGTTAAATTACCCTCCTTTATTAAATATAATCTTATTATATCACAACTACAAATTTATGTCAACTTAGTTTTGAACAAAAAAATAGATGCCTCTACATTACTATAGAGGCGATCATAAGAGGTTGATATATGAAAACTAAGGTTTTTCCCTAGTTCGGCATGCTTTTTTAATATTCCCAAATCCCTGCTCTTGTTTGTTTTGCATAGGCTTGAGATTCAGTTAATTCTTTTAATAGTAGTTTATTAATATCATTTGAATTAAGCTTTAATTTTCCTTGTTCTAATAATTTAGCATTATATAATTCATCATTCAAATAGATATATATATTTGCTGTATCATTAGTACATTTTATATTATCAAATGCTATCTCAACTTGTCTGTTTGCTATATCTTGTCCCATTTGATATATTGTATCTGGCTCTACAGTATTAAAATCAAGTCCAATCAATTTTGCTTTAAATCTTGTTTCGCCAGAGATTACTACTATTTCACCATTATTTTCTATTGAAGCAATTTTTACAGTTGCTGTTTCTAATGGTTTTAATTTCTCTAAATTTGCAGGTAATTCTAAAGATGCTACATTTTCATCAACCTTTTGTTCTTCTTGTGAAGTAGTTGAGCCTTGTTGAGCTATTGTTTGTTGTGTAACATCTACGGTAGGAGTTTTTCTGCTAGCCATATATATGTATAATCCAGTACTTGCTATTAACACAATTAGAACAATAACTAAAACTTTTGGCCCATATTGTCTTATATAGAAACTAGATTTATTATCATAATACATGTTTAACATCCCCCTCCTATTAACCTTTATAAGAAAATTCCGACAAGTGAGGAAAATTTCTTACATTATCATTATAGCATATATTTTATGTAAAGTCAATATTTTTTTGATAAATATTACAAAAATGTTTTAAAATTATGTAACGTTATATTTCTGCATTGTGCCAAACATTTTGAACATCATCATTATCATCTAACTTATCTAGGAAGTTTTGAACTTTATCTATTTCCTCATCGGATAGTTCTTTTTTGATATTAGCAATTTGTCTTATATCAGCTTCTAATATAGTAAGATTCTTCTTCTCTATTTCTTCTCTTACATTAGAAAAATTTTCTGGAGCGGTTATAATCTCTATATACTCATCTTCCGAAACAAAATCTTCTGCACCAATTTCTAAAACTTCTAGCATTAGCGTATCTTCATCTATATCAGATGTTCTCTCAATTAATATATAACCCTTTTTATCAAACATATATCCAACAGAGCCAGTCTGACCAAGACTACCACCTGATTTACTAAATATAGATCTAAGATCTGCTGCTGTTCTATTTTTATTATCTGTTAAAGCTTCTACTATGATAGCAGTTCCACAAGGTCCAAACCCTTCATATACCATTTCTTCATAGTTGTCAGAAGAAGAATCTCCTGCAGCCTTTTGAATACATCTGTTGATATTATCGTTTGGCATATTTTGTGCTTTTGCTTTAGCAATCACATCTTTTAATTTTCGATTAACATTAGGATCTGGGCTACCACCCATCTTTACTGCTACTGTTATTTCTTTTCCAAGTTTTGAGAAAATATTAGCTCTTTTAGAATCAGTAGCTTCTTTCTTTCTTTTTATGTTTGCCCATTTTGAATGTCCACTCATTTTTTATCCCTCCATCTCTTAAATACCTACATATTATACCATGTAATATATGTTGCTGTCTAGTAAAAAATAGCAAAAATACAGTAATTTGTTGTATTTTTGCTATTTTTTTGCAGTGTAATGTATTAATTACCCTGATTCATGTAGACCTCAACAGGAGAAGTGTATAAATTCCAAAAATCAAATTTGAAGTTTAAAATAAAATATTGTTTTTTTTCTCCTGAAAGTGTTACATTTAAACGAACTTCCCCATCATTAAAAGATATAAAAGCAGAGTAAAAAGTCTCGTCTTTGGTAAGTTCCTCAAGCTTATAGCGTTTCCAAACGATCCCATCAAGAGACACGTATAAGAAATTGGAGTTAATACCAAGTATAATTCCTTCCGGAGAGACATATAAGTTCATCCCTGAAATAGATATATATTCGGGAATATTAGAATGAATGTGATCATCACCAAATCGATCTATTTGAATAATAATATTTTTATGATATTCAATACGTCTAAATAAGCCTATCTTTTTTGAAATTGTAGGACATAGAACTACTAGGTGAGACACAAAAGAATTAATACAATCATCAATTCCAGGATCTCCAGCATATGAAATAATGCTTGTTTCGATTTGATGTTCATAATTTGTCTCTAATTTTTCCCTTTTCTCACAACAAGCTTTCTTCCCAAAACGTTTTTTAAATTCTACTAAAGAATAATTTCTTCTTACTTGGGATAATGAAAGTAATCGGTCTGATGCTTCAATACGGCTCTGTATATGTTCATATTTAAAATCATTATTAAAAATATCAGTGCGTGAGCCTTGTAGTCTATGAACTTCAATATAGATTTGCGTTCCATAGGCTTCAAATAATTTAAAGGAAAAATTTAGAGCATAATAATATTTGTCAAGATTATTTTCTCCTTTCACTTCAACAAAGGTTATATCATCATATGTAAATATATCCGTAATGATATTATTTTTATATGGCTTTGTAAAATTATAAGCACTTATTGTAGTTCCAGATTTACAGTTTAAAGTGGCATAAACAATTGAATTGATATTATTTTCTGTACAGTAAAAAAGCAGCACTCCCTCAGCGCTTATACAAAGATGAGCATCATAAATAAATTGGGCAATCTTACGATCCCTTACCTCATAATATCTACCAAACCTATCAGAATATATGACATATACCCTGGAGTTTGAATAACTTTCAAAACAATAAATATCTCTTACGAAAGCATTCAGTCCATAGTTTACAAGCTCACCACCACCATTATAATAAATCTTTTGGACTTTTAATTCCATATGATCATCGGAATCCATAAGCGGACCAATACATTTAAAATATTGTCTTACCTCAATTGGCAATTCGTGCCAATTTAAAAATTCATAGCTTGCTATCCGCTGAGTAGTTCCACATTTTACAATTTGCATATCATTCATTATGTTTTCTCCTTTTCCAAATTTTTAGAATCATTATTTTATAAAGTGTGCTATACATTATATCATCATTCATTTAATATGTCAAAAAATAGTTAAAAAAGCATATATACTTGCCTCTTTAACTATTTTGGTCTGAATCATTATCTCTATAATATACACTATTATTTATATAGAATCTTATATATTTTATATGTAGTCATAACCTTTTTTAAATACTTCTCAGTCTCTTTAAATGGAAGATTAATGTTTTCATAGCTATCTAATTTAGGAGACACAATTCCATCACTAATCCATTTATCGACATTTCCAAGGCCAGCATTATATGCACATATTGCAAGGTAATAGTTTCCCTCATATCTTTCAACTAAAGAGGCAAAATAATTACATCCAAGCGCTATGTTAGTACTTGCATCATAGATATCAATATAGTTATTGCTCTCCTCAATATTATCGGAATTATTTATTTTATTATTTACTTCTTGAGCCGTGGAATCTATCATTTGCATTAATCCTTTCGCATTTTTATTAGAAGTAGCATCAACATGAAAGCTACTTTCCGCTTTAATAATAGAAAGTATTAAATAAGGATCTATATTATTATTAATAGCTTCCTGTTTGATAATATCAAAATACTTGATAGGATAAACAAACGTTTTAATTACCTTAATTCCTATTAGAAATATGGTTATAAAAATGACAAATACATATAAAATTTTTTTCACTCACATCAACCCTTATCCATATGATTATTATTTAGCATCATACCAAGTTTTTCCAACATTTAAGTCAACTTTTAAAGGTATGTCTAATGTTATTACATTCTCCATTGCTTTTTTCATGATGCTTTTTACTTGTTCTACTTCCTCTGGTACAGTTTCGATTATCAATTCATCATGTACTTGCATAACAAGTTTAGATTGTAATTGATTCACCTTTAGCTCTTTATATATTCTATTCATTGCAAGTTTTATAATATCTGCTGCAGTCCCCTGAATTGGAGTATTCATTGCAATACGCTCACCAAATTGGACTACCATTTTATTTTTCTGTAGTAATTCAGGAATATATCTTCTTCTATGAAATAAAGTAGTCACATATCCATTGATTTTAGCCTCTTTAACAACATCTTCCATAAATCTAGCTATCCCACTATATTTCTTTAAATAATTATCTATATACATAGCAGCTTCTTTTTTTGTACTAGATATATTTTTTGCAAGACCAAAGTCGCTTATACCATAAACAATACCAAAATTAACAGCTTTTGCATGTGTACGCATAGTAGGAGTAACTTCCTCTAAAGGAACATCAAATACTTGTGAAGCAGTAACTTTATGAATATCTATATCATTTTTAAATGCTTCTATCATTGTTTCATCATGTGATATATGAGCAAGTACCCTAAGTTCTATTTGACTATAATCGGCGTCTACAATCACATGAGTATCTTCACCCGCAAAAAATGATCTAACTTCTCTACCAAGTTCTAACCTTACAGGAATATTTTGAAGATTTGGTTCTACACTACTTAAACGTCCAGTAGATGTAACTGTTTGCATAAATGTAGTATGAATTCTATGATCATCCTTAATCGTTATTCTTAATCCTTCTACAAACGTAGTATATAATTTCATAGTCTGTCTATGTTCTATGATTTTACTAATAATAGGATGTTTATCAGATAATTCATCTAAGACATCTTTATCAGTAGAGTATCCAGTCTTATTTTTCTTCACGGTTGGAAGATTTAATTTTTCAAAGAGGATAACTCCTAATTGTTGCGTCGAATTAATATTAAACGTTTCACCAGCTAGTTCATAAATTTCTTTTTCTAATATAGACATCCTATCAGTTAGTTTTTTACTAAAAGCCTCTAATTTTTCCAAGTCAATATACATACCAACATGTTCCATACTAGCAAGAGTTTCAACAAGCGGCATTTCAATCATATCAAAAAGCTCCAACATGTTGAGTCTTTTTAATTTTTCGAGCACTATATCATGAGACAAATAGATACCTTTTAAACAAGCATTGATATTTTTTATATCATCAGTACTTAAAAATTCAGTTTCCTGTATATCATTTGCTACATCTCCAAATAATGATAACTGTACGTCGCCTTTCTTTTGATCATTTATTTTTAATTCATAGTGAAATAAATCGTACAAAATGTAGTCTATATTATAGTTAGTTCTATTAGAGTCCATTAAATAATATGCTATCATAACGTCAAATTTAAAATGACATACATCGCATATATTTAAATCAAAAAAATATCTTAAATCTTGTTTCATGTTATAACTAAACTTATTACACTCAGATGCACAAAATTCCTTTAAAATATCTTTTTTAGATAAATGATCTAAATTAATAATATAAGAAATATTTTCATCATGAGAATATAATGCTAAGTAATATTTATTTGTAAAGTTAAGTATTGATTTAAAAGAATCAAATTTGCAATGGTTGGTATCAAAGATATAAGATAGAGAAGCTTTCTTAAACAGCTCTACTAAATTATTATAATGAACATCTATATTGGTATCATCTACTATAATTGTTTTAGCAACCTCAAGATTCACTAAAGAGGCATTATTTTGTTTTTCTTCTTGTTCCATCTCATATGTAAAATCATATTTATTTAAAAACTTCGAAAATTCTAAGTTTTTAAATAAGCGATATAATTTTGGAGTATCTACATTTTTTAATTTACAATCATTATAATTTAATTCAATTGGAACATTTACATCAATGGTAGCAAGTGTTTTGCTAAGATATGCCATTTCTTTGTCTTTGATAAGTTTTTCTTTCAGTTTGGGTGCTAGTCCTAATGAATCAATATTTTCATATATAGTGTCAATATTACCATTTTCCTCAATAAGGGAATAAGCAGTTTTCTCACCTACGCCTTTTACTCCTGGTATATTATCAGAAGCATCACCCATAAGAGCTTTTACTTCTATTACTTGCATTGGAGTAATATGATAATTTTCTTTTAAAAGTTCAGGGGTATAAATAGTATAATCTGTTTTATTTTTATTACTAGGCATGACTACAGAAGTATTAGAACTAATTAATTGATAACTGTCTCTATCTCCTGTTAGAATATATGTAAATATATTGTTTTTTGTATTGATATTTGAAACAGTACCAAGGATATCATCCGCTTCATAAGTTTCAAGTTGAAGTACTGGAATATTCATGGCGCTAAGAACTTCTTTTATGATAGGCATTTGTTCTTTTAATTCTTCAGGCATTCCTTTTCTTGTACCTTTATAATCCGTATATAATTTATGTCTAAATGTAGGAGCTCTTAAGTCAAAAGATACAGCTACATAATCCGGATTTAATTTATCTAGCATTAACCAATAAGTATTAAGAAAGCCAAACACAGCATTGGTATGTATTCCTTCTTTTGTTGTCATTCTTGCACTAGAAAGGCCATAAAAAGCCCTATTCATTATACTATTACCATCTATTATTAAAAATTTTTCCATAAATTTACTCCTTACATTTATTTCATATTGTTTTTTAGATTTTTCTGGACATTCTCTAAAGCATTTTTTTCATTATCAACACATAAATTAGAACTGTCATATGGTATATTTTTCTCTTTTAATAAAGATAACATCTCTTCGTTACCTTCAATAAATATACCTTGTTTTAATATGTTTTTTATTGTGATGAAACTATTATTTTTTTGATAGCAATATATATCATAGTTCATATACATAAGCTCATTATAATTTAATTTTAATAATAATTCCTTCACTGCTAAAATATCATTAATTGTGCTAGATTTTATAACATTACCATTTTTATGTATGATTTGTTTTTCTAGACCATTTAAGTCTTGAATGATAACATATGACTCCAAAGAAGATAGATCTGTTATTTTTAAAATATCTACTATCTCTGGTATCATATAGATATTGATCATATAATAAGATTTCATATTTATATAGCAAGCATCTGAAATCTCTTTTATCAATTCTTCTAATTTACAATTCACTCTTATATTATACTTAGCACTACTATCGACATTAGAAATCATAAAATTTCCTCCTATACAAATTTCTCCCATACAACATTTGCTACTTCACAACCTCTTTTTGTCAGGGCTATATTATAATTTTTAGTTTTTGCTTCAAAATTTCCTTCTATTTTTCGGATATCAATTAGTTGATTTTCTTTTAATTCTTGTAATTCTTCTGAGAAGATATCAAATATATCTTTTCCAAATTTTTTAAATTCATTTGTAGAAAAACCATTTTTCAGTCTTAATTTTAGTATTATAAACTCTTTCATCAAATCTAGTAAGTCAAGACTTTCTTTTTCTGCAATAGGACTAATGTTTGACTTTATATCTTTTATATATTCCTTTATACTATCAGTATTTTTATATCTTACACTTCCAAAGAAACTAGATGAACAAACTCCAAAGCCAAGATATATTCCCTGATTCCAATAATTCATATTGTGTTTAGACTCAAAACCTTTTACACAAAAATTAGAAATCTCATATGGATAGAAACCATTTTCTTTCAGCTTTGATTCAATTAATTCTTTCATTTGATACTCAGTTTCTTCGTCTACCAAGCTCACATATCCTTCATTTAACAAAAACTCAATTTTACTACCTTTATGGATCTCTAAATTATATATTGATATATGTTTAATATTGTATTCTTCTTTTACCTTCATCAGATAATTTAAAGTTTCAGAAAAACGATTTAGATCAAGATTTGGTAAAGGATATATAATATCTACAGAAAGATTGTCAAAACCTGCCTCTTTACAATATTTTAATGTATTATGAAAGTCATTTAGTGTGTGTTTTCTGCCAATTGTTTTTAAAATGTCATCATGTGTGGATTGAAGCCCAATACTAATTCTATTGATTCCACAATTTCTATACTGAATTAGCTTATCTAAAGTAACACTACAAGGATTTACTTCAAGTGTTACTTCTAAAAAGTCATTTCCTTTTTTAAATAAGTTTAAAGTATCCATTATTTGTTTAATATATTTTGAATCTATATAAGAGGGAGTACCGCCACCAAAATATACAGTTGCTATATTATATTCACTTAGTATTTCTGCATTTTGTAGTATTTCCATGCAGACTGCATTGATATATTCTTCTATCATATTATCCTGATTTACATAGGATACAAAATTGCAATAATAACATTTACTTATACAAAAAGGTATATGGATATATATACCAAGATCTTGTTTCATGATAATCCTCCTATATATGTATCTCTAAACTAAGTATATTGTAACATATAAGATTTGGTATTTCAAGAAAAAATATAGACTAAAATTGGTATATGTAGCATATATAAACATTTGTTCTAATATCAAATAAAAATAAGACCCAGCAAATTAATGCTGGGTCCTTTTTCAGAACATATGGTGGTGTGGGATCAAGCTTCTTTCGGTGCTGTCAGCTTCTTAAAAAAGCTATAGGGAAACAGGAAGTAAGTAGTACCATTCATGTTGAAATCCGGAACAGGTACATAGCCGTATCTAGTCAGCGGAGTGATTCCGCCCGGAACAATTATGGTCTTAAATCCTTTGTTACTTGCCACTCTTCTCAAGAAGCGATCCGGTCGAACCGGAAACTGCTGGACCTGAAATCCGTCAATAATCTGACGAATCATCGTACAACTAGCTTTGCCTTTCCGAATCCGTAACCGGTCGACAACTAAAGTTTGATCAATCGGTGCTGTATAGAGTTCCCTATGGACCTCAATGGATTCACCGGCTTTTAGCTGGATCACGGTTACCTCTTCAGGAGCAACAGATACACTATTAAGATCTCCAAAGTAAAACTGTCTTAATTCTTTCATAATAACACCATTTTTCCCCTTTATCATACTGTGGGGAATCCTTTCTATAAAACTTGTTGCTACTTGTCTACTTTCAGGTGTAGAATAGGTTAAGTTGTAGCACCTAACTCAGTATGTCGAGTACCTTAAAATTGTATTTTTTAAAAAAAAGAAAGTTCCACACAATATAAAGGGATACTAGCTCCCAAAATTTGTGGAAACTTAATTTATATGTTCCATATTTATATTATATCACTTTCTTAACATTATGTCAATTTAACTTGCTTATAGATATTATAAGTACTAATTATGCCAAAAATGTTATTTTATTTCTGCAGCAAGTTGAATCAGTTTATCTAATCTATGCTTTAAACCAGATTTGCTAATTTTATTTTTTTCATCTTTTGCCGTCTTAGATGCTATATAATCTAAGCTTTCTGTTGGATACTTTAAACGTAAATTTGCAGTATATTTTAATTTATCATTTAAAGAGGCAAACTTACCATGTTCTTTTAGTTTTTTAATCGCCTCTATTTGCTTTACAGCTGAATTAATTGTTTTAGATAAATTGGCTGTTTCACAGTTAGTAGTTCTATTGATACTATTTTTAACTTCTTTTTCAACTCGTATTTGCTCAAATTTTAAAACAGCATTATTTGCTCCAAGAATACTCAAAAAAAGAGATATTTGTTCTGATTCTTTAAAATATACCACATTTTGCTTTTTTCTCTTGATCATTTTAGGAGTAAAATCAAGTACTGATAGCAAATTCAAAATATACTCTCCGCAAGCTTTATTTTTAAATATTACTTCAAAATGATAATCTAACATTGGATCGACAATACAGCCAGAACCTAAAAACACGCCTTTTAAGATTGACTTAATACAACATTCTTTCAGTTTGGATATATCTAAATATTCTTTAAATTCATTGCCTAATATATTTTTTAATGGTACTGATGTTAAGTATTCACCAAATTTTTCAGCTTTAATACAACACGTTTTTTGATTTCCCGAAAAGTTTTTTAATATTTCATCTTTAACATCGGATGAAAATGACATATTACCACCTCAAATTAAGTATATTGTAACATATAAGATTTGGTATTTCAAGAAAAAAATATAGACTAAAATTGGTATATGTAGCATATATAAACATTTGTTCTAATATCAAATAAAAATAAGACCCAGCAAATTAATGCTGGGTCCTTTTCAGAACATATGGAAAATTTATTTCAGCGGAATTTCTTTGATAACATCACTACAATTCCACCATAATCTGCCATGTTGGCTGTCAGCCGGATCATAGATAATATCTAGATGTTCAACTATAAGTATGACATCTGATTCTGCAATATACAGTCCATCTTCATCAATCCAAAGAACCTGTCCAGCCTTCAGCTGAATAATATCAATTCCTCTAGGAAGGATATGGTCAAATCCCTGTAATCTTTCAAAACCCTTTAATTCTTTCATAATAACACCATTTTTCCCCTTTATCATACTGCGTGGGGAATCCTTTCTATAAAACTTGTTGCTACTTGTCTACTTTCAGGTGTAGAATAGGTTAAGTTGTAGCACCTAACTCAGTATGTCGAGTACCTTAAAATTGTATTTTTTAAAAAAAAGAAAGTTCCACACAATATAAAGGGATACTAGCTCCCAAAATTTGTGGAAACTTAATTTATATGTTCCATATTTATATTATATCACTTTCTTGACATTATGTCAATTTAACTTGCTGATAGTACTGGTTAAAATAGACCTCTTTATCAATCGTTTTTATATCTTAAAAGACCCAGCAAATTAATGCTGAGTCTTTTGTCAGAACCTACAGAGAATTGCCGTATTTCCAGCATCGCTTTAAATAGGATTTAGCGATTTCCTCGACATAAAAAGGAACATCAGGATCTGCCATTTTGCTTGCTTCCTGTCCAACAGCTCTTGCAGATTCATCCCGCTCTTGCATCAAGTATTGCATTGCCTTTGCCCATTTTACTGCAAATTTAAGAGTGGATGCATCCTTCATCGAATAAAATTCCTGTTTTGAAAGCTCACTTTCAAATTCCATTTCCGTATACTTGAAAATGGCTTCTGCCTTCTTTAAGGTAACCAGTTTTTGAATGCATTTTTCCAGCAAATCCAGCTGATCCTTACTTAGAGTTGCATCCTCCTTTGTAATAGAGCCAACATCTACAATACCACTGAGTTCAGAATAGATGATAGATTCCAGCTTCTCTTTTAAGCTATTTGCAGCCTCATGATAGTTCTTTTTTGGCTTATAAAAATTACTTTCCCATAAAGCTACAATCTCTTTTGGAGAAGAATGCTCTTTGTTGACACTTACCTTCACCCTATTAAAATAAAAAATGACTGTATGAAGGGGAGTACTTGATCCAAATACTCTTTGAATTTCTCTTTCAAAGTTTGCCTCTTTTGCAAACATCCCGGAGACAATTTCTGCCCAACGTCCGATAGTAGCACCACAGACACCAAAATTTTTATCGATCCATAAAATCCCATTTTCATATCTTTCGATGCCTATTGTTTCAGATTTTTCACCACCTATTACAGCAAAGGACTCTTCCTCTACATAGCCTTTTCCTACGTGTTTTACATTTGTCTGCATAAGTTCACCTTTTCCCTTATTTTCTATCACGGGAATCCTTTCATTAATTGTTGTGATACAAAAAAAGTTCCACATGATTCATATAAGGTACCTGTCCTTTATAATCATATAGAACTTCATTTATTATCCATGTCTATATTATATCATTTTTTGCATGTTATGTCAATTTAATTTGATTATAATACCTGTAGCTTTCTAAATATTGCAAAAGCGACATATAATAACTCTATCATTTCCTCCATAGTCTTTGATTGACTCTATCAATTCATATTCTGGATGCGTTGAAATGATATGTTTTAATTCTTCTAATTCATCATATCCAATTTCAAACATTAAGTATCCATGTTCCTTTAAGACATATTTTGCTTGATCTAATATTTTAATATAGATGTCAAGCCCAGATTTGCCACCATCAAGAGCAAGTCTTGGTTCTTTTAATACCGTTTTATCAAGCGTTTGGATAACATCTGTTTTGATATAAGGGGGATTTGATACAATGATATCTACTACTGTTTTGTTATCAATATATAGTTCCAACAAATCAGAAAGGTAGGCTACTACTTTAGTTGCATTATTTAATTGAATATTTTGTCTTGCTACACTTAATGCCTCTTTAGAGATATCACTAAGGATTACTTTTTCTATATCAGAATTGTTAGCAATAGATATCCCAATACATCCACTACCAGTACATAGATCTATCATTTTTTTTAAATCATATTTTGAAATATATTCAATTGCTTTTTGTACTAATATTTCTGTATCTTGTCTTGGGATCAATACATGATGGTTCACAATATATTCCTCGTTATAAAAATAGGCTCTATTTGTAATATACTGAAGTGGCACATCTTCTTTAAATAATTGGTCTAGAAGTCTTATTACCTCAATTTGCTCATTATAACTTAACAGATATTCATTCATATAAATGTATATATGATTTGTATTCTTTTTTGTTACATAGGATACGACCTGTAGCATATCTTGTAACTGATACTCTTTGTTTTGAATTAAGTCATAATTTTCCTCCTCATATTTTTTTATAAGCTCTGATACGCTCATCTTTAGATTCTCCTTTAACACCCCATAAACTCCGTAAATAGCAAGTTTTATTTTATCATCGCTAGGATTTTTTGTAGTCATAAACTGTACAGCCATAATTGGATAAAATAAATATGCTAAACATTTAGGAAGATTTCCAAGAAGCATCACTAGTTCATAAGAAATAGATATATTAGGGATGATAAGAAGTGCAAGTATTAACATTTTAATAGCGATATGATCTACTGTGATCAGTAAGGTCTCAAGTATTGTAATGAGTATAAAAAAAGCAATAAAGTTAGAGCCACATCTTCTATGGATTCTAGATTCTTTTTTGACATTTTCTACTGTTAGTTCATCAAAATTTAAGTTCTCATAAGCATTGACAATTTTATGTTCTGCCCCATGATATTCTAAAATAGATACTAATGATTTACTCACTCTTAAGGATACTAGCAATAAAGCAAGTATTAAAAATTGAATTAATGCTTGTACCATTTCTTTGAAATGGCCAAAAGGTAGTGATATAAGACATGGAGTTATGACAAGAAAAAATATAACTATTATTATAATCATGCCTATTAAAACAGGAGTTTTTATATTTAACTCTTCTTCATCATATTTGATATTGAATGCATCACAAATTGCTTTTACATTTTCTTTTAAATCTACTTTGGAACTCGTCAGCTGTGATACTATATTATACATTCCTCTTATAAAGGGTAGGTCTAATAAACTAAATTTACTCTTACCAATAAAATGTTTATCTATCTTTACTATTATCTTTCCATCACTATTTTTCTTTGTAATACTATCCCTTTTTTCACTTTTTAGGATGATCCCATTACTAAGAGCAATCCCACCAATTTTTTCTTTTTTGCCTTTATTTTTCTTAATTTTCATAATCCATAAACTCCTAAAATATATAAAGTGAAAGAGTGTCTCAATCAACTTCGACACTCTTCACATTTATTCCATATTTAAATAAGACTATTTATCTGCTTTTTTAACTTTATTTCCATATTTTTCCATAAACTTAGCTGCTCTACCTTGGCTAGACATAGCTTGTTTTTGACCTGTGAAAAATGGATGACATTTACTACATGTATCTGTTCTCATTTCTTCTTTTACAGAGCCAGTTTCGATTACGTTACCGCAAACACATCTTATTTCAGCTTTTCCATATTTTGGTTGTATATCTGTTTTCATTTTTTTCACACCTTCCTATTTTCAAGTCTTTAATGTTACTAGTATATTTTAACATATGAAATTTAAAAAAACAAGTCTTTTGTATCATTTTTTGTAATTTGTTTCATGATGACAAAATTATTCTAAATTAAAACAACCCATATAAAGAGGCAATTTCCCGTTTGTTTCTTTTTTCATCTCTAATGCATATAATAAATATAGGAGGTGATTTTATGGGGATAAACCCACAAACTATGAAAAAATATTTACTCAATTGTAGTAATTTAAAACTTCCTACATCAAACGGTCATTACATTACAGGAAAAGATATTTATACATTTTCAAATTTAGTATGTATAGAAAATACCTTAAGTCGTTTTACAAATCATTGTAAATGTATATTGATAAATGCCAAAAGGAATTTACGCCATTAATTGTTTATTTTATATAGTTATTGTCTTTTTTGACAAATTATGTTATACTCTTGTATGAATAATTATTAAGAAATATTTATATTCTTTATATAATTTATGGTAAAAATTGGGGGAATCATATATGGAAAAATTTATTGTACATGGTCCATGTAGACTAAATGGCGAAGTAACTATAAGTGGCGCTAAGAATGCTGCTGTTGCTATTTTACCTGCTACTTTGTTAGTAAAAGGAAAATGTCATTTGGAAAATGTACCGGATATAAGTGATATCAGAGCATATGTAAAAATACTAGAGTCGCTAGGCTCTAATATTGAATATATTTCTAAAAATGAACTAATTATTGACAATTCAAATGTTAATTCTGCAATTGCTTCTTCGGAACTTACAAGTAAATTTAGAGCTTCTTATTATTTGCTTGGCTCATTACTTGGAAGATTTGATAAGGTTCAAATTAGTTTACCTGGTGGTTGTAATCTTGGCGCTAGACCAATCGATCAACATATTAAGGCTTTTGAAAGACTTGGAGCCACTGTTGAAGTAAGAAATGGTAATGTGTATGCTAGTAGAACTACTTCACTCAAAGGTGCTCCTGTATTTTTAGATGTAGTAAGTGTTGGAGCTACAATGAATGCAATTCTTGCCGCTACTTTAGCAGAAGGAACTACTGTTATAGAAAATGTAGCAAAGGAACCTCACATCGTTGATTTGGCAAACTTTTTAAATTCTATGGGAGCCCAAATTAAAGGAGCCGGTACAGATACTATTAAGATTACAGGTGTCAAAGAATTACATCAAGTATCTAGTTATTCTATTATACCAGATCAAATCGAAACTGGCACTTTTATGGTTGCAGCTGCTGTTACTCGTGGTGATGTTCTTATTAAAAATTGTATTCCAAAACATATGGAGCCAATTACTGCTAAGCTTTTGGAAGCTGGAGCTACTGTAAAAGAATATGAAGATAGTATCAGAGTTTCTATGGATAAAAAGCCAAACTCTTTTACTGTTAAAACTAGTCCTTATCCAGGCTTTCCTACAGATATGCAACCGCAAATATGTATTCTACTGACTGTAGCAAGTGGCACAGGCATGATTGTTGAAAATATTTGGGAATCTAGATTTCAATACACCGATGAACTTGCCAAGATGGGAGCTGATATTTCTGCTCATGGAACTACTGCAATCGTAAAAGGAGTTGATAAACTATATAGTGCTCCTGTTCATTCTCATGATTTAAGGGCTGGTGCTGCGATGATCATTGCAGGACTTGTTGCAGAAGGCAATACTGAAGTATATGATATTCATCATATACTTAGAGGATACGAAGATATTACAGCAAAATTTGCAAATCTTGGTGCAAATATCGAATATGTAAAGAATGAGGAGAATTAAAATGTTAAATATACATCCATTATATAGTTCTAGTTCTGGTAATTTGTTCCATATCGATAATGGCGGTAGAACCAATATATTAATTGATGCTGGTGTAACTTATAAAGCAATTAATGATGGACTAAAAAGTCTTGATAAGGATATTTCAAACATTTCAGCTGTTTTAATTACTCATGAGCATTCTGATCATATAAAAGGACTTCCTTTATTATGTAGAAAGAATACTAACATTCCTATATATGCTTGTGGTAAAACAGCTGATCTTTTGAGTGAACTTTTAAAAGAAAAAAATATATCAGCTAATATCATTAAAACAGAATATGATAAACCTTTTCAAATTAATGGTATCGAAATATTGCCTTTTGAGACACCACACGATGCTGTAATGCCTTGTGGCTTTAGAATTAAATCTGGAAATACTACTCTTTCATATGCTACTGACCTAGGGCACATGACAGGTGATGTGTTTGATCATTTAAAATTCTCTGATTATATCATTTTAGAGGCAAACTATGATACTGCTATGCTTGATTTTGGTAAATATCCTTTTCATTTAAAAAGACGTATTAAAAGCCCCATTGGTCATTTATCTAATGATGTTAGTGCTACTACTATTGCAAGGCTTGCAAAACTTGGACAAGCAAACTTTTTACTTGCCCATTTAAGCGAAAATAATAATAATGAGGATATTGCTTTTAATACTATCATTACTACTCTAAAACAAAATGATGTTGATACTGATCATCTTAATATTAACTTTGCAAGCAAAACATTATCAAGTGAGGAATATAATATATGTTAAGTATTAAAATAGTATGTGTTGGAAAAATAAAAGAAAAAGCTTTAAAAGAACTTTGTAATGAATATCTAAAGAGGCTATCAAAATATGCTAAAATGGAAATAATAGAACTAGAAGATGAAAAATTACCACAAAATTTAAATGACGCGGAAATTCAAAAAATAAAACAGATAGAAAGTAATAAACTAAAAGAAAAACTAATTAAGATAGGAAAAAGTACTATATTTTTCCTAGATTTAAAAGGAAAAGAATATTCTTCGGATGCTTTTTCCAAAAAAATAGAAGACCTAACCACTTATGGTACCTCTACTTTAGTATTTGTAATTGGTGGAAGTTTAGGAATGACCGATGAATTACTGAATACAAGTGAAAATAAAATATGCTTTTCAAGCATGACATTTCCACATCAATTAATTAGAGTCTTTCTACTAGAACAACTATTTAGAGCATTTAAAATGATCAATCATGAAACGTATCATCATTAAAGGCAGGAGATTATTCCCGCCTTTTTTCAATTTGTATACTGATTTCCTTATCTTTCATAGTAATTGATATTTCTTTTTCTACATCATATACAGTTTTGGTTTCCGTTTCTTTGGATTCTTTCCATGCCTGTTGTTCCGAACATCCACAGCAAGCAATTCTCATTTCAAATGAACATTTTTGACACGGAGAGGGTTTAGGAAACTCTTTCTTTAAAATGGCAGATTCATCCCAAATGATCATATCCTGTTGGACTAAAATATCATCACTACGAATCAACTCTTTTAATTTTTCAATAACAAGATCACTAATATTGAAAAACAAAAGTTTACAACCTTTTTCCCGCTCATTTGCAAGCTGAAGTAATAATGGTTTTAACTTTTCATATACCTCTACTTCTACATGATTACTAGATGCTGCTTTCAAAATACTACCAAAACTCATTTTTTATCCTCTTTAAAAATTTTATTAGATTATTATTTTTAACGAGCATATTATATCATTTCTTTCATTTTATGTCAACGCTTGATTATTTTACATGGTATTCCAACTGCAGTTGAATGATCTGGTATATCTTTTAATACAACAGAATTAGCCCCGATTTTTACATGATTTCCAATAGTTATATTTCCAAGTACTTTACTTCCACATCCGATCACCACATCATTTCCTATCGTAGGATGTCTCTTTTTGGCTTCTTTTCCTGTTCCACCTAAAGTAACTTGATGATATATAGTGCAATCATCCCCAATAATAGCGGTTTCACCAATAACAATTCCCATGCCATGATCAATAAATAATCGCTTTCCAATTTTGGCTCCAGGGTGTATTTCAATTCCTGTAAAAAATCTGGTAAGTTGTGAGATAGCTCTAGCTATAAAGAACAAATGTTTACGGTATAAAAGATGCGTGAGTCTATGTATCAAGATTGCATGAAATCCTGGATATAATAAAATAACAGAAAAAATGTTAGTGGCTGCTGGATCCTTCTTTAACATATTTTCTGCATCATCATATATACTCTTAAAAAAAGCTTTCATTAATATCACCACACTTGATATATCATATTAATAAAAGTTCTTTTTAGTTACTATTGTTATTGATTAATTCTTCTAATATGGATGGCTTTCTTTGTTTTGTCATCATATTCTACTATAATAGCATTAAATATTGCTTCTTCTCCACTACATTCATATCTTGCGTATTCCCCTTTTACAAATCTAGTTAAAGCAATTTCTTTTTTAAGTCCAATTACACTATTTGTTGGACCTGTCATTCCAACATCGGTTATATACGCCATTCCACTCTCAGAAATTCTTTCATCTGCTGTTTGAACATGCGTATGTGTCCCAAATACACAACTTACTTTATCCTCTAAAAAATATCCCATAGCGATTTTTTCGGCAGTTGCTTCTGCATGAAAATCTACAAAAATATAATCTACATGCTCATTTTTGATTTTCTCAAGAATTTTTGTTACCTCATCAAATGGACTAATAGTATTTTTTTCAAACATATCACCCATTCCAAATTTTCCAATTAGATTAATCACACAAAATTTAATACCATTTTTTTCAATTATCACATACCCATGTCCATTAAGATTTGTTACATTAGCAGGTATTACAAGTCTTGAGAGTTTTATGTACTGTGATGCCATCTCTTTTCTATAATATATATGATTCCCCATAGTGATAGCATCTGCCCCATCTTCCATGATTTCATTGTATTCTTTTACTCTTATTCCTCTTCCACTTGCTGAATTTTCTCCATTTACTATACAAAAGTCTATTTTTTCCTCTTTTAGTAAATGATCTAATTCTATTTTTAATCTATTAAGGCCATTTCTACCTACTACATCTCCTACAATTAAAACTTTCAATTCAAATTTCCCCCTAACGTAGAAATTATATAATAAAACAAGAATAAAATCAAGATATATATATAAAGAGCTCCACATAATCAGTGTGGAGCCCCCTTTTGAAATTATAAAATTTTACTTAATTCTGTAGCCAGGTCAAGAGCAAATCCTCTTATTTTAGAAGTAAGTTCCTGATAATCAAGAATTTCGCCTGTGTATGGGATACTTTGTGCTAAATAACCATTCAGTTCTTCCTTCCAAGTTTTTTCTCTCCTACCTACATCATAAATTTCAATACCAGACATTTCGAGTTTTTCAGGTATACTTTCAATATCTAAGTTACATTCTTTGATAAGGAGTGGATTGATTGAAGTATATGCACCATAAAGGCCGGTATCTTTACTACCAAAGAACTCTTCTTTTGTTGCGGTATATCCTGTCTTTGGATTTGTAATGACTCCCTTTTCCACATTCCAGTCAAAAGATGGAACCAGAAACTCTCTGATAAATCGATCATCAAGATATAAATGAGAATAAATACCTAACACAATTGGATTTTCAAAATGTGGCCTACAAATCCCAAAAATTCTATCCATGTCCGGAACAGTAAAACCATAAGTATAAGGAATATACATATGAGTTCGGTTTTTCCCTTCCTTTCCAAACATATCAGGAATGAAGTTTCCCTCATAGAACCTTTTTACTTTATCCTCTGCAAGACACAAATAATTTTTTACTAATGTTGCATAATATACATGATAACAAATTCCTGGCATAATTATATACCTCCTTTAATTTTTATAGTGTGCTTATTATATCACAAATTTTAAGAAAGTCAACAAAAAAACACTCACTATTAATTTTAGTGAGTGTTTAAAACACATTACTGGTTATAAATATATCCCATATCCTTATCACCATCAATTAGACGGACCCAACAATTTTTAGGGTTATGTTCTGCCTCGTACCAGTCCAGAGTATAATGAAAATAGCGCATTAAAAAACATCTTAATGTTGTTCCATGAGTAAAAACAAACAATGTATCTGTGCCATGTTTTTCATAATCTCTTCGAATGGTACCAAAAAATTGATGGATTCTGATCGCTACATCATATGGAGCTTCACCCATAGGAGGTTTAGCAAAAAATTTTCCGCCATTTTTCTTTTGACGCTGAAATTCTTCGAACTCTACAGGATAAATTTTTGGCAATTCTTCATCCGGAATGCAATCAAACAAGCCAAAGCGCTGTTCTACTAAAGTAACATCTTCTTTTATTCGTTTAATCTTCAAGCTTTGATTAAACGCATCACAGGTTTGGATTGTACGCTTATAAGGACTTCTCCAGATTACCGCTTGATTTAGATCAATACCATTAATATCACAATACTCTTTTAGCCATCTGCCGGCTACCAATGCCTGATGAATACCGTTTTCGGTTAAAGTTACTTTAGAGTCTAATATACGCTCTTTATAATTTTCTCCAACGTTAGCAATAGACTCTCCATGTCTAATCAAAAATATTTTCATCATGTTTCTCCTTTCACAATTGTGTCTAGCACTTTGAACTTTATGTTAACATTATATCACAACTTCTTTTGAAAGACAAGAAAAAAGGTTGTATTATTCCATACAACCATCTATTAATCTACTTATAGTAAATACTGCTGCTTCAATTTTAAATCCATTTTTCTCATCTACTATTTCAACTTTATTTTTTTGTATTACCTCATCATTTATCATAATGAAAGGTAATTCCAATCTATCAAAGTCATGCCTCATAATGGCAACACCCCCTTGAAATAATATTTTGAGACCATGCTCAAATAGTTATTGAGTATTTATTCTCTTTCTTAATTTTATTATAACATACGATCTAAGAAAGTGTCAAGTAATAAGACATGACTTGATTTTAGGGAGATTTCTTTTTTGAAAGTGTTTTATTGTAATTCACAAATAATGTATATTATATAAATTAACTACTCTTTGCTTCAACCAAATTGAATTTTTCACATCTACCGCCCATTTTATCGATCACATTTCCATTTTTATAAATATAAACTATTTCACAGTTATTGCTACAACCTTTACACTCTACACCAAGTGTCTTAAAATCTATATCTTGGATATTAAAATCAAATGCTAACTCTTTTTCTTCTTTATTTGCTTTTTGAGATAATATTGCAATTCCTAATGCTCCCATTAAATGTGAATTTTCATCTACAAATATTTGAGTATCAAGCTCATTTTCAAATGCCTTTATTACCCCTTTATTTTTGCTCACTCCACCTTGAAATACAACTCTATCTTTAATTTTTTTACCCCTAGATAGATTATTTAAGTAGTTTTTCACTACTGAATTACAAAGACCTGCAACCAAATCTTCTTTTTTATGACCAATTTGGGCTTTATGAACAAGATCAGACTCTGCAAACACGGTACACCTTGCAGCTATTTTAGATGGGTTTTTGGAACTTAATGCAATATCTCCCATATCACTAATATCAATTCCAAGCCTTTTAGATTGTGAAGATAAAAATGCACCAGTGCCTGCTGCGCATAATGTATTCATGGCATAATCTACTACAATTCCCTGATTTAATATAATAATTTTAGAATCCTGACCACCAATTTCAAGAATTGTCCTAACATCAGGATAGATAGACAATGTTCCAATGGCATGTGCAGTAATCTCATTTTTTATGATATTTGCTCCCACTACACTTCCCACAAGGTTTCTAGCTGATCCAGTTGTCCCAACACCATATATTTTAGGATTTTTTATTGGCATTTTCTCCTTCAGTTTTGTAATAACTTTTTTGGTAGCTTCTATGGGATTTCCTTCTGTCCAAAGATATTCACTTGCTATGATTTTTCTATCTTGATTTATCATTACCGCTTTTGTAGATATAGAACCGATATCTATACCAATATAATACTTATCCATATATCTCCCTCCCATTACGATTTAAATTTTCTTTTCTCATAACTAGCATATCATAAAATGCTTCCAGTCTTGTTTTTATACCTACTTCACTAGTTTGCGAATCAAAAGTAAAATAAATAATTGGTATGTTTTCATCTTGGCTGATCTTTTGTAAAATTGGCATTGCATTAATTTCAGGGGTGCATCCAAATGGCTTAATATGGATAATTCCATCATAGCCATCATTGATCAGTTCTAATGTATGCGCAATACTTTCAAGTCCGTCAGCACCAAGTGCATAATTTACATATTTACTCGCCTTATTTAACAATTTATTTTGTGCTTTTCCTTTTTCAAATAATAAATATGTTACTGTAGTATATCTTTTCGTAAGGCACCCCATGGTAGCCAGTTCTTTTTCTAAAAAAAGACTAGAAAATGGCTCCATAGAGGTATATAGCTCTCCAACAATTCCTATTTTAATGTAATTTTCCTGGTTATCCTCTTTTCGAACACTTTTGGCAAGCTTAAAATATTTATTTTTGATAAAATATAACTCCTTATATGAGTTAACATTTTTTAATTCCTCTAAAAAAGATTGATGTATTTTTTCTAAATTTCCTTTCTCTTTTTCAAACACCATATTTTCTCTAATATACGTCTCAAATTCATCTAAAATGTGAATTACTTTAATGGTAAATAAAAAATAGCTAACAAAATCCTTCAATTTTAATTTAGGATTAATTGAATGAAACTTATGATATACATTTAAAATATTAATCCCCTCTGGATCGAGTAATGTAATATAGGTAAATTTATACCCCATATCCCTTAGGATTTGCTCTTGTATTTCAGCATAATATCCATATCTACATCCTCCACCGGCTTGTATCAATACATTTGCGCCTCTATTTAAGGACTCAATATAATTTCCCATATTATATTTAAAAGGAATACATATAAACTCGGGACTCGATTTGCTCCCTACATCTATTGTATTTTTACTCATTTTCTCTGGGATTAAAATCCTTGTTGTTTCTTCATCAATTAATTTTTTTAATAAATTATAGATAGGAATATAGTAATTTCCAATATGAGGAAAACTAACAACAAACTTTTTATCTTTTTGCATATTCAATCTCACTTCTTTCTATTTTGCTTTCTAATATATCAATAAAACTCTCAAGCCTTGTATATATTCCTGCCATTCCATCTTCTTCATCCAGTATAATATTAAGACTTGGTATATCTTTTACCTTTCTGATAGCCAGCTCATTCACAAGAGAATCAGTGCCACATGGAAATACAGATAAATATATGATCCCATCTACACATCTTAAATACTCTTCTACTCCATTTAGTAAATGAATGCTTTGTTTCCAATATATACTTTTTGATATATTTTTATATCTCATCTTTTTTGATTCACTTCTTTGAATACTAGAACAATTAATATCTGCAAAGAATACATCAATACCAAGCTTTTTTAAATACCCCTTAATTGTATCTCCAAGATAACGATCATTATATATATATGGATGAGATACCAATAGTATTTTCATATTATTTGTAGTTCTCATCTCTTTCATCTGTTTAGTTAATCTAAAAATTTCATATTCTTTTTGTCTTTTTTTCGCAGAAGTGTATGCTATGAAAGTCTCTCTTACTCCTTTTCCTAACTTTTTACCTAAACACATAAAAGATTTTAACTCATTTTCTCCCTTTTCATAATCGATATTTAAAGTAATAAAATTTGCGTTAAATATGTTATTACAAATATCATATAAAGCATAGAATTTCACACATATTGTTTTCTTATCCTTAAAAGTACAAAGTCTTGGTACAAAAATATAATCTATACTTTCACTTTGCATTCTGCTAACCAAATTATTGACATGACCTAAAAATATTTTACTTGCTAAGCATTCTTCATCAATTGATTTACTAATTCCCTCCTCTAAAGTTTTTTTATTTGTATCATCGCTTAGTACAACTTCTATTCCAAGTGCTTCAAAAAAACTTTTAAAAAGGATTGGATATTCATAATAATATAATGCTTTTGGAATTCCAATTTTCATATCATCACCCTAAATTTATTATTTGTCTTTTTTTCCAATTAATACCAATTATCGATACTTAGAGAAAATTTCTTTTAGCAAGCAATTATATGTAATTCACAAATAATATATATTATATATAAATAGGCAAAAAATACACCTTTAAATGTTAAATAAAATTTTCTCTAACATTTAAAGGTGTTCATTTTAATAGGTAACCAGGTAGATTCCTAAGAGGATTCCCTCCACTTTTTCTTCTGAATCCACTACTCGGGTAGTACGATCGACGGTAACTCGAAAACTGTCGTCATTGTCCTCAACGAGGATCTTATGGTTTCCTATAAGATACCGTGAAATGATTGTCTCACCGTCAAGATGAGCTTTACCTCCTACCAGAAATTGTTTCATACCAAAGAAATCATACTTTTTCATAATAACACCATTTTTCCCTTTATAACTTGGGAGTCCTTTCTATTTTTTTGCTACCTAAAATGGTAAATAAATAAAGTTCTACACAATATAAAGGGATACCAGTTCCCTAAAATTTGTAGAGACTTAATTTATATATTCATATTTATATTATATCACTTTTTTTCATATTATGTCAAATATGTATATCTGAATATGCTTATCATAAAAACAAAAAGACACCAAGATGTTACTTTTACACCTTAGCGCCCTCATTTTTTATTTAGCAAGTTCGATTGCTCTAGTTTCACGGATTACATTCACTTTGATTTGTCCTGGATAAATCATTTCTTCTTCAATTTGCTTTGCCACATTTCTAGCCATTAGTACTATTGAGTCGTCATCTACTTGTTCAGGCTTTACTATGATTCTTACTTCACGACCTGCTTGTATTGCATAAGATTTATCAACACCTTTATAAGAATCACATATTTCTTCTAGTTTTTGTAGTCTCTTAATATATGCACTAACAGTTTCTTTTCTAGCACCCGGTCTAGACGCAGATATAATATCTGCTGCTTGAACTAAAATTGCCTCAATTGTTTTCGGTTCAGTATCACCATGATGCGCTTCCATTCCCCAAATAACTTCATCTTTTTCTTTATATTTTTTTAGTAATTCTATACCTAAGCTAACATGTGTACCTTCTACATCATGATCAAATGATTTTCCTATATCATGTAATAAGCCAGCCCTTTTAGCAATTGTTGGATCAAGTCCCAATTCAATCGCCAAAGTTCCAGCTAGGTTTGATACTTCGATAGAATGGTTAAGTACATTTTGACCATAACTTGTTCTGTATTTTAACTTTCCAAGTAATTTTACTAAATCAGGATGAACATCCATTACTCCTGTCTCATATAATGCTCTTTCTCCTTCTTCTTTAATTGTATTTTCCACTTCAGATTTTGCTTTTTCTATCATTTCTTCAATCTTTCCAGGATGTATTCTTCCATCTGCAATAAGCCTTTCCAAAGCGATTCTTGCTACTTCTCTTCTAATAGGGTCAAAGCTTGACAATACTATAACATCTGGAGTATCATCAATAATTAAATCAATTCCTGTCAATGTTTCAATTGTCTTTATATTTCTTCCCTCTCTACCAATAATTCTTCCTTTTAAATCATCATTTGGTAAAGATACAACTGTGACAGTAGCTTCTGAAGTATGATCTGTAGCACACTTTTGTATTGCTCCAACAAGAATTTCTCTTGCTTTTTTCTCTACTTCTTCTTTTGCTTTTTCCGTTTCAGTTCTAACATATGTAGCCATATCTGATTTCATATCATCTTCTAATTTTGACATCATATTCTCTTTTGCTTCATCTACTGTCATTTTAGCTATTTTACTAAGTTCTTCAATTTCTCTTTGCTTAGCATTTTGAAGATCTTTTTCTTTTTTTGCTATTTCATCATTTTTCTTAATAATGTTATTTTCTTTTTCTTCTATTAAAGCTGCCCTCTTATCAACCAAATCTTGTCTTTGATTGATTCTATTCTCAGTCTCTTGTAATTCTTTCTTCCTAAGCTTTGCTTCCTTTTCAAATTCATCTTTTTGCTTTAACATTTCATCTTTTGCTTGTAAAATAGCATCTTTTTTTAATCTCTCTGCATCGATTTTACTATCTTCTATAATTTTTTCTGCTTGCTTTTCAGCAGATATTACTGTAGATTCAGCAATCTTTTTCCTATACTTGATTCCAGCAAAGAAAAAAATCACACTTCCCAAGGAAAATGCTATTACTGCAGTAATGATTATACCTACCATATCTTTTTCCTCCTTAAATATTCCTTTTTCAATGTCCAACATTTATATATCTCACATAAACCAATAATTTTATTATATTATCATGTTAGATTGTCTCTTGCATATTATGTAAATTAATTTCTTTCAAATTAAATTAATACCATATATACATCTAAATTATACATTAAAACGAAAAATATATCAAGTATTTTAAGCATAAATGACAAAAAAATCATATTTAAGAAAAAAATTTGCGAAAAAAAAGTGGCCATAGGGCCACCGCAATTTGATTCATTTTGCTTTTAAACTTTTAATCTTGTCAATATAGTTCTCCGCTCCCAAATGACTAAAATCTACAATATAATTCGAAATGAGGTTACCTTCAATTGCATCAAATTCACTCTCATCTTTTATTGTAAAGGCAAGTACTGGCTTTTTGGTCAGTTCATTTACTGTCTTTACCAAAAAATACTGTATTCTATCAGTTCCTTTGGTTAAGGTATCCAAAATTTCCTCTACCGCATTATAGAATTCATCAGAATGAAATGCTCTTGTGGAAAACTTCCACCTTTTATCTTCATGATTTTCCATGTTAATTGCATCTGTTCTAGCTATAAAGCATACAAATGACACCATTTTTTCATAGATATTTGCAGCTCTTTTAGGCGCTTTAAACACGTCTAATACGGTCTGTGCCCGGCATACAAGTTGCAGGGTCAATACTCCTTTCAGATGCCTTCTCATTACAAGCATAAAAGCAGGGTTAAATGACTGCAATGCAATCTCTCCCATTGCTGCATAGCGATTCAATATATTTGCTAAATTTTTTCTGTAATGAGAATACAAAAAGAATTTTGCCTCTTTAGCATCTATTAAACAAGGAACACGTCCAGAATTTACTTGAAGAGCAGCTTCCAAAAGTTCTGGAGCCTCAGTACCTGCAATTTCCACCAAATCGGCGTATTTTGTTTTGGATATTTTGATCTTCCGACCATCTGAGAGAGTCACTTCATCATCATGAGATAGTACAGGGATATTATCCTTAGTTCCTCTTATATCACACTCGAATGGAATTCCATTTTCAATAGAAAAGGAAATTGCCTCAACGGTATTCTGTTTTACTTCTCTTTCGCATAATTCAGAATATCCATAGATTCCTCCATGGGATATAAAGTTTTTATGATCCAAGATTTCAAAGTTTCTTTTAAGTCTTTCTATATACATAGTAAGACTCCTCCTTTCATAATATTTAAGTTATTCACTTAAATGATCCCACATCTCATACTAAAAGATGTTTTATTTTTTGCCACTAAATAATATTATACTTTATTTACATTTCTTTGTCAACTCGTCTCTTATTCTAGTTGTGCTCCAAGATACTGAGATGTTAACTGAACAAGTTTAAACTCTAAATCAGTTATCTTAGAACCAGTTTCTTTTGAAAATAATATAACAGTTCCAATAGCTTCAGCATCACAAATAATTGGCGCTATGATTTGTGATACATATTCTTCCTCTTTAGTAGAAAGTAATATATTCTTTGTACTACGTTCCATCGTTGACCAAATGATTCTTTCATTCATTACTTCCACAACATACTCAGATATTGCCTCTCCTATATACTTTTCTTTTTTCTCTCCACTAATAGCTATTACTTTTTCAGTATCTGTAATACAAACAGAAAAACCTGTCAAATCAGATAGTGTTTTTGAATAACTTTTAGCAAGAGTTAATAGTCTACCCATTGGTTGGTACTTTTTTAATACTATATTTTCATCTTCAAGTAATATTTCTAAATTATCGTTATTTTTTAAACTGAGACTTTTTCTAATCTCCTTTGGTATTACAATTCTTCCAAGTTCATCAATCTTTCTAATAATTCCTGTTGTTTTCATTTCAACCTCCAAATACTTTTATTATTATTTGTATGATAAACTGATTTATTCAAAAAAACAGTATAAATAAACCAATTTTATTTATACTGTCTCATCTTACACAATATTTTTAATTTCACTTGACAAATGATAAAGTAGTATCTCTTTGATTCCTCGTTTATCATTGCTTAAATGATCATCTATTAACTTTGATAGATGAATTAAATTCTTTTTCTCGTTTTTCAGTAAAGTGGTGTTATTATCATACCTCAATTTGATAAGATTAATAATATTACTTAAATCGTAGTTTGATATACTCGTTAGCTTATGATATATGACCTGACTATCTATATTTGCAAGTATTGGTATATTACGATATTCATTTATCATTTCTTTATAAAATTTTGAAATGTCATTTGGAATATAGGAAAATACTTCCTCTGCTTTTTGCCCTGTAATAGATTTTGTCATATTTTTTAAAATTTTTTCTTCTGTTTTCTTTAATTTCTTGATATACTCATCTGTATATTGTTTGTTGTCCATCCTAATATCAGATAAAAGAATGATATGCTTCTTAGCAGACTTCTCCATTCCTGATACAAAGATATCATATAGCTTTTCTATATCATATATAACCAATTTTACATCTATAAAATATTTAAACATGGCAAATAATAATACATAATCATAAAATGAAACATTGCCATTTTTTATTTCTTCTAAAACTTGTATAACTAAATTATCAAATTCAATATCACTTAATTTTAAATATTCCCCATTTAAGACTTTCAAATATTTTTTATTTACTTCTTTTTTCTCTTCTTTTAGACTATCCATTGCATTTTCTATATCTTCTTTTAATAGTTTTTCATCCAAATATCTAGTTCTTATATATACTTCAATAAATTTAAAAAATTTATATTTAGAAAAATTGTTTTCAAAATATTTATGATCAAACTCTCTCAAATAGAAATTGTCTGTATCATTTAATAGATTTGATGTATATAATAAAGACATATATTCTTCATTAGAACTAATATCTTTTAATTTTTCTTTACTTGCACTCCCCGATTTAATTTCAAAAGAAATTGCCAGATCAAAAGTAAGCATGGTTCTTAAAATATCAATATTTATATCCTCATACTTTAATAAAACATTATCATATATCTTCTCAAAATCATTTAAGGCATGTTTTAAAATTCTTAAATTCTTCGTATTAGATTTCTTGAAAGCAGATATGATAACAGATGTATTTTTTTTCAAAAATTCCGATAATTTATCATTATATGAATACTTCAATATCATTCCACTTAGTATATAGGCATACTCTGGAATATATTCAAAAGTCTCCCCAATCAGTTTTTCTTTAATACGCTCATAATCGTTCGATTTTTCAAAAATTTCAGATATCTCATTTTCTATTACATTGGAAAGAGGTTTGTCACTTGTATTTTTCACAAGAGCATCTTTTTTATCTAATATATAAGCTGCAATCATCGTTTTTAATTCTATATTTTTATTTTTAAATTTTATTGCAAGCTCTTTTTCATTACATATTAAAATTGTTTTGATTCCATCATGTTCCACAAAATTATTAATGTATCCTAATATATCAATTACGTCAACATTAGCTCTTTCTAAATCATCAAAGCATAATATTTTATCATCTACAGAAAAATTCTTTGCAAAGTCAATTCTATCTGGACTAAAACTAAAATTCCCAAAAAAGTTAGCCATGTCAAGACCTGTCTTTACATATTCAGGAATGATATTTCCCTCTCTTGCATCGGATACTTTTTTTAAGGTCCTATTCATTGTTGGATTTGTTTCTATAAATATCTTTTTACTGATCTCATCCAAACTATTGATTCCATAAAGCGACATATATATTGTTTTATAATTTTTACCATTTACTTTGATACTTTCAAGTCTTTTCCTTAGCTTATTGTTCCAAAAAAAAGTCTTACCACTTCCCCACTCGCCATTAATCATAATGGCATAATCCGTATATGGTTTCTTTATATATTCACATATATTCTCTATTAATTCCTCCAAATATATCACCTCTGAGTTTATTTTATTCTATCATATAGATAGGCTTTAGGCAAGAGAAAACATAGCAGATCTGCTATGTTTTGTTATTTTATAAATTCGATATTTCTAAGTATTTTTATGACACTATCATGTAAACTAGCCTCAGTAAATTTATTGTTTGAATAGGTCATGAAAGTAATGATCTTCTCACTTGATTGTGAAGCTAAAATATAGAATCTTCCGTAATTTCCATCATAAGTAGTATAAGATATATATGCAAGATAAATATCCTTCCATAAGCTAATTTTATAAAATTCACTATTTTCTGTAGATAAATAATATGCTCCTACCTTTGCATTTTTCTTATACATGGAATAATATGTCTCATATAGATCTTTTCTATCGTCTTCACTTGACATACGAATATCAGTTGGAAATTCATATTCGCCATCATATGCCAAATAAGTCTTATCATCATTTTTATATGTTAACTGCATATTTTTAGTACCACTTACTAAACTCCAGCTTTTTCCATATCTAATACTATAATTCTCCGTTATATATTCTTTTTCAAGAAGTGAAAAAACAACACTAATGGCTATGATAATAAATGCCAGTGAAATTCCAATAATATTTAACAAAGACTTATAATCTGACTTTTCCTTTTTAGCTCTTTTATCATCAATAAGGGCAAATATTATGCCAGTAATCCCTACAGGAATTGATATAAACCACCAAAAACAAGTAAATATCGATATAAAGCCAAATACTATAGTAAATATATTTAACATGTTTAATTTACTGCTTTTAACATCCTTTAATACTTCAGTCTCAGGATCCGTGTTTACAGGAGTTCCACATTCAGTGCAAAAATTTTGTTTTTTCTCTATTTCTGTGCCACATTTACTACAAACCATTTGATTCCTCCTTTATTTATAGAATATATGTTTTTTCGTTGTATATCTTGTATGCAGTAATTTCTCGCTAAGTCTACTTCCAGGATATTTTAGAAAATCTTGATATACTCTTTTTATATCTTTGTTCTCAAAACTACATCTTATACTTAAATTTTTATCATCATGATATAGTCCCGCAATTCTTTTTAATCTTATTTCATCTTTGTTAATTCCTTTATGGATAGGTTGTCCACCTCCACCAATGCATCCGCCAACACAGTTCATTACTTCTATAAATCGGTAATCAAGTTCATTATGGTTCATTTTTTCTACAATACTTGCAATATTAGTCAGTCCTTGTACTACAGCAACTTTTATTTTCATTTTATTTATCATTACAGTCGCCTCTTTCACTCCATCGAGGCCTCTTACCGCTTTAAAATCAAGTAATTTTTTAGGAGGAACTTCCCCTGTCAGAATGTGATATGCAGTTCTTAATGCAGCTTCCATAACACCACCAGTATTTCCAAAGATAACTCCTGCTCCACTTCCCTTTCCTAATATACTATCATACTTACCATCTTCAAGATTACTAAAATCAATTCCTGCTTCTTGAATCATTTTAACAAGCTCTGTAGTTGTGATAACATAATCATTATCACGAATTCCTGAAACTTCCCAGTAATCAGATGCAGACTCAAATTCTTTTCGATTGATTTCATATTTTTTAGCAGTACATGGAACGACTACTACATTTACTATCTTTTTAGGATTGATATCCATCTTTTCACAAAAATAAGTTTTAATGATAGAGCCTTGCATACTGATTGGACTTTTACAAGTAGAGATGTATGGTAAAAGCTCAGGATAATATATCTCAGCATATTTTACCCACGCAGGACAGCAACTTGTAAACTGTGGCAATCTTCCACCATTTTTAATTCTATTCACAAATTCTTGTGCTTCCTCCATGATCGTTAAATCTGCTCCAAAAGTAACATCAAGTACATAATCAAATCCTAATTTTCTTAAAGCGGTTATCATCTTTCCTTCAGCGAACGTACCAATCTCATAGCCAAACTCTTCTGCTAGTGATACTCTTACTGCAGGAGCCGTTGAAACAACCATGATATTTTCATTTTTAGAAATTAACTCTCGAACATATCGATATGTCTGTTTTGGCCTTAAAGCGTCTTTAGGACAGTTTGCAACACACTGACCACAATTAATACATACGGGCACTTTTACTTCATCATCTTCGTAATTTACCCCAACTTTTTCCTTACATACCTTTTTGCAAAGTCCACAATTGATACAATTTTCAACCACCTTTGTAATAGATGGATTATTTTTAGATACCCTAATACACTTGTCATTTTTATCCTCTATCAGTTCAATCCTTTTTTCTAGTTTTTTCTCCTCTTTTTTCTCTTCTATTTCTTCAAATAATTCTCTCGAAACCTCACACATAGGACAAGCAAAATCATTTGGCAAGTTCTCTGCTTCTATCACATAACCGCATATCTTACATTTAAATTTTTTCAAAAGATCACCTCTTAATCTATTCAATTTTATCATATAACATATTTTTCTTCAATAGAAAGTTCTACAAATTCAGACAATTACATAGCTAATTTCAAGATTCAAAAAAGCAAGTATTTTCAAGCTTTCAAAAGATTTTGAAGTTTGACATTTGCCCCAAAATATGATATAATAATTATGTAATGTATATATAATTTCCTAGAAAAATTTCTAGAAAGGAGAAGTTAGTTATTACCAAATTGATTTCTGGGAAATTTTATACGTTCGACAACAAAACACACATTTTAAAGGAGGATTTTCACAATGATGAAAACAAACAAATTTTTTATGGCACTGTTAATTGCTCTGATGAGCGCGCTTTTTTTGGCTGGATGCTCAGATAAGCAGGCTGAAACTGAACCAGTCGAATACAACTTCGAGGCTCAGATTGAGAAGGTTTACTTTGTAGACCCACTCGAGTACACGAGCTTTGTTGAGGCCCTGCCTACGGCACCCGACTTTAAAGAGGACGGAAAAACTGCCCTTGATGCCTACAGGAACGCAGCAAGTATCGAAAACCTGACAGCTGGTAAATGGTATCTTACCAATGGCGAAAACCACTTGTTGGTAGATGAAGCTGGCGCAGTCAGGGTTGTCAATCCAAGTGAGAGTACCTCAAAACTTGTGGATGTCAAGCTCTTTAAGAGCGAAAACAACAAGTTGGTACTTGTAGGATTCAAGGCAATTGACAATTGCCGTGTACCAGTCATGGTCACCTTAATGGATGATGGCGCCATCCTTAATGAGAACGTGTATGATGGATATTCATCCGTTGATACATTAGGTCTTGAAGATGGCTATGACATCGTCATGAAAGGCCAATACATGACTCTTGTGTCTCGGGGCACTTCCCTAAAATTCTATCGCTTCGGCGAGGAAGTTTCTGGGGAGTATCAGATGCCTGAGAAAACGGATGGCGCTTACAGCTCTGTATTCTTGGGTAAAGATGGCACTTTATACCTCACCCTGATATCTACGAACAAGGATAATCCTTGGTTACAGGTAGCAAAGGTTGATGAAGGTGTCAACGGTTTAACCGGAAAGATTTTTACGGTAAAGGAAGGCTACGCTTTTCCGATTTACACAAAAAAAATTGACGGTACCGATGTTGAGTACACAGCATTGATGGATATGAATACGTATAATGCATACGTATATATGATGTATCCGACGGCAAGTGACTTGACAATTCAGCCGAACGTAAACTTCGAAATTATTAAGCCGAATGAATATGTTCCGGAGACTGAAGAATCTGAGACTGAAACGACCTCTGAGACTGAAGGCGCATAAAATTTATAAAATTTCCCTGTAAGTCAAAAAAGTCTGGCACCAACTGGTGTGCCAGGCTTTTGTTTTTATTTTTATTTCATTTTCCACTTTTTTATTTTTCTACTTCATCCATAATTTTATACTTTAATCCTGTTTTCCTATTCTTAGATTCTATATTATCTACCATATAGTTTAAGACATTTCTATTACCAACAATAATGAGCATCTTTTTTGCTCTTGTCATAGCTGTATATAATAAATTTCTAGTTAAAAGTTTTGTATATCCAGTATATAGTGGAAGTATCACATAATCAAACTCACTTCCTTGTGATTTGTGTATAGTAACGGCATATGCATGCTCTAATTCTTCTAATTCTTCAAAATCATATTCAACAAGTCTATCATCATCAAAAAGAATATACATTTTCTCTTCTGGTGTATTGATTGTTTGAATATAACCAATATCACCATTATAGATTCCCTCAAAGTGATTCCCATCTATAGCAAATTTCTTTTCATAGTTATTGACAATTTGCATTACCTTATCCCCTTCTCTAAATATTTTATCTCCTATTTCCTTTTCATTTTTCTTTGGAGACTTGGGATTTAAAATATTTTGAAGCGTAGCATTGAGTTGAACAGTTCCAAGTTCTGTTTTCTTAGTTGGTGTTAGTATTTGCAAATCCTTTACTATATCAAACTGAGCAAACGTCTCAAGTCTATATGATACAAGAGAAGTAATTTCAGATATCGTATCATCAATACTACTAGTTTGAATGAAAAATAAATCGGTATTTTTATTTTTAAATACAGGATATTCTCCGGCGTTTACTTTATGCGCATTGACTACAATATCGCTTTCTGCACTTTGTCTATAAATATGTTTTAAGTAAGATACTTTTACCATATGAGAATCAATGATATCTTTTAACACACTTCCAGGGCCAACAGATGGTAACTGATTCACATCTCCTACAATAATCATTTGAGAGGAAGGCTTAATTCCTTTAATTAAATTATTCATCATCATACAGTCAATCATGGAGGCTTCATCTACAATGATAACATCTTTTTCAATCGTTTTTACTTCATAGTCTAAAAACATATCGATATCATTATCATCTAACTTTATAATCTCAAGTAATCGATGTAATGTTTTGGCCTCTTTCCCTGTTGTTTCTGTAATACGCTTTGCTGCCCTTCCCGTTGGAGCGCATAAAACATATTCTTTTTCAAGATTTTCTAAAATATCTATAATACATTTTATAATCGTAGTTTTACCAGTTCCAGGACCTCCTGTAATAACAGATACTGGCGAATTCAAACAGTTTTGAATCACTTCCTTTTGCTCATCAGATAACACTAAACTATTCTTTTCACTTACTTTTTCAATCTCTTTGTCATAATTTTTTTGTCTAATTTTCTTTTTTAAATGTGCTGCAATAGATTTTGCTATATTTTCTTCTGCCAAATAATAGCTTCTTCTAAATACAAAATCTTCTGACTCAATTTCTTGAATATACAATTTCTCGTTCATACATAGTCGATTTACAGATTCCAATACATCATTTACACCCACCTTTAAAATAGAGGATGCATAATTTAGTAAATTTTCCTTTTCAACGCAGGTATGTCCAAAGTCTGTAATCTTACTAATCGCATAAATCACACCATTATCTAACCTATCTTCATTATATAATGATACTCCCATATTCTGACCGATTTCATCTACCGTATTAAAATCCAAAGCTTTCACAAAACCAAGTAAGCTATACGGATTTTCTTTTACAACACTGATAGTATCCTTGCCAAGGGCTTGATATATTTTATTTGCTACAATTGTAGAGATAGAAAATTGACTTAAATACTCTATTGTATTCCACTTTTCCCATTCATCATTAAAAAAAGTATATAAATTTTCTATTTTTTCATCATTTAAGCCTTTAATCACGGCAAGTTTATCAGGATGAAACCTTATCACATTTACAGTTTCATCACCAAACTCATCCACAATATTTCTAGCTATTTTTTTGCCAACACCATGTATATTATCTGCAATATATTGAATGAGTGCTGCATTTGTTTTAGGTAATACTTTTTTATATGAACTAAATTTAAACTGTGTTCCATACACTTTATGGGTATCTTCTATTCCTTCAAGTTCTATTTCATCATCTACTTCTATATCTTCTATTTCGCCAACTGCAGTCACATAATCTTTTCCTACTTTTAATAGCATAACAGTCCAAAAATTCTTTTCATTTCTAAATATAATTGTAGCAACTTTTCCTTCTATCTTCATATACTTCATCCTAACTTTTCTACCATATCATTATATTATATGAAAAGAGAAATATCAAGAAAGAAAAAATAAAGATAAAATAAATTCCGCATCTTCTACCTATTACAAAACAAGTGCAACCAAAAAGTCACACCCTGTATTTTTTAATCAAAATCCTTAAGAATCAAGATTTCATTATCTTTTAGATTTTCTTGAACTGCCTTTTTAAATAGTTCATAGGCTTGATAATCACTCATAACAAACTCTTTTTCAAAGAAACGCTTATCAAATCCTAAAGCACTGATTTCTCTTTGATAAATTATTACTTTAATACCACGTGTTATTGTAAATGTAGTCTCAACATCAACGCTTCTATTTTTATCAAACGACTCAAAGAAAAAGTGGACAGAAGAATCGACATTAATAATTCTGATTATCCCTTCTTGCAAAGATTACAGTTTGTCTAATTTCTTCCACTTCACACTTTGTCTCTTTTTTGAGCTCATTTGGATCAATATTTCATGAAACGCACTTACATTATATTGTCTTGACAATTTTATGTAAATAAAAAAAGTAAGCATGCATTCTGCACGCTCACATCTTAAATTTCCTTTAAAACAATAAAATATTTCCAGTCATGATTTTCCTTTTCGTTTTTACGCATTCCAAATCGAATACCAACAACTTCCTCATGATATGCTTTTGTTTTTAAAACATATTGAATCCAAATCATTGCAGTTCCCACTTTATATGCCTTTTTACTTAATATTAGTTCATAATGGTATTTGATTTCTCCATCTTTTCTAGTAATTAAAATCATATTTAACCCATAATATGCGTTACTTTTATACAACCTTTTACTTACCAAACTCTTCATTCTTTCAATAACTTTTCCATGCTCTGAAATCACATTAATGATCGTTTCATATTCGATGGGCTCATTATATGGTAATAAAAAAAATAAAGCCTTATCTCCGTCTGGCGTAAGTTTATTTGCACTTTTAGTATTTTCTTTCATCCGTTTAAAATATTCTATCGTCTTAACTTTCATAATTTTCCTCCTACTCTTTCAAAAGTCAAATTATTAACTGATATTTCGTCTTTACAACAGGAAAATTATATCATTGCTAAACTAAAAAGTCAACCAAACAAAATGAATAAATGACTTACAACTTTCATATAGTTTAATGTAACTTGTACAAAGGAGTGATTTTATGTGGCATACTATGTCAGTAGATGATATTAGCAAGAAATTAGACACGAACATAACAAAAGGACTTACCTCGAAAGAAGCAAGCAAAAGACAAAAAAAATATGGTCTTAATAAACTAGAAGAAAAGAAAAAGAAAAGTATTGTTATCAAATTTATTGAACAATTTAAAGATTTTATGATCATTATTCTTTTAATAGCAGCCGTTATTTCCATGATAGTGTCATATGTTGAGGGAACAAATGACTACATGGACTCTGTTATTATTATTGCAATTGTATTTTTTAATGCGATCATGGGACTCATTCAGGAAAATAAGGCTGAAAAATCCATAGAAGCATTAAAAAAGCTTTCAACCCCCACTACTAAAGTAAAAAGAGATAATAAAATCATTGTCATACCAAGTGAAAATATAGTACCTGGAGACATTATTATATTAGAAGCTGGTAACTTTGTTCCAGCTGATTCTCGATTGATATCTGCATATAATTTACAGGTAGAAGAATCTGCCTTGACTGGTGAAACAGTACCGGTTACTAAAGATTCTTCCTTAATCTTAAATCAAAATATTCCAATCGGTGATACTGTTAATATGGTATTTTCCACTACTATTATTACAAATGGTCATGCAGAGGCTATCGTTACAGATATTGGAATGCATACCAAAGTTGGAAAAATCGCCAAAATGATTATTACCGATGAGTCTCCTGAAACACCGTTACAAAAAAAGCTCTCTGATGTAGGAAAAAAACTTGGCATACTTTGTATTATCATTTGTATCGCAATCTTTATTATAGGACTTTTCAAAAATATTTCCATCACAGATATGTTTATGACCTCAATTGGTTTGGCAGTTGCCGCTATCCCAGAGGGTCTCCCAGCTATCGTTACTATCATGCTCTCTATAGGGGTTACGAAAATGGCAAAAAAGAATGCAATTATTAGAAAACTTCCAGCAGTTGAAACACTCGGTAGTAGTTCTGTTATCTGTTCTGATAAAACGGGAACTTTGACTCAAAATAAGATGACTGTAACAAAAGTTTGCAATTTAAATGGAGAAATTAGTGCAAAAATTTCTTCAACAGATTTTAAATATATATTAGAACTAGGTACAATGTGCAATGATAGCATTATCACACATGGAGATAAGGTTCAAGGTGATCCTACTGAAAATGCTATCGTAGATATTGCATTAAAAAATGGAAAGAATAAAGATAAACTGTACAAAGAAATGAAAAGGGTTCATGAAATACCATTTGATTCTGAAAGAAAAATGATGACAACCATTCATAAATTAAAAAAAGGTTATAGAATCATTGTAAAAGGTGCACCCGATGTAATACTCAAAAGATGCAATCAATATTATTTAAATAATTCTTGCTATAACTTAAACTCTAGTGATTCATCTAAAATATCTAGTATCAATGAAAAAATGGCAAATGAAGCTTTAAGAGTTATTGCCGTATCGTTTAAAGATGTTGATATCCTACCTACACCAATTGATACTATGCATATAGAGAATGATTTAGTATTTACAGGACTAATTGGTATGATTGATCCACCAAGGCAAGGCGTTAGAGATGCAGTATTTACTTGTAAAAAAGCAGGAATCAAAACTGTTATGATAACCGGAGATCACATCTTAACTGCAAAAGCAATCGCTAAAGATCTTGGTATATATAGTGAAAATGACATAGCTATTACTGGTAATGAACTTGATAAACTATCAGATAGAGAATTTGAAAAAAATATAATGAAATATTCTGTATTTGCAAGAGTATCTCCAGAACATAAAGTAAGAATCGTAAAAGCTTTTCGAAAAAATGGAAATGTCGTAGCAATGACTGGGGACGGTGTCAATGATGCGCCTGCTTTAAAAAATGCCGATATTGGAGTATCTATGGGATTAAATGGTACAGATGTTGCAAAAAATGCATCAGATATGGTACTGACAGATGACAACTTCGTAACGATAGTCGAAGCGGTAAAAGAAGGTAGACACATTTATGACAATATAAGAAAGGCAGTTCACTTTTTAATATCAACTAATATAGGAGAAATTGTTACCATATTTGTTGGATTATTGCTTGGACTTGAAACGCCTTTACTTGCTATACACCTATTGTGGATTAATTTGGTTACTGACTCTCTTCCTGCAATTGGGCTTGGTTTAGAGCCTGTAGACAAATATATTATGAATAAGAAGCCTAAAGATCCTAAAAAGGGGGTGTTTTCTGATGGGCTTTGGAGTAAAATTACTTTTGAAGGCATCATGATAGGATTTATCACACTTCTATCTTTCTATATTGGCCTTTCATATAATATAGATGTAGCAAGAACAATGGCGTTTGTAACACTCGGTCTTTCTGAACTAATTCATAGTTTAAATATACGTAGTGAAAGCTCTATATTTGAAATAGGATTTTTCAAAAATAAATACATTTTACTATCCTTTATGCTAGGTGCAATTCTTCAAATAGGAGTTGTAGTGTTTAAGCCTCTTGCAATTATATTTGATGCGGTACCTTTAAATGAAATTCAATGGATTTATACAATCCTACTCTCTATTCTTCCTCTAGTAATAATGGAATCTAAGAAAAAATTAAATGAAAAGATTCATGGAAAAACGATTTATAGTCTATATAAAATAAATTCAAATTAAAAAGGAGGAGCATATTGCTCCTCCTAAGCTGCTTCCTTAAAAGCTACAAAAGAATCAATCGTAGTCATTCCATCTTTGTTAACCATTCCAATATTTTCGGGATAATTTTTAAAGCTTTGGACTCTTTGATTTATATTCTTTCTCTTTACACCACTTTTAGTAAATCTATAGAACATGGGGTGCATCATGTCATTAGCTACTACAATTTTAATGCCTATGATGTTGTAACCATTCTCAAGATAACTTTTTATTTCTTCCTTTGCAATCATTAAGCCATCACAACAATACAGTCTTGCAATGTCTTCTTTTACTTGCTTTACCACCTTGATCTGGTATTCTTTAGCATCAGTTGACTCACTGACCATTTTAGGATCTTTGAACATAAAGTACCTACGCATCTTCATGCAGTAGCCATAATCATTCCAACCTAAAATACCAAACATGCTGCGCTCCTCCTTGTCCTTTTTTCACACTTTAATTATAAGTGCTTTTCATAATACATTGCATTATATTATATCATATTTAGTCATTCTTTGCAAGTATTACTCTACTTACTTTGTTGTTTCGTCTTTAAAGAAAAGTATACGATACTAACAATTCCAACAATTGCTACAAGGGAAATTATAATATATACTCCTACATGAATGTCTGATGTATCTACTGGATTTTCTACTGGTATCTTTTCAAATATTGCATAAAATACTGTATCTTTCTCTATTATATATTCCTTTGGATCTACCTTTACTCTTTCTCCATTTTCTTCTACTTCCCATCTTACAAACTCATACCCCTCATCTGCTTTTGGTGTTGGTACACTCTCTGGTGTTTCTCCAGGATTTACACTCTCTTCCGTCTCTCCTTCTATACTTCCTCCTTCTTCTGGGACATATGTTACTTTATATTTTATCTCTTCTGATGATATCATAATATCTTCTTGATAGATATCTTTTACACTTAATACATTATCTACATAATTTGCTTTTCCTGCTCCTATTGTACCATTGACATCTGTTTCAAAATACCAATTTCCTTCCTCATCTTGTTTCCATTTACTATCATCTTCTTCATCATAATAATCGGATACTACGGATGACACTACACTACTATCTGTTGTTATCTTTGCATCTCTTACATAACTGCTAAACTCTACTTTGTTTTTGTTATAATTAATACTCTCATCTGTTAATTTATTTCCATTTTCGTCTACTTCATATATATAATACACTTTTTCTTTATCATCTAACTCTATTGTGATGTTTCCTATTCCATCTACTGTATCAATTTTATATATTTGATCTGTGTTATTACTTGCTTCATCTTCAAACAAACCTACATAATATGTATTGTTTCCTTTTTCACCTTTTACTTCTTTATTTATCTTTATGAATGCTTCTGCTATATGACTAAATTTTAGATTTGGTGTTGCAATATTATATTTTTCTATATTATCACCATAATAGAATAACATTGCTTCTTGATTACTTTCCAATACCTCTTCATCTACCAAATTCTCATACCCTGTATATATTACATTTATATTGGTACTTCCTTCTTTCATTTTGACCTTATCTTCAAACCAATATATTGTTCTCGTATCTTTTACATATACATACTCTTTTCCCGTTGCTTTATCTTCATCTACAGAATAAAACTCATTTAATACATCCAATAGTACTCCATTATACTCTTCTGCACTTACTCTTTCTAATATACTCCATTTACTATTGTTTTCATATTCTGATGATAACTCAAATTCATTTGACAGTACATCTTGATATATAAAAAATCCATAATCAAAATAAATGCTACTCTCCTCTCCCGGTAAATCAGCAGTTGAAGTATAACCAAGTTCTATTTGGGCCATACCATTTTCCTCATTGATCCATTTTGCACTTTTAGTCGCTCTCGTATCTCCTTTGGTATAATATATTATTACATTGATCACCAATTCTTCTCCTGAATTTGGGGTTACAAAATCTACACCTCCATAATATTTTTCTTCGTTGATTTCATATGCAACCATTGCATTATATTCATTTAC
>JAUNGP010000021.1 GCA_030524345.1 Clostridia bacterium | reverse complement strand
TGGTAACTAAAGTGTACAAAAGTATGAATGAACTACACACACACACACACACACAACGTAGTTCTATAAACATAGTAAAGAAAAATAATAGGGACAATTCTGTCCGTTATGATATAAAGCTGATACTAGAAAACTAGTACCAGCTCTTTTTGCGTGGAAGTCACCATAATCATGACGAACAGGAGGAAAGATGAAACAAGGAAAGGGAATGTCTAACGAGATGAGGAAAAAGAGACTAAAAAGAAAAAGGCAAACGTCAATTATTACAGTGTTTTTATGGATATTTCTAATTGTGACAATGGTCGCAATAACAGCTACAAGTATGAAAAATAAGAATGCATTAGAAGTAGAAGACAATAACTGGAATATCACACTTGTTATGTATGATAGAAGTAGTAATACACCAAATGATGCAGTGACAGATGTTACATGGAATGCAACAAGTGAAAGTGATACAAAACAACTTGTTGTGCAAACAAATTATGCATGTACAACTGGAAAAGCGTATCAACCAGGAGAAATTGTAATAGAGATACCAGGAATAGCAAAGGATAGCTTTAGTGAGTATTGGAGGAATGCCACTAAGTATGAATATTGGTTAAAAAATAATGTGGTAATAGCAGCGGATAAGGATACTGATACAGTAAAACAATATGATTGGAGCTACAGTTATAATGAAACTACCAATACATATACATTTACAAATAATATAGAGATAGCAGAAAATGAACATTTTGAAGGGACAATACAGATAGCATATAATTTGTTACCAAGATTAAGAATACAAACAGATTTAGAATTTCAGACTAAAATGAAAGAGAATATAAATTCAGATACTATAATAGCAATGAATTCTAATATATGTAATTTTCATTATACATCAACAAAAAAGACATATAGTTTGACAAAATATGCTACAGCAGGAGCAAAAACTGATTATACTAAAATAGAAGATATATTAGATGATTATTATTGGGTTAGATATTATTTTCGCCAAAGTAATAGTACAGGAGTTATAAATGCATATGATGAAGATAATAACGTAATGCAAGGTACTAATCATGAATATAAATGTATAAAAGAAGAATTACCAGAAGGATGTGTATTATATGATAAGAATTTAAATAAAATTGAACCGGTAGAAGGAAATACGTATTATTATTTATCTTCTGATTGGTTATATTTTTCTTCTTCTTCTTCTTCTTATTATTATTATGTAGGTTATCCAAAAAGCAAGTATAATGAAGGAGATAGTATAACAAACACAGCAGAATTATGGGGAAGATATGAAGACGAAGAAGAAATGCAAAAATTAGCAGAAGCTTCTGAGACGGTAAGTCTAGTAAAATTTAATTTTGAATATACAGGTGAATTATATTCTATATCCAAAAGAAATGCTGAGAGTGGGATTATTGTATCATATATAAACCGAATAAAAAATGGAGGAGAAGAGCTTTTATGGAGGATAGGTGCAACAGCATTTTATACAGACTCATTAATGGATGTAGAAATAGGAGATGATTTATTATATATCACAAGAGAAAATGGAGAGGTAACAAAATTAGAAGATAGTGAGTACAATTTTACAAAAATTACAATACCAACATTTTACACATATAATAAATATAGTGGAGACAGAGGAGATGCATTAATAGGATATGAATATGATTTACAAGTAAGATATGCTAGGACAAATGAGTATATAAGTTATAAAAAAGGAGTAACTAGTGATAAGAGCGAGATTATAACATTAGATAACAATATAGTAGGCATTAAATTGATAATAAAAGATTTAGATAAAACTTTGTATTCTTCATTAAATAGGATGAGTGTATATACAAATATACATACACAAGATTGTAAAGTGGGACAGATATATAACTTTAGTTATTTACAAGTATATAAAAAAGATGAAGCAGGAAATAGAACTTTAGCAAATGAAGTAACAAAAGACAGTTATACAACTCCATCAACATTAAAAATAGCAGAGTATGATATGAACACATATGGTAAATATATACAAAGATCTTATGTCTCAAAAAGTATGAAGGATGGCAGTTTCGGCCTAAGGGTAAGCAAGAATTATAGAAATCTTGTAAATAATGTAAAAGAAGAAAAATATGAATTGGACTACTGTCTATATAATGAGTTAATATTGCAATATTATAATGTAGATAAAGATTGTATAATAAAGACTTATGATATATTACCAGAGGGAATGATACTTGATAGTAGTGAAGAAGAAATAAAAGAAAGTATTTCAAATAATTTACCATATGAAAATCTAAAGTTAAAAGATGGAACCATATTTAATACGAGACAGGAACTTGTAGATTATATAAAAAATCATACAAAAGTAGAAATAGATTACAATTACAGAGAAAGTGGAAGAACCAAAATAAGTATGATATATAACTTAAATGGAATAGATTGGAGTTATTATTTGGTAGATCAAATTGGTTCTTGGAATGTAATTAGTAATTATATAAGTACTTATTTAAAAGTAGAAATACCATATGGAAGTATAACAGAATATGGAACAACATATAAAAATGGTGTCTATAGTATGTGGAATAATCAAGAATATACTTATGACATATATTCTTATACTATAGATAATGGTAAATATGATAATTTGGCAAGTGATATAGACAACGATGGAATTACCGATGAAAAACTTGCAGATGATTTCGATACATTAAATATTACCCATGCGGTATCATCACAACAAGCAGTAATCAAACAAGTAAGAACAGACTTAACCAAGGGAGCATTTGTAGAAGGAACAGCGGAAGCAACAGCAGGAAGTGAATACACATATAAACTTCGAGTAACAACAGGAGCAAATAGCCTAAAGGATTTAATATTATATGATACACTAGAAACAATCTATGATGAAAATGGCAATGATATCAGTAGTGGATGGAAAGGTGAATTTGTAGGAGTAGATACAACATATGCAGAAGGTAAAGGATATGCACCAGTAGTATATTACTCAGAAGAGCAAAACCCGGGAAAACTAACAGAAGTACCAGATAAATGGAAAGTATTAGATGAAAGTGTAGATAAAACAAAAGTCAAATCAATCTGTGTAGATTTAAGATATCAAGCAGATGGAAGCGAAATGGAACTTCCAGCAAATAATGTAGTATTTGTACTAGTGAATATGAAGGCACCAGATGATGATACAATCATAACATCAGCAAATAACATGTTTAAAACAAATTGGAGAGCAATAGATCCACTAGGAACAGTGATAGATAATGTAGAAGGAATCTATTCAAATCAAGTCAATGTAGAAATACATAAAGAAGATGTAAGAATGAGTATTGAAGGACAAAAGACATGGATCGATGAGAATAATAAATATAATGCACGACCAGAGAGTATCACAGTAAAATTATTACAAGATGGTCAAGAATATGCGACAACAACAACAGATGCAAGCAAGAATTGGGCATATACATTTGAGAATGTACCAGTATATGCAAGTAATACACATGCATACGAATATGAAGTAGTAGAAGAAGCAGTAACAGGATATCAAACAACATATGATGGATATGATATTACAAATGAAATAGAGCTAACAGAGCTAACAGCAAGTAAGGTATGGGAAGATAATCATAATGAAGCAGGAAAGCGACCAACAAGTGTCATATTACAGGTAAAAGATGGAGATAAATTAATTGCAGAACATGAAGTAAGTGAAGCAAATGGCTGGAAATATACATTTACAGGACTACAGAAATATAGAACAGACGGAACAGAGATTGTATATACAGTAGATGAGAAAAGCTTTGCAAATGATATGTTCTATACAAAAGAAATTGTAGGAAATGTGATAACTAATAGGTTTACAGTACCAGAAGATAAAATCAAATTAACAGGAACAAAGGTATGGAATGACAATAACAATGAGAGTGGAAAACGCCCAGAAAGCATCACATTACAAGTAAAAGTAGGAGATACAGTAGTAAGTGAAGCAGAAGTAAATAATGGAAATAATTGGACATATGAATTTGAATTAGCAAAATATGATAGACTAGGAAATGAAATCACATATACAATAGATGAAAAAGATACAGGAAGTAAATTCTATGTAAAAGAAAGTGTAGTAGGAAATGTAGTAACAAATAAATTTGAAGTACCAGATGAAAAAGTACAAATAGAAGTCATGAAGACATGGGATGATAATGACAATGAAGCCGGAAAGAGAGCAGATAGTGTCATATTACAAGTAAAAGAAGGAGAAAGAGTAGTAGAAGAATATACAGTAACAGAAAACGATGGATGGAAACATACATTTGAGTTACCAAAATACGATAGATTAGGAAATGAAATTGTATATACAGTAGATGAAGAGTATGTAAATGAGTTCTATGTTAAAGAAATTGTAGGAAATACAATTACCAATAAATTTACAGTACCAGAAGATAAGATAAAAATTACAGGAACAAAGGTATGGGATGATTTAGAAGACTTTGCTAAAAAACGTCCAGAGAGTGTAATATTACAACTCATAGGAGACGGAGAAGTGATTACAGAACATGAAGTAAATGCTGGAAACAATTGGAGTTATGAATTTGAAGTACCAAAATATGATCGATATGGAAATGAAATAGAGTATCATATTGATGAAAGAGATATTGGAAGTAAGTTCTATGTAAAAGAATTAACAGATAGTACAACAGTAACAAATAAATTTGAGGTACCAGATGAGAAAGTACAAATAGAAGTCATGAAAACATGGGATGATAACGATAATGAGGCAGGAAAGCGCCCAGCAAGTATTACATTACAAGTAAAAAATCATGGAGTAGTAGTAGCAGAACAAATAGTAACAGAAGCAAATGACTGGAAACATACATTTGAACTACCAAAATATAATGAAACAGGAGATGAGATAGAATATACAGTAGATGAAGAATTGACAAGTGAATTCTATGTAAAAAATATAGTAGGAAATGTTATTACAAATCAATTTGTCGTACCAGAAGATAGAATCAAATTTGTAGGAAGAAAAGTATGGGAAGATAATGGAAATGCAGGAGGAAAAAGAGATAGTCAGATCATCTTACAAGTAAAGGCAGGAGAAGAAGTAGTAGCAGAGGCAGAAGTAAGTGAAGAAAATAACTGGACATATGAATTCGAACTAGCAAAATATGATCGATATGGAAATGAGATAGAGTATCATATCGATGAAAGAGAGACAGGAAATAAATTCTATGAAAAAGAGTTAACAGATAGTAGTACAGTAACAAACCGTTTTGTAGTACCAGATGAAGTAGTAATAGTAAAAGCAGTAAAGAAATGGGAAGATAAAAATGATTTATATGGAAAACGTCCAGGAAGTGTAACATTACAAGTGCTTGTAGGAGATAAAGTAGTAGAAGAAGAAAAAGTAAATGAGAAAAATAACTGGAGTTATGAATTTAAACTACCAAAATATGATGAGAGTGGAGATGAAATAGAGTATACAGTAGATGAGAAAAATACACCAAATAATTATGAGAAAAAAGTAGAAGGATATACAGTAATCAATACATGTACATATGAACCACCAGTAGATACAGATGATATGAATATTTGGATGTATCTAGTAATTTTCCTTGTAGCAATTGTTGGAGTAGTTGTTGGAATATTGATTGTAAAAAAGAGTAAAAAGTAATGAATATCTTAAGGAATAGGCCTCGCTTATTCCTTCTTTGTTTTTATAAATTTTACTTGCAAATATGGATAATATATAGTAAAATATGGATATAAATTAATAAATGACATATATCGTAACGTTTCGTTACGCTATATGTCTATGTGTATTTGTCATTTGGAGGTTATGTTATTATGAGTGAATTAGAACAGATGGATTTGTTTGCAACAGAAAAAAATGAAACTGAAGAAGTAGTAGAAGAAATGAAAAGATTAATAAAACAGATTAATTATTATAATAAAAAGTATTATGAGGAAGATATTACAGAAATTTCTGATTATGCATATGATAAACTTACTGTAAGACTTAGAGAACTTGAAGCTTTACATCCTGAATTGAAACAGAAAGATTCTCCTACTAGTAAGGTTGGAGGAAAGACAAAAAAGATATTTTCTGAAGTTGTACATGATGTCCAAATGCAGAGTTTACAAGATGTTTTCTCATTTGGAGATGTGGAAGCTTTTGTAGATAAAGTATGTGAAGAATTTGGTAAAGATACTGAATTTGTTGTTGAAACAAAAATAGATGGACTTTCGGTATCATTAGAATATGAGAATGGAGTACTTGTTAGAGGCTCAACGAGAGGAGATGGCTTTGTTGGAGAAGATGTTACTCAAAATATCATGATGATAAAAGATATACCACATAGGTTGAAAAGTAACGATACTGTAGAAATACGTGGTGAAGTATATCTTCCAAGAAAAGAGTTTGAAAATATTAATAATATTTTACTTGAAAAAGGAAAGCAGCAACTTGCTAATCCAAGGAATGCTGCTGCCGGAACTTTAAGACAGTTAAATTCTGAGCTTGTTAAATCAAGAAATTTAAGTATATTTGTGTTTACGATACTAAAAGGGCTAAATTTTGAAACTGATACAGAAAGTTTAGAATATTTAAAAAGTATTGGAGTAAAAACGATTGAATATATGAAAAAGTGTGTTGGCAAAGAACAAGTATTAAATGCGATAAGAGATATTGGTGCTTTGCGTGATGACTTAGAGTATGATATAGATGGTGCGGTGATAAATGTTAATAATCTATCATATAGATTAGAAATGGGAAAGACAGCGAAAGTTCCTAAATGGTCAGTAGCATATAAATATCCGCCAGAAAGAAAAGAAACCAAAATACTAGATATCGTAACGCAGGTAGGAAGAACTGGTCAAGTAACGCCTATGGCAATTCTAGAACCCGTAAGAGTAGCAGGTAGTGTCATATCCAAAACGACACTTCACAATTTTGATTATATAGAAGAAAAAGATATTCGAATTGGGGATATGGCAGTTATTGAAAAAGCAGGCGATGTAATACCAGAAGTAGTAAATGTAGTAGTAGAAAAAAGAACAGGAAATGAAGAAAAATATGTAGTACCCACTGTATGTCCGATATGTGGAGAACCTCTAGAAAAGGAAGAGGATATAGTGGCATTAAGATGTACGAATAGTGAATGTCCAGCACTAACATATAGGAGTATTATACATTTTGCATCAAGGGACTGCATGGATATATCTGGTCTTGGTGAAAATATCGTAGAGCAACTAATCGATAATGCACTTTTAAAAGATGTAGCAGATATCTATTATTTAAAATACGAAGACATTGTTAATTTAGAGAGATTTGCACCTAAATCAGCAGCTAATTTAATAGAAGCAATCAATGCTACTAAGAGCAATAGTCTAGATAAACTAATATTTGGACTTGGAATTAGACATGTTGGAAAAAAGGCTTCTAAAATACTTGCTGAAAACTTTGGAGATATCTATAAAATAATGGAAGCAGATTTTGAAACACTTAATTCGTTAGATGATTTTGGAGAGATCATGGCAAATTCTGTGATAGAGTTCTTTCAAAAGCCAGAAACAGCAAATATTATAGCAAAGCTTGAGGAGGCAGGTGTTAATTTAAAAGGATCAATTTCTCAAAAAGTATCAGAAAAATTAAAGGATAAGACTTTTGTAATAACAGGATCGTTTGAGGGATATACAAGAAATGAAATAGCAGAAATGATTGAAAAACATTGTGGTAAGGTTTCTACAAGTGTTTCTAAGAAGACTAGCTTTTTGATTGCGGGTGAAGAAGCGGGAAGTAAACTTACAAAAGCACAAACTTTGGGAATTAATATTATAGGACTAGAAGAATTAAAAAATATGATAGAATGAAGAAAAGAAGGTGTAATATGAATCCATTTATATCAAATTTTGCTAAAAGTATTAGCTATACAAATATATTAAATGACATAAAGGCAAAGGCAAACAATTTAAGTATTATAGGATTAACAGATAGTAGTAAAGCTCATATTATATCTGTTCTAACAAAAGAAAGTAAAAAAAGTTCCCTTGTAGTTTGTAGCAATAGTTTGGCGGCAAATAAACTTGTACAAGATTTAAAATTTTTTACAGATATTGATACTTATTATTTTCCAGCAAGAAAAATAGGATACTATGATATAGAAGCAGAAAGCAAAGATTTTTCCAATATAAGGATGGAGATTATAGAAAAAATGAATAGCGGTAATATCTCTATTATTGTTACCACTATTGATGCGTTGCTAATAAAAATGTTACCAAGTAGTACGTATAAAGGGAATGATCTTTATGTTAAAGTTGGAGAGAGTATTAATTTAACAGATTTTGTAGAAAACTTAGATAAGCTTGGCTTTGAAAGATGTGAAACGGTTGAAGGAAGAGGTCAATTTGCCATACGTGGCGGAATTATTGATATATTTAATTTAAATAATGAGTTTCCCTATAGAATTGAATTGTTTGGAAATGAAGTTGATAGTATTAGAACTTTTGATCCATTAACTCAGCGAAGTATAGATACAGTAAATAGTATACATGCATCTTATGTTTCTGATAATCTAGTAAATAATGACAAAATTAGCATGATAGTTAATAGATTAGAAGATGTGATTCAAAAGGAAAACATATCTGATGAGTTGAAGCAAAATATATTAAAAGATATTGAAAAAATAAATAATGGACTTCTTGAAAATTTAGTTGATAAATATTTTGAAATATTAGTTCCGCATTATGAGACATTACTTGATTATGTAAAAGATTATAGTATTTATATTGATGAGCCAGTAAAAAATATAGAAAAAGCAAGAAATATATGTTATGAAAACGCAGAGACGATAAAGATTTTAGGTGAAAGAGAATATATATATATGCCATATGTAAATAAATATATTAACTATGAGACGATTGAACAAAAATTAAAAGATATGACAAATATATATGTGGAAAGAATTAATACAGATAAACTAATTCATTCTAACAGAAAATCTTATTATTTGAATACAAGAGAAGAGAATTTCTATAAAAATAGTATGGATGTACTAATAAGTGACATCAATAGAGCTAAAGAAAAAATTACAATACTTGTCTATCCAACTGTTGCTAGAGTCGAACAAGTCAGAAACTATTTGCAATCAAGTAAAGTAAATGTAGAATATGTAGAGCATATTTTAGATAAAAAACATTTAGAAATGGGTCATGTGTATATTACAAATGGGATACTTTCAGGAGGATTTTCTAGTGAAGAATTAAATCTTTTAGTGATAGCAGAACCTGTTAGTGGTATCAATATTTCAAGACCCAAAAAGATAAAAAAGACAAGTATTGGACAAAGTATTAATACTTATGCAGATTTAGAAGTTGGGGATTTTGTTGTACATGAGAATCATGGAATTGGTATTTATAGAGGAATAGAGGCAATACGTGTACAAGATGTAAAAAAAGATTATATTAAAATTGAATATTCTGATAAAGGAATGTTATATGTTCCTGTGAATCAATTGGACTCTGTTGGAAAGTATGTTTGTGATGATGAGACTGCTCCAAAGCTTAATTCACTTGGCACTAAGGAATGGGAAAAAACAAAATCTAAAGTCATAAAACATGTAGAAGAAATTGCAAAGGAGCTTGTACTTCTTTATGCTAAAAGAGAAAAGGCAGAAGGATTTGCTTTTTCCCCAGACACGCCATGGCAAAGGGAATTTGAAGACTCGTTTCGATATGAGCTTACTCCAGATCAAAAGACTGCTTTGGCAGAGATAAAACATGATATGGAAGATATAAAACCAATGGATAGGCTTTTGTGTGGAGATGTTGGATATGGTAAAACAGAACTTGCATTAAGGGCAGCGTTTAAGGCTGTAATGGATGGAAAACAAGTGGCATATCTTGTTCCGACGACTGTACTTTCTTTACAACAATATAGAACATTTATGAGCAGAATGGAAAGCTTTGGAATCAGAGTAGAAATGCTTAGTAGATTTAGAAGTAAAAAAGAGCAAACTGAAATTCTTAAGAAATTAATAGATGGACAGATAGATGTAGTGGTTGGAACTCATAGGTTACTTTCTAAGGATGTATTCTTCAAAGATCTAGGACTTCTTATCATAGATGAAGAGCATCGATTTGGAGTAAAAGATAAAGAGGCAATAAAGGTATTAAAAGAGACTGTAGATGTACTTTCTATGACTGCCACTCCAATTCCAAGAACATTACATATGTCTATGGTTGGAATAAGGCAGATGAGTACGCTAACAGAACCACCGATGGAAAGACTTCCCGTTCATACTTATGTCGTAGAATATAATGATAGCTTGATACAAGATGCTATTGAAAAAGAGCTTTTAAGAGATGGACAGGTAATTTACTTAAATAATAGAGTGCAAGCAATAGATGAAGTTACAGAAAGAGTAAGAAAATTAGTACCAAATGCAAGAATTGGGAGTGCGCATGGTAGAATGAATCCTGATCAGGTTGAAAATGTAATGCTAAAATTTATTAATCATGAACTTGATATTATTGTCTGCACTACAATACTTGAATCTGGAATTGATATACCTAATGCTAATACTTTGGTTGTCGAAGATTCAGATAAACTTGGACTTGCACAACTCTATCAAATAAGGGGGAGAGTTGGAAGATCTAATCGACTTGCTTATGCATATATTACATATGAGAAAAATAAGCAAATTTCAGAAGTTTCTGAAAAGAGACTAAAAGCAATCAAAGATTTTACAGAATTTGGTAGTGGGTTTAAAATAGCATTAAGAGATTTGGAAATTAGGGGTGCCGGCAATTTACTTGGTAAAGAACAGCATGGACATATGGCAAAAGTAGGATATGAATTATATCTTACTATGTTAGAGAGAGCAGTTACTCAAGAAAAACTTGGAAAAGATGCTATGGCAATATCTGAAGTACAAAAAGAAGTAAAAATTGATATAGATATATCTGCATATATTAGTGATATGTATATTAAAGATCCTATTCAAAAAATATTAATGTATCAGAAAATATCTGATATCAAAAATGAAGAGGAGAGCATGGAAGTAATAGATGAATTATTGGATCGCTATGGTGATTTACCTAAAGAAACTGAAAATCTAATCAAAATTGTTGAAATAAGAAACGAGGCAAGAAAACTTGGAATTACAAGAATTGTTGCAAATAAAAATTTTATAAAATTTGAGCCTGCAAGTTATCATATTAGATTGACAAATATATCAAATAATGATATACTAATCCGTGTACAGTTAGAGATTAGTAAATTTAAGAATGTATTAGAAGAAAAGAGGTAGGACAATGGATAATAAAGAACAAGATGTATCAAAAAAAGAGAAAAAAGAAATCTCAAAGAAAGTGAAAGGAGCAAATACTGATAAGATAGTAATAGCAAGTATTGTTATATTTTGTATTGTATTTGCTTTTGGTATATTCGGAATCTATTATTATAATTCAAATTTAAAACCAATTGCCAGATTTGACGGTGGCAATTTAACAATATCTGAATATACAGTATATTATAGAATGTATGCACAATATTTGTCATATGCTGGATATAGTGAAGATGAAATTCCTGGAGAAATAGCACAGCAAGCTGCACTTGAAAAAGTTCTTGTTACAGAAGCAAAAAATGCTGGTATGACATTATCAGATGAGGATAAAGCAGAAGTAGATGAAATGTTTGCTGATGAAGATAGGGTAGCACAATATAAAGAGATGGGATTTGATATTACAGCTCTTAAGAATGTATTTTATGATAATGCAATCATTACAGCATATATTGAAAAATTACAAGAAGATGCTAGTGATGAAGAAATTATAAATTATATACAAACTACTTATGGGGAAGATGCTAATCTTACAGAATATGTTACAAGACATATTTTATTCTTAACAGTGGACGCATCCTCTGGTGTAGAATTGTCTGATGATAAAAAAGCAGAAGCAAAACAAAAGGCAGAAGCTGTACTTGCAAGAGCATTAAATGGTGAGGACTTTGAAGAACTTGCAAAGGAAAACTCAGAAGACTCAACAGCAGCAGATGGTGGACTATATAAAATGTATTTAGATGGTAGAACTGATGATGCATATGAGGCAGCAGTAAAAGAATTAAAAGTTGGTGAAATTACAGCTGCACTTGTTGAATCAAGTTATGGATATCATATTATAAAACTTGATGCAATTAATGAAAATGGTAGAGCAAATAGTCAAACTGAAAGATCAAACTATATCAATAAGAAAATAGCAAATATCACTAATGAGAAAAACTTAGAAATAGATGAAAAAGCTCTACAAAAGGCAGTTGAAACAATTACAGGAAAAACAGCATCAGCAAATAATACAACTTCTGATAATAATGCAACAGTTGAATAAATAGGTGGAAATATGGATACAATAATTAGTAAATCTAATGAAAAAGTAAAGTATATCAAATCACTAAATGATAAGAAATTTAGAAAAAAGTATAAAGCTTTTTATTTAGAAGGGATAAAAGTTGTAACCGAAATATTAAGATCAAAGAAAGCGATAGACGTTATGTTTATCGCTTATTCTGAAGATCTTCTTATCCATTCTAATGGTGGAGAGGAGCTTTTATCAAAACTAAAAGAGGAGAGCAAAATAGAGTGTGTGAAATTTAGTGAAAGTATATTTTGTTATGTTACTGATACAGTCACACCACAAGGAATACTTGCTGTGGTAAAGATACCAGAATATGATATTTTCCAAGAGATAGATAGAGAAACTTCTAATATATTAATATTAGATAAAGTTCAAGATTTGGGAAATCTTGGAACCATTATTAGAAGCGCAGATAGCTTTCATGTAAAATTAGTGATTTGTAATAATGGAACAGCTGATGTTTATTCACCTAAAGTAGTAAGATCTACAATGGGTTCGATTTTTAGGGTAAAAGTGATATATACTTCTGAAATACAGGAGATTATACAATATTTAAAAAATAAAAAATATAGTGTGATTGGAACAAGTCTTAGAACAGATAAATATTTAAGTGATCTGAATTATTTGAACAAACATGCTTATATACTTGGAAATGAAGCAAATGGCGTTGAGAAAAGTTTACTTGATTTATGTGATGAGCTTGTTAAAATAGAAATGGAAAATACTGCAGAATCATTGAATGTTTCTGTAGCTACCAGTATTATTTTATATGAGCAATATAAAAATAAAAAATAAAGGAATGATTTTAATGAAATGTGTTGTTACAGCTATTATCAAAAAAGATAATCAATGTTTGATGGTTCAAGAAGCAAAAGAATCATGTTATGGTAAATGGAATTTCCCTGGTGGCGGACTAAAGGCAGGAGAAAATGTAATTGATGCTATAAAAAGAGAGGTAAAGGAAGAAACTGGATTTGATATAGAGCTTATTGGAATCTTAGCGATTCAAAATTTGATAGATACAAAAAATAAATTTAAAATTGTATTTAATGCAAATGTTATTTCTGGTGAAGTATCTTATGATAAAAGTGAAATATTAAAAGTAAAATGGTTTTCCATGAGTGAATTAGAAAATATGGATAAATCTAAGTTAAGAAATGAAGCTTCACTTTTAGAAATCATAAAAGACATAAAAGAAGAGAAAAATTATCCACTAAAAATGATAAAAAATATTCATGAATAAAAATTATTTTTTGGTATAAAAAATAAAAAATGACACATTATAATATTAAGTATATCATTAAAACATTATTCCAATATATTTTCTTATAATATATCAAAGAATATGTGTATTTTAATAAAATGATATGCGATTTATTAAGTATAGCTATGTAGTATTTATGGCTAACTTTGAAAACATGAGTGCTTTGTTTTAACACTCATGTTTTTTGTATAATATTTTTAAAATTACATATGATATGATTAGACAAATTTTTTTGTCAGGAGGTTTATATGAAGATTATCAATAATATAATACTAGCTTTAGTTATTATAGGTGCTGTAAACTGGGGATGTGTTGGATTATTTGGAATAGATTTAGTTGGCACATTGTTTGGTGGAATGAATTCTGTACTTAGTAGAATTATATTTGCTATTGTTGGGGTAGCAGGACTTTGGTCTTTAACTTTCTTTGGTAGAGTATCAGATGAGGAGCATGAATAATAACACGAAAACACCTATAAATTTAGGTGTTTTTGTATATCTTTGAATATTTCTTTTATTTTGAAATCGTATTCTATATTTTCATCTTCTAATTCTTCCTGTTCGAATAAATTTTTAATACCTGGTAAAACTGTATCTAAAGTTTCAATAGATTTTATAGTATCCTTGTTTGGAAATATAATTGTCCAAATATTTTTTCCATCCCCGTCTCCTAAGATAATTCTTGCACTGTTATATGTACCTTTTTCCATGTCATATTGCATACTTTCTTTTTCATCATAATAAATTTTTCCAATATCTAATTTAGATGAATAATTCAAATTTTCTTGCCTTAAAATATGATTGGAAATTTCTAAGATATGACTAGCATTGGAATTTAAAATGTCATAGATATGATCGTGATTAGTATAATGGATACTGTTTAAATACTTTTCCACTTCCGTTTCAACCTTTAATTTTGTAATTTGATCTTTTAGACTATTGCTATTTGCTACAACGTGTAATCTAAAAATATTTTCTTTTTTTGATTCTTTTAAATGAATATTAATGAGTATATATGTATTTAAGACAATTACTGAAAACAGAAATAATAGAAGAGAGGAATTAATCTTTTTCTTTTTTAATATATTTTTTATCATGATTATCACCTAAGCATAGTATTTGAGAAAAAGTAAAAATAATACGAGAAAATATTGTCTATTTTTGAAATAAAATGTTATGTAATTTTATATGTTACAAAATAACCTAAAAAGCGACAAAAGTGTATAAAATTAGTGATTGACTTGCTAAAATATTAGTGGTAGAATAAAGAACATAAGAGGGGGTAACAAAAGATGAAGAAAGTAAAGATTTGCTGCTTTACAGTAAGTTATACGCATGCTTGCATTATTGCAAATAACTTTATTAATAAAGAGTTAAAGAATGTAAAAGTGATATATATGAATGAGAAGAGTGAAGAGGCAAAATTAAAAAATATTGTTTCCAAGTTTTATAAAAAAATGGATGATAGCATATTTTACACCGAATGGTTAAATGAAAAAATAACAAATGATTACAATCATGAAGAATTCGTCTTTGTGGTAAATGGGAAAGAAGAATTTGTAAATAGAGTAAATAAATATATAGATATTAATGAATCAAGAGGATATATTATTAATTGCTATAATATATTTGATATACAAGAAAGTACAAAAAGTATCATATCAAAACATGATTATTATATTAATACGACTGGTCTTGTAAAAAAAGAATATTTAAATTTGTAAGCCACTATAAAAACCTTAATATATTTTAATCTTTAGGTCTATTTCTTACGTTTTGGTAAGAATAGGCCGTTTTTTTAACTTTTTCTTGTTTCAAAATAAAAAATAAGATATAATGAAATAAAGGATGTGAAATGTTTGAGAAGGTTATTAAAACTGATAAGAAATATCATTTTGTTTTGTCTAATCTTCTGTATTGCTATTGGTGGAATTATTGGCTATAATGGGTATCAAATGTATCAAGATGCTATTAGTAAAATGAGTATAGAAGAAAAGATAGAGGAAATTAAATCGGACGAAAATTATGTTACTTTAGATGAGATACCAAAAGAATATAAAGACGCAGTTATCTCTGTAGAAGATCATAGATTTTATAGCCATTTTGGAGTGGATGTTATTGCTTTATCAAGAGCAGTGATTACTAATATTTCTACGATGAGCCTTGCAGAAGGTGGAAGCACGATTACGCAACAGCTTGCTAAAAATATGTATTTTTCACAGGAGAAATTATTTACTAGAAAAATAGCAGAACTTTTTGTAGCATTAGAGCTTGAGCAGATGTGTTCAAAAGATGAGATTTTGGAAATGTATATGAATATATCATATTTTGGAGATGGATTTTATGGGATAAGAGAAGCATCTATTGGGTATCTTAACAAAGAACCTAAAGACATGACTTTAGAAGAATGTACATTACTTGCAGGAATTCCAAATGCGCCAAGTGTATATGCTTTAAGTAATCATACGGACCTTACGATTCAAAGACAAATACAAGTAATAGATGCCATGGTAAAGTATGATAATATGGATGCTAAAAAGGCTGAAAAATTAAAAGAAGAAATTAGGAAATAGATAAGGGAAAAACTTATCTATTTTTCTTGACTTTTGAAATGTAATGAGATAAAATAGTATAGAAAATAGTAATTATTACTATTTAGAAATGGAGATATAGTATATGAAATATTCTAGACAGCGAGAACAGATTTTAGAGTTTGTAAAATCTGTAAGGACGCATCCTACTGCTGAGACTGTCTATCAAGAGGTACGAAAGAAAAATCCAAAGATTAGTCTTGGAACTGTTTATAGAAATCTTGTATTTTTATCTGAGCAAGGTGATATAAATAGAATAAAGATAGCTGATGGGAAAGATAGATTTGATTATGATACTTCTCATCATTATCATGCCATATGTACCAAATGTGGTAAAATTACGGATGCAAAAATTGACTACTTGGGAGATATCGATAAGAAAGTCAGTCAGGTGCTAGATCTTGAGATTTTATCTCATGATATTATTTTTAATACTATATGTAAAGATTGTAATAAATAGTTAAAGGAGGATTTATTATGGATTTAAAAGGATCAAAAACAGAAGCAAATTTAATGGCAGCTTTTGCTGGAGAATCACAAGCTAGAAACAAATATACATATTATGCTTCTAAAGCGAAAAAGGAAGGATATGAACAAATAGCAGCTATATTTGAAGAGACAGCTGATAATGAAAAAGAGCATGCAAAAATGTGGTTTAAACTATTACATGATGGTGATATTCCAACAACAACTGAAAACCTAAAGGATGCAGCAGCAGGAGAAAACTATGAGTGGACTGATATGTATGCAGGATTTGCAGAAACTGCAAAAGAAGAAGGATTTACTCGTATTGCTTATCTATTTGAAGCTGTTGGTAAAATAGAGAAAGAACATGAGGAAAGATACAAAAAATTACTTGCAAACGTTGAAGAAGGAAAAGTATTTGAATGTGGTGAAGTTAAAATGTGGAAATGTAGAAACTGTGGCCATATTCATGTAGCAGTATCTGCTCCAGCTGTTTGCCCTGTATGTTCTCATCCACAAAGTTATTTTGAGATTAAAGCAGAAAATTATTAATTATAAAAAGTCAAACAATTTGATGTTTGACTTTTATATATAAGGAGGAAACATTATGATGAATATAAAATTCTATTATTGTGAAAAATGTGATAATCTTGTAGAAATTACAAATTTACAAAATCATGACATTCATCTTGATAAAGAAGGGTTAAAAGAACTTGTTCCAAATACAGTAGATGCAGCAGTAGAAAAGCATGTACCGTATGTTGAGATGAATGGAAATACAGTTAAGATAAGCATTGGTGAAGTAATACATCCTATGACTGAAGAACATTATATCAAAGCAATATATGTTGTAACAGAAAAAGGAACAATTTATAGAAAATATTTAACACCAAAAGACACACCAACTTTTGAAATAGAAAATATAGATTCTGCTCATTTTGATGTATATTCATATTGTAATTTACATGGTATGTGGAAAAAAAGTATATAATCAATGGAAACAGGAAAAATTCCTGTTTCTTTTTGTTTACATTCCTTCATTATTTTTTCTATTGAAAAAACAGGCGATCTGTAATATAATAGTTAAAATTGATTTATTTTAGGAGGAACTTATGGATATTGAGAAAATATATAGATATATCGTAACAAACTTTGAAGGATCTAGATTTGAAGATATCGTACTTGATAAAGAAGACAGTATGAAATTTGAAAAAAATACAGATGAAAGAGAAAAAATTAGGAAAGATTTGAATGATAAAGATTATAACAAACTCATTGAAATGTTATCTAAAAATTTTATGGAACAGATTGTAAAAGGAAATCGTAAAATAAAATTTACGAAGCACGATTTAGAGCACATTTTAATTTTATATCAAGATTTAATAGAAGATATCGCAGATGAAGAATTAAGTGAAATGCAAATTACAAAGGCACATTTTGAAAGGGTAAAAGAATTAATAGGCTTACTTGGAAAAGAGGATTGTCACTCTTCTCATGATCATGAAAAGACTATTTCATATAGTCCCACTTTCGTTTTAGACGTACTTGGAATCGATGAAGAAAAAGTTCAGGGAAAAGTCTTAGAGATTGGCTGCACAAAAAGTGCGGATTTAGTAAAATATTTAAGGAGTAAAAATATAGAGGCTTATGGTCTCGATATGGATGTTGAAGAAAACGAATTCTTGGAAAAAGAAGATTGGTTGGAAAAAGATTTTGGAAGTATGGAGTATGATATGATACTTTCTAATCTTGCATTTACAAAGCATTTTTTGCAAAATCACTTAAGTGATGAAGGAGAATATATGGAATATGCTACTACCTTTATGAGAATACTGGAAGGTTTAAAAATAGGTGGTTCTTTTTATTATGCACCTTCTGTTGAATTTATAGAGGAGCTTTTACCAGAAGAAAAATTTGAAGTGATCAATGAATTTATAGATGAAGAAAATATGAGAACAATTATTAAAAGATTAAAATAAGCTACTATAAAGATATTACCAATTATTATAAATAGGGTGGAATTTATGTTGAAAAAAACTTTGAGATGTTTGATTGTGATCATGACTGTTATTTTGCTGATCATCATTTTTGAGATACTGAATATACTAGGATACATTCCTAAGAAAGCATATAGTGCTGAAGATTTTAATATTGTGAGCGTGAAGAGCGAGTATGATAAAAATCTTAATGGAATCGATGACTTTACAGATATTATGCTTGGTGCTAGAAAAGATGCTCTTAACAAACCAAAATATGAGGCAAATTCATATACAGTAGGTGGATATCCAAGTGACAATATAGGTGTATGTACAGATGTCATTTGGAGAGCTTTTCAAAATGCGGGGTATAATTTAAAAGATTTAATTGATGAAGATATTAAAAATAATGTATCTTTATATCCGGCAACAAACGGAAATCCAGATCCCAATATTGACTTTAGAAGAGTGCGAAATTTAAAAGTGTTTTTTGAACGATATGCGACTGTTCTAACAAATGATATCTATAAGATAGAGCAGTGGCAAGCTGGAGATATTGTCATTTTTGGAAATGATGATTCACATATTGGGATTATATCTGATAAAAGAAACAAAAAGGGAATTCCTTATTTAATTCATAATTCTGGCCAGCCAAAAAGAGAAGAAGATATATTAGAACTTTTGATCCAGTTTAAACCAGTGAACGGTCATTATAGATGGGATCAAGGGAGATGAAACATTCCCCAAGTTGTATTAAAACTTGGGGAATATTTTTTACAATTTAAGAACAATATAGGGAACACCACCAGGCAGGACTCCCCAATATTCTCTCGGGCAACAATAGGCAATTTTTCCAATTGCAATTCCTAATGCCATCAGTATTTCCATTGTCTGATGTAAATCTGTCCACTGTTTGCCACTCTTAGTCTGGCAAAGATTTAGGAAGGTCCAGCCATGTTTGAACTCGTCGGGAAGATCAGAAAGCATTTGTTCTATGTGGTCTTTTTCAGCCATTAACCTCTCAGGGTGAAAAATAAAGTCATTGACGATCCCAGATACATGGATACATTCATCAGCAAATTTTTCATCTTGGATTTCCTTCTTTTGATAGAGACAATTTTTGAAGACTGTATAAACATTTTCTGCTGTGAGTTCCATTTGCTCTTTACTTATATTTTCCATATGCGTCCTCCATAATGTGGGAATGTTGGTGTAATGAAGTTATTAAATCATTACATAAAAATAGATACGTGCTTATTATATCACAAATATGATATAAAGTAAAGTTATGTTTACCATATGTGTAAAATCATTGAAATGGTAATATGTACTCTGATATAGTAAAAAGATTTATTTTTTTCTTATCATAACTATATTTTATTTACTTGAAATATTATTTTATATAAGATATAATTAAGCTAGATTGTAAGGGGAAGATTTGAATGAGGGATATAGCAACGAAAATAGCAGAAGAACTAGGAATAAAAACATTTCAAGTAGAAAGAACAGTAAAGTTAATTGATGAAGGAAATACAATACCTTTTATTGCTAGATATAGAAAAGAAGTAACAGGAAATTTAGATGATGAAACACTAAGAAAACTAAACGATAGACTTACGTATTTAAGAAATTTAGAACTTAGAAAAGAAGAAGTAATAAGACTAATAGAAGAGCAAGGAAAGCTTACCGAAGCTTTAAAAAATGACATACAAAATGCTAATATTTTAACAGAAGTTGAAGATTTATATAGACCATATAAACAGAAAAAGAGGACCAGAGCTACTATTGCAAAAGAAAGAGGATTAGAACCTTTGGCGCTTCAAATGTTGGAACAAAAAGAAAAATCTGGAAATCTATATGAGATAGCTCGAGAATATGTAAATGCGGACAAAGGTGTAAAAGATGTAGAAGAAGCAATTCTTGGCGCGCAAGACATAATTGCCGAGATGATATCAGATAATGCAAGTTACAGAAAAAATATCAGAAGAATATCGTACATGACAGGAAAGATCGTATCTACAGCAGTAGATGAGGAGAAAAAGTCTACTTATGATATGTACTACCATTTTTCCGAAAATGTAAAATGGATTCCTTCGCATAGAGTACTTGCAATGAATCGTGGAGAAAAGGAAGGATTTCTAAAAGTAAAGCTAGAAGTAGATGATTTACGAATGGAAAATTACTTGATCAGAAGGATCATCACTGGAGAAAGCATTTATAAAGAGAAAGTGATAGAGGCAATCAAAGATTCATATAAAAGATTAATAAAACCCTCTATTGAAAGAGAAATAAGAGCAGATAAATTTGAAGTAGCATCGGATAAAGCAATTGAGGTATTTGGTGTTAATTTAAAAAGTTTAATTTTAAGTGCTCCTCTAAAAGATAAAGTCGTTATGGGATTTGACCCTGCTTATAGGACCGGTTGTAAAGTAGCAGTAATTGATGAGACTGGAAAACTATTAGGATATAATACTGTGTATCCAACACTACCTCAAGAGGATATAGAGGGTGCAACACAAATATTAACAGAAATGATTGAAAAATATAAAGTAGATATGATTGCAATTGGAAATGGTACTGCTTCTAGAGAGTCAGAAAAATTTATTGCAGATTTGATTAAGAAAGTAAAAAGAGAAGTGTATTATACAATTGTCAGTGAAGCTGGTGCATCTGTTTATTCCGCATCAGAACTTGCATCCGAGGAGTATCCTGATGTGAACGTTTCTATTAGAGGAGCCATATCGATAGCAAGACGTTTGCAGGATCCGATGGCAGAACTTGTAAAGATTACGCCTAAAAGTATTGGTGTTGGTCAATATCAACATGATGTCAATCAAAAAAGACTTGAAAGTAAACTTGAAGGAATTGTAGAAGATGCAGTAAATAGTGTAGGTGTGGACTTAAATACTGCCACTCCATCATTACTTTCATATGTTTCAGGTGTTAATCATACAGTTTCTCATAATATTGTAAAATATAGAGAAGAACATGGAAAATTCACTTCTAGGGAAGAGTTATTAGAAGTGCCAAAATTAGGGAAGAGAGCCTTTGTTCAATGTGCTGGATTTTTAAAGGTGCCTGAGTCAGAAAACATACTAGATAATACTATGGTACATCCAGAATCATATCAAGTAGCAAAGGAACTATTAAAAGATATCGGATATGATCTATCAAATTTAGATATCAAAAGGATGAGAGAAATATCACCAAAGTTAAATGCTATTAATGTAGAAAAAGAGGCGCAAAAGTTAAATGTTGGGGTACCAACAGTAGAAGATATCATTAAAGAATTAAAAAAGCCTGGAAGAGATCCAAGGGATGAGTTACCAAAACCAATACTTAAAAGTGACGTATTAAAACTTGAAGATTTAAAAGAGGGAATGATTCTGAAAGGAACCGTAAGAAATGTAACAGGTTTTGGAGCCTTTATCGATATTGGAATTAAAAATTCTGCACTAGTTCATATATCTGAAATGAGTGACAAATTTATAAAAGATCCCATGGAAGTTGTATCTACAGGAGATATTGTAAATGTTAGAGTGATTGGAATTGATAAAGAAAAAGGAAAAGTAAGCTTAACGTTGAAAGGTTTAAATTAGGGTATATGTATGGATGAATTTATGTATCATTTTTTTGATACTACTTCTCTTATTATCGTAACTATTTTATTGTTAGCAGTGATTCTCTTTTTTATTTTAAAAAAGAGGAAAAAATCTTGGATGTATGTTAAAATTGTTTTTGCTATTGCCTTTGTTGGGGGGATAACATTTGGTATTTTTCATATATATCAAAGACATAATTATTTTGATGTTGAAAATCATTATGAATATGTATATGGAAAAATAGAAAAAATTGAAAATAATAGAATTAATTTATATTCTATCACTAGTTCATACAATAAAGGTGGAAGAGGAAATATACAAGTTAAGATTCATAAAAATACTGAAATTATAGATGGCTATATGGGAAGTAGTGATATTAGTATTAAAGATTTAAAAGTGGGAAATATCGTAAGAATTTTTTGTAAGGAAAATGAAGTTAAAAATAGTAGTGTGAGTGCAGTAAAAATAGTGATGATAGAAAAGTAAGTGGAGGGAAAGTATGAAAAAAATCAAAAAACTGTGTATATCAGCTATCTTAATATTTGTTATATCATTCTGTTATAAAAATTGTTTTGCAGCAGATTACCAAATAACAGATTATAAGATTCATGTCAAAATTATGGAGGACGCGAGTTTACATGTGGAAGAATATATTGAATACGATTTTGATTCTTCTATGAATGGTCTATTTAGAGATATATTATATAGTTATCAATTTTTTGGTCAAAAGGATAATATGAAAGCAACCTCTTCTAGATATCAAGCAAGTCAAATTTCTAATATAGAAGCCTATTATTCTGACACAGGATTTGATCATTTGAGACTAGCACTTCAAAAAGATGAGAGCTACCTATTCAATGGAATGAATGGCTATTTTTCTGTAGAGGACTATGTAGATAATGGATATAGAACGAAAATAAAACTTTATAGTCCAGTAAGTAGCGGTAATAAAAAGTATGTAAAATATGTTTATGATATTGAAGATGTTACTGTACTGTATCAAAATGCCTGTGAACTGTATTGGAACTTTATCGGGGGTGACTGGGAATGTAGCATTCAAAATCTAGAGATAAAAATCGATTTTGAAGGTCTTAATTCTATGCAAGGAGTTTTAGTTTATCCTCATAGCTATTCTTCTTTTGAGACTAAGATTGTAGATGATAGTATTTATATCACAGCAGATTATTTGCCTGCTAGTAGAGCACTAGATGCAAGAATTGTATTTCCAAGAGTTTCTACTTTCTATTCTTCTAAAAATGTAGAGCAAAATTATGATTTTGATGAGTTAGATCAAATCGAAACGAAAATGAATTTTGATAAAATAAAATATCATATTAGTAATGTAGTTTTTGTTGTAATATTTATAGTAGGAGTAATATTTTTTATTGTTGTTATTATAGCCTCAGTAAAGGTAAGTTCTAAAGGAAGAAAAAAGAAAAAGGAATTAGCTTATTTTAGAGATATACCAGAAAAATATTCTTTAGATATGTATCATTTGATGTTAGGTAGTAGTAATACATATAGCAGTAATAGTTTGTTTTTAGCTACATTACTTGATTTAGTAAATAAGAAATATATTCTGATGAATGCGAAGAAAAAAGAGAAGAAAGGTTTGATGGATAAGATAGATTATGAGTATTTTATGGAACTAAATAAAGAGGCAGATTATAGCAAGCTTACAAAATATGAAATTTTAATATTAAATTTTTTATTTAATGAAAAAGCAGAGTTTGGTATAAATATTGCAGAATTTAAAAATACTAGTATAGAGTTAAATGAACAATTAAAAGAGCTTACTAAGAAGCATTCTCTATCTAATAAACTTATTTTTAAATATAAGATGTTAGATAGTGATAAGGAGGATAAAATATATGATAAAGCACCTAAATGGCTAAAAAGATTTTCCCTAATTACTGGACTAATATTAGGAGGTTTACTTTTCATTAATCTATTCTTTGTTTCACCATTAAATTTTGACCTGAAAATGGAAAATTTTGGCATTTGGCTATTTATATATATTATTTATTTTATACTGAACATATCATTTGCATTTTCTGCCAAAAGCTTAAAGAAAGAATATCTAGAAGAGGCTGAAAAATTAAGTGGGCTAGAAAAATATTTAAAAGAATATAGTTTGATTAAAGATCGATATCCAATTGAAATTCATTTGTGGGAGAAATATTTAGTGTTTGCATCCCTTTTTGGAATTGCGGATAAAGTCTCAAAGGAAATAAAAGAGGAATTAATCAAAGACGGATATAGTGAGGATAGTATCTATATCAATTATCCAGTATATAGTATGGCTATACATTCTACATATATATCTAGTTCTATATCTAGCTCTACTGGAACTAGTTCATCAGGTGGTTCATCTGGAGGAGGTTCTGGTGGCGGCGGCCGGTGGTGGCCGGTGGCGGTGGTGCTTTTTAATATTAATTTGTTAAAACATTATAACTTATGTTATAAGTTTTAAAATAGATTTTTAGGAGGAAAGAGTATGAGTAAAAAAATTAGAGTTGCCCAATATGGGTGTGGAAAAATGTCAGTATATACAATGAGATATGTATATGAGAAAGGTGCTGAAATCGTTGCAGCCTTTGACATCAATAAGGATCTTATTGGAAAAGATATTTCTACTGTTATTGGAGGAGAAAATAGAGGTGTCAATATATTTGATGCAAGTAATGCAGAAAACGTTTTAAAAGAAATTAAACCTGATATTTGTATTATCACAACTATGAGTTTAATGGTTGATGTATATGAAGCCTTTAAAATGTGTGCACGTCTTGGAATTAATGCTATTTCTACTTGTGAAGAGGCATTTTATCCAATGAACTCAATCCCAAATATGACAAAAGAATTAGATGAACTTGCTAAATCTACAGGTTGTACTTTAACAGGTGCTGGATATCAAGATGTTTATTGGGGCAATTTAATTGCAACAATTGCTGGATCTACACATAATATTACCAAAATAAAAGGAAGTTCAAGTTACAATGTTGAGGATTATGGAATTGCTTTAGCACGTGCTCATGGAGCAGGACTTTCACTTGATGGATTTGATAAAGTAGTCGCTTCTGTTGATAGAATATCTGATGAAGAAAGACAAGCGGTAATAGAAAAGGGAGAATATCTACCATCATATATGTGGAATGTAAATGGATGGCTTGCTGAAAAATTAGGACTTCATATTGAGTCTCAAACTCAAAAGACAGTACCACAAACACATGATACAGATCTTGAATCTTCAACACTTGGAATGACAGTACCGGCAGGATATGCTACAGGTATGTCTGCAGTAGTTACATCAACTACAAAAGAAGGAATTGTGATTGAATCTGAATGTATTGGAAAAGTATATGCTCCAGATGAATATGATAAAAATGAATGGACTATCTATGGAGAACCTGATACAACAGTTACTATTTCAAGACCTGCAACAGTTGAACTTACTTGTGCAACAATTGTAAATCGTATTCCAGATGTTATTAATGCAAAACCAGGTTTTGTACCAACTTGTGAAATGCCTGTTTTAGAGTATAGAAATGATTCACTTGATACATATTTAAAATAATATATCAAAAAACACCTTCAATGAAATATTGAAGGTGTTCGTTTGACTTATTCTGGTTCTTTTCTTGGACTAATGAAAGTAGTTTCATTAAATAAATCGTGATATAGTGTATTGAATGGAGAGATTAATTCATCTTTATTTTTTGCAAAGAAGAAAAGTGTATTTCCTTTTGGTGCAGATAGAAATGATGAATTAGGAAATCCTCCAATTTTTAAATTATCATAGATAAGCATAATTATCTCTAGTGGTAAGTCTGATGGTAAAATGGCGATTTGTAAATCATTTAGCATTTTCGTATTGTCGTCATTTAAAGTAGTTGATGATTTTAATAATAAGTTATAGTCATTTCCATAATTTTCTTTTACTGTGTTTAATAGTTCTAAAAGCTCTTCTTGTGTATAATCACCATTAATTGAATCATTTACAACTATTACTAAATAATCTTTATTATTGTCTTGATTAAAATACATAGAGTCTAGCTCTAATTTGTCAAAATTTACATATTGTAAAAATAACTGCTTTTGCATGTCATTTAAACTATTGTACATTTCAGTGAGTGTTGACTGATATATATTTTCATTTTCTTTTAATATATTTGTAATTTTACTATCTTTAAATTTTAATAATTCAGGATATTCCAATACATATGTTATATTATTTCTAAATGTTGAGGTTAATATATAATCATTTATATATTCATATTTATTAGGAAGATATCCAAGTAAATATTCATTGGTAGCTTTGTATTTGTTAGATTTTATATTATTTAATAACTTTAGTTGATCTTCTTGTGCTTGCAAAAAAGTTTTGTAACCATCTTCGCTAGTGTAACTATATCCTAGTTCGTCAAAAGCATAACTTTTCATACCAGTAGAATAATAAGTGATATCATATCTAGTATCGTCTAAACCGATTTCTGCAAATAATGGAAATTCTATCCAATACATAGAGTCATCTGTGTATAAATGAAAGTATGCATTTTTATTTGTTTCTAATATTTCTTTTATTTTTGCTTTTACACTTGGGATGACATCGGTAATTAATTTAGAGGAATCACCAAGATATTCAGAAAGCGTTATGTTCTCATTTTGACTTAAAACTTCATTGTTTAATGGACTAGAATTACCATACCAAATATAGGTTGGTGTATCTGTATTGATCAAGTTAAATGCAGAATATAATGTTGATAATGTATTAGAAGTTAAGTAGAAATTATATTCATTCATTTGATTAATTCCGTTTATTTTGACAATACATGGATCAAAGTTTTTGGAAGTAATTTTATAGTCTCCAATTTTATAAATACCACTTGTTGTATCAAAATTTGTGTTGTTTACCTTTAATTCATCCTCCGTTATAATCATAAATGGTTTATAATTAGTAGAATAATTATGAATGGTATTTCCTTCATAATCTTGTAATGTAAAAGTTAAATCTTTATTGATTAGTACTTGAAAAGTTTTTTCTACATCTTTGAATTGAAAATGAAAAGTGTAAGTTCCACTTTCATAAATATAGCTTCCTGGTATGATTTCAATCCCATTACAATTCACTTTATAATGTTCATTATCCCAAGATATCACTAAGTCTTCATTATATGTTAAAACATCATCTATTTTGTCTACGTCCAGTATTTCATCATTTAAAGTTATGGTAATATCTGTTGGAGCTGTTAAATATTTGATTCCAAAGTATCCAGCAATTCCAAGGCAGATAATTATGATCACAGTAACGATGATAAAAATAATTTTTTTCATATATATCCTCTCCTCAGGAAAGATTATAGCATATAGGAAAAACTAAGACAATAAATATATTATAAAATAAATAGAAAAACTTGAAAATTTTAAGTAGAAATGATAATATAAAAATGTAATCTAAAAGATTACAGAAAGAGTGAAGATTATGGTAACTA
>JAUNGP010000020.1 GCA_030524345.1 Clostridia bacterium | reverse complement strand
TTAACATTGTTAAATAGCATATATCATTATCATAATCTTTATTGATTGTTTCGTCATATTCATCTTTTGAGAATAGTATCAATGGTTTATAATTTTCTGTTGCTCCATCGCTAGTAGTTCTGGTCATATTGAAACCTTCACCATATCTTTTTTCTCTTCTTTTTATTAAAGCTTCTATATCCGTTACTACAGTTTCACTTAAAGCAAACTTACTAAGTTCTCCAAATATTGAAACAAAAAATATCAATAAGATTAATAAAATTAATCTTCTTCTCTTTTTCTTTTCTTCTTTTAACTCCTCTTCTGATTTCCCAGTAATCTTACTTTTTATTTTTGTTCCAATTTTCTTTATTGCCATCAATGCTTCTAATGCAATAATTGCAAGATTTAAGTACGGAATAGATAGGCCTGCCATCTCTGCAGTCTTTAATACTCCCTGTTTTGTACCTTCTTTAGCAAGTTCTTTTCCTGCTTGTTTTGCGCCCTCCTTGGCAACCTCTTTTCCAGCATGCTTTACGCCTTCAGTTAATACTTCTTTTCCTGCTTCCTTACTTAGTTCTTTTCCTCCTTGTTTTGCTGCCTCTTTCCCTGCTTTTTCTGCTCCTTTTTTACTTGCGTCTTTACTTAAATTTTGACTAATCTCTCTTGCATTATTATCTAAATTCTTTAATTTTTCTTCTTGTATCTTCTTATACTCATCTTGAACCTTTTTTACTTTTTTCTTAGCATCCTCTACATCTTCTTTTAATGTAGTATCACTGCCTCCACCTGATGATCCACCTTCTAATTCCTCTTCATCATCTAGCTCTATATCATCATCATCAGGCTCATTATATCTTTTGTCATCATCCATTGACACTTATCTTCACCTCACTTAAATATTAACTTTTCAAACTTTATGATATATCACTTTTTATTGTATAATAAGTCATATTTTTTTGCAAGTAATATGTAGAAAAAACATGAAATATACGAAAAAAGGGCTATATATAAGCCCTTTTACTCGATACTACTAATATACTCATTAATCGTAATATTTCTAGGAATTAATATTTTTAACTTGATTTCTATGGCAAGCTCAAAATACAAATTCCACTTATAAATGTTGATGACACCATTCTCATCAAAAAATCCAAGACTATCTTCTGACACGCTCGCTAAAGTATACATAATATATCCAACGTTTACCATAAGATCTTTTCTTAATTCCTTAATCAAAGATTGATACTTCATTCCCTTTTCTATACATTGTAACTCTTCTAGGAGGCGTACATTTTCAATAAAGATTTTATCTGACCAGTAACTTAGATTTTTTACATTTTTTACCATACCAAAACCTCCTTAAAATTATTTATAGACACTTTTTTTCTTCATTATAGCATATATATTAAATGAAAAAAAGACTTATTCGAAAATAAGTCTTTTAATTTATTCTATAATCATATTTGCATTAAACTTCATATCCACATTAAGATTTGTATTGGAATTTGATTTATTTTCACCAGGTTTTAAAATATCAAGTGGTTTTACTACAACTTTATATTTTTTTGTATCTGGATCTAGTTCAAAGACACTAATTGTGTTTTCTAGATTTTCATCTAAATGTTTTAGCTCAGTGGTAAAGTACATCTCACTATCTTCTAATACCATTCCTACTTTTTTAATAATTCTAAACATTTCAGCAATGTGCTGTATATCTTCACCAACAAAAACGATCTGAGGTTTATCATAAAATCCTGCATCATTTCTTGTAAAATTCTCATAAAAGTCTGAATACAATTGAACTTTTTCAGCAAACATATTTTGCCAGTCATCGTTTCTTCTTACGACTTCAAAAACAAAATTAACTTCATCAGCACCTTCTTTTAAAGTAATTAAACCACCAGTTGGTTTAAATTTTACATTATATTTTTTAGAATATAACAAAACATTAGGATTTGAACTTGAAAAAGCTGCAACTTTTTGCATATAAGCAATAATGATTTGATTGCCAGCTAATTTTCTCTTTACTGCATATGCAGGCTTAGTATTGTCAGTTGGCTGCCACAAAGTAGGTATATTCCTTTGCTTTAATATATATGTAGCAATTTTATCAATACAATAAGCTCTATATGAACTTTTTCCCGATTCACTTTGGAAATAATATCTTGCTATTACCTTAGATTTCGTTAAATCTTCTAACCATTTAGCCACTTTATTTTGCTTTTTATCTTCTTCTATATCATTCAGTTTTCCTCTAATATCTAGTATTTGGGTTACTTGTCTTGATGTAACAAATCCAAATTCATTTACAACTTCTAGTGCTTTTATATGTGATTCATTTATATATCCCATATCCATTTTAAATACAACTTGATTGACAGATGCAAACCCATCTTTTCCATCATACACCTTTTTCTCATCTTCTCTAACCGCAAAAGGTGATACCAATGTTTTTACTTCTTTATCATTTACCATAAATACTCATCTCTCCTTAAATTTAATTTTAAAATTTAACAGCAGATTCAAAATGCAAAAGCATTCTGAACAATAAGTATAACATTTTTATGTTATACTATGTTAATAGTATATACCATTATTAGCATTTTTTCAAGTAATAATAGAAAATTTGTTCTAACCAATAATGATCAGCTTAATTTTTTTCTTCTCTGGAATAATTCTTTTTATACTAACCAAAACTTTTTGTCCATATTCTATTCCATTAACATGCTCTGCAAGCCCAACTAAATTAGGCTGAAGTTCAACAAATACTCCTGATTTTATTCTATTTCTTACAATTCCGTCAACAATGTCACCCTCATGATATTTCTTGATATTATCTTCAAAACTACCAAGCAATTCTTTATATGATAACTCTATTCTTCCCGTATCTCTATCATACTTTTTAACTACTACTTCTATTCTTTGACTCACTTTAAACATATCACTTGCGTTCTGAAGAAGTGAATCAGACATATCCTGTAATTTTAGAATTCCTGTTACACCACCACCCACATCAACAAAAGCAGCATATTCAGTAGTAGAAACAACAACTCCCCTAAGTTTCATCCCAGGTTTTAAATGCATATACATCCATTTTCTAACCTTTATTTCAAGCATTCTTTTAGACATAATTAGCTCAAATGAGCCATCATCATTTTTAATGATCTCTTTGATACAAACTGGAATAACTTTATTTTTCTTATTCAAAATATGTCTTTCCTCAACCATTCCATCATCTCCAACAATACTTGAGGCCTCATTTCTTGGAATTGTTGCTTTTATATCATTTCCAATAATTCCAATCATATTTAAATTTTCATCGATAAGCTCAATATACATGTCGATCACTTGTTGTGTATCTTTCATTTTTTCCAATTCTTCAATTGTATATTTGTTTTTTCTATTTTTTCTTATTTTACTCATAACTTTCCTTCTCCTAAATTTAACTCTTATTTATTTAAATATTAAGTATATTTATTATCTTATCAACACTCTTTATTACAATACCATAAGGAATTTCCTTATGGTACTAATCTATATTGTAAATTCATAATCTTTCGATATATCTGTATCCACAGATTTAACATCTTTAATGATAAATGATCTTATTGTAGAAAAACTAAATTCTGATATATTAAATTCAAGCGAATAATTCATCTCTGCTCCTTTATCTAATCTGATAGAGTCACCCGCAAGGACAGTACTCATTGTTCTTACTTCAGACAAATTACTAAGTTTGATATAATTATTCTCATATAATCTTGATGAATTAACAATATAACTGCTTTCATTTAAGTTCTTAAAAGTTGCTTTTAATTTATATTTAGTATTGAACCAAGCTTGATCATAAATTGTAAACTTTAATCCATCTTGTATAAACTCTCTTGGTTCTTTATTATATGCTACGAAGTCGTCAAATGCAATTGTATAATTATTTGGAGACTTTTCAATTATATTAATACTTCCATTTAAAGATTTATCACTATTTGTATACTTTAAAGAATATACATTCATATCATTTAGCGTTGTATAAATATAATTTGTCATGTCTAACTTTTTACCTAAAATTCCTTTACCTTCCAATTTAGCTTTGAATGCCTCATTAGTGATATTAAAATATTCTACATATCCAGGGTCTAATAATTCATATATTGCATCAATGTCACTAAATTCTATTTTAGATGCTAAATCTACAGCATATTTTTTCAATTGATCTTCTTTAGAAATACTAACTACACGATATTTTCCTATATCTGAACTTTCCTCTATATTTGTATTTCCATTTTCTACAGTATTACTAGCTACTCCACTAAGATTTGCTTGCCATACAATAGTAATTGAAATAATAGATACAGCTAAAACAACGACAATACCAATTATACATGCAACAACAACTCTTCTATCGTCAAAAAAGTCACTCATTATTTTCTACCCCCTATATTTCAACATAAAATACTCTATATGTATTTTCGGCACTATTAATAACAATACCAATCTTTAGAAGCTCACCACTTATATTCTCTATTTCTCCAATATATACATTATCACTCACCAAATACAAATATTTTAAATTATCTACATTATCATATATATCATCACTATCATATCCTACAAAGTTTTCTTGTGTATAAGCTTTTATTTTTTCAACATATGTAGCCTTATCATATTTTGCTCTAATATCTTGCGTAGTGATAGAATATGTTTTATCATATTTTCCTTCAAGTAATGCAGATATATAATTATTAATTGCGTTTTGTAAAGTGTAGAATGTCTTATAATCTTTTACTAAATTTGATTCTTTTACTTCTGTTTCAGTAATAATGTTTTCTTTTATGATATATTCATCTATATTTTCAATGCTTTCCACAGCGGTTTGTTTACTATCTTTATAGTCTTTTACCATATTACTAATAAATGTAACTACTAGAAATATAAGTAATATAATAAACATAAATACAATTGCAAACTTTATCAATTTATTTCTCTCTTCATTCATATATTATCCTCCTATCAATTATAAGTCATCTACATTATCTATATTTCTTTGAATAGGTTTTCTTCTAACATCATTAATTGTATCTCTTACTTCTCTTTTTACAGTCTTATTAAATGAAGAATTAAGACTAGGAGCATATCCAAATTTTCCTTCTCGTTTGCTAACTTTTACAGGTGTACTATCAGTCATTTCAAGCCAAGTTTTGCTAGCTTCTGCCAAAACGTTATTTGGTATTTCATTTAAATAACTTTGCGCTGCTGCTGCCTGTGACTGTGCCTGTTTTGTGTATTTTTCTTGTACTCGTTTATATTGAGCTTTTGTAGCAGCACTTACTTCTCTAGTACCATTATTAGTAACATTATTATAGCTATCATTGATTTTCTTTAACTGATCTTGTGTAGCATCATAATCCTTTTTAATTCGCTTTGCAGTATTGATATTTGCAGTTTTATCAACTTTTCTATCAGTATACCAATCCATTGGCTTATCAGCAAGGTTAGCAAATGTTACTGCATCTCCTATATTATCCGTTGCTCCAATTCCCATAGCTCCAGCTGCTACTGTTGTAGCAAGTCTTGTAACTCTCTTCTTTCTCCATGCTTCTTCATCTCTTTGAGCATCTTGTAATTCTTTATACGCATCATCAACAGCCCATTGATTTTTCAAATCATTTGCGGCACTAGAATTTGATGCTCCCTGTTGAAGAGCTGCTGAATTATTCTCAAGTGCCATGATTAATCTATTTAGAGCGTCATCTGTTAACTGAACATTTCCTACTCCATTTCCGCTACCAGCCCCTAAAGCTGGATTATTTCCAGCAACATTAAGATTCTGATTAGAAGTCGTTCCACCAATAGCAGAGTTTACATTAGTACTAGCTGCTGCTGCATTACTCTTTGCACCAGCTTTTTGCATATCCAAAGCTCTATTGTATGCTTTTCTTTTTGCTTCAACATTTTTCTGAGCCTCCTTATGTTTGTCAAATGGCTCTTTTGTTCTTTTGGCAAGATCAATACCAGATCTTATTGCCATCATAGATTTTCCTAGGTTTTCACCTATTCCGCCCATCATCTTAGACTCTTGTATTCCGAAAAGTCCTTTTACAAACTTTTCAAGTTTTATTAATCCCCACATTCCAGCAATTGATACGATAGCGAGTATACCTTGTTTTTCAGCAAAATTTCCACCATCTGCATTTGATACACTGCCACCAGAAACAATTGATAGGAATTTCATGATAAACATTAAAAATACTGCATGAAAAGCTTGAGTAAATACAATTATACTAAAATTTTTAAGCCAATTAGAAAATATTCCACCTGATTTATCATTTCCCATTTTTTTACCTCCACAATATTTTTAACTGATTGATTTTCTAATAACATCAACAGCCACAATCAGTGGTGCTAACATTCCTAAGAAAATACTATAGAATAATCTTTTTATATACATTACTACTAGGGCAACTGTTTGACCAAGTAAAATAAGTAATATAATTGAAGATACAAGATCTCCTCCTAATGCCTTAATAACAAACATAAGTAGTAATCCCGAATATCCTGATAAACTTACTGTTGGTTGTAAATTTACATCCAAGCCAAAGTTTCCAAGAAGATCTGAAATTCCTCCTAATAGTGAATTAATGGCATGTCCGGCAATAGGTATTGCCTCAAGTGGACTAAAGCTAAATTCAATTGTACCCGCGACATCATATGCCGCTTCAACAATTCCTTCATTTAGTGCAAATATTCCAGCCATTAAGAAATGAACTGTAAATAGTAATATAATTCCAAATACCCAATTATTTAGTGCTTGTTTATATTGAGCTTTTTCACTAGCTATTGAACTAATTGCAAGCTTTATACCTATGATCATAGCAGCAATTACAAATACTGTAAGTGCAATGATAAAAAATGTATAGTATAAACTTGAAATTGTTCCTTGTAAAATATATACTGGAGCACTTTGATCATTAACCTCAGTTGGATTAATAAAGTTTGGATCAAAAAAAGACATTCTATTAAATACTATATTATCAGGAAATGGAAAACTTAAAAATCCATCATTGATACCCAGTGATCCAAATACAATATATAATACTAAAAATATAATTAATGATAGAGTCGTTAAAAGTGTTGCAAAAGGTGCTGCCAAAACTCCCGAACCAATATCCAAAATACTTTTTAGTATTCCACCAAAGAAATTACTAATATCTCCCCAAATGGATTCATCTTCTGCAATCAATTCTTCTTCATGTGTTAATTTAGCAAACACATTACTATTGAAAGATGATAATACAGATACAACAACAAGCATTATTAATACTGTAAATATCACTTTCTTATTCTTTTTAAACCATTTTTTCATGTTTTTATCACCTATTTCTAAAAAATTAATTAATTCCCCTGTTTTTGATTTCTAAGTTCAATAATCTTAGATAAGTTTGTCTCAACAAACTCAAATTCTTTTTGAGTTGGCTGAATTGCTATTACAGCAGATTCTTGACCAATTTTAATTAGTCCCTCACCCCTAGAGCAAGTAAGTAAGAAATCTGTTTCACCATCACTTAATTTAAATACTTCTTTTAAATATTGTATTTCAGATTTATCCTGTGCTAAGAAAAGTTTTACTTCTGATGAAGTAAGAACTGCCTGAGCCTCTTTTTTCTCATAGAAGTCCTGGAATTTCTGTGAAACAACTGCAAGAGAAACATTTCTTTTTCTAGCACGTCTTGCCATTGTATTTAAGAATTGAACTGCTTCAGGATAGTCAAGTAACATCCATGCCTCGTCAACAAGAACCCTTTTCTTTCTAGCTTTTGTTTTATTTTCACTATTCTTTTTAACATATTTTTCCCATACCCAAGAAAGTAAAATTTGTTGTGCTAGTGGTCTAGCAAACTTTTCTTCTAATTGTGATAAGTTTATATTGATAAATGGATTTCCATCCATTAGTTCAAATGTAGATTGGCCATCAAAATATGCCATCTGTCCATCAAACTTTTTACAATATTGTCTCATAACTTTTAGCAAATAATTATAGTGATATGCATATGTATCATTTGCATCTTCATGTGATTTTTGAACTAATAAATCATACCAATCACTAATAGTAGGCATTGCCTTTTTAGCAGTACCGATAACATTTGTTGTACCTTCTATTACATTAAGTTCTGTATGTCCATCAACATATAAAGAATTGATATCATTTGTAATTCCATTTCTAGAATAAAGCTCAGCAACAATCTCAGCAATGATTTGTTTTGTAAGCTCATTTACTTCTGCACTTCTTGTAGCACCACGAGCCATTGTAAGTAGTGCCTGAGTAACGTCCTCTACCTTATTTTCAACATTTAATACAATTCTATCTTTACCAGTTATTTCATCACGAGTTACTTCCGGTTCAATATCAAATATATTAATTACGGTCTTACTATTAGGACTGATATTAACATTAATTCCATTTAATGAATCAGCAACTACAACATACTCACCTTCGGCATCTATTACAAGATTTTCAACTCCCATTAGCATTGATGATCTTGCCATGATAGTTTTTATTGTAACAGATTTTCCAGAACCAGATTTACCAAATATAATCATATTATAGTTTGTTAGTGATGAATGGAAATTATCAAATAAAACTGGTAGTCCAGTCTGTTTATTAATTCCTATCGGAACACCAACTTCGTGCCCAATATCTGATGAAAGGAATGGAAATACAGTTGACATAGATCCCCTATCAAAAGTATGTTTTCTACTAAGTTTATTTTTATTTAAAGGTAAATTACTTTGAAACGCTTCTTCTTGTAAAGCCCAAGTAGCTTTTATACTGATCATATTTTTGGATGCTTCCATTGCAAGTAATTCAGATGCTTTATCAAGTTCTGTTTTACTATATGCAAACAGCGTTGCTATAATAGTAGCCTCAAAAAGTTTGTTATATCCTGCAGCAATCTCATCTCTTAATGCTTCAGCTTCAGATTGCTTTTGTGCAAGTACAGATGCCCTATTAATATCTCCTCTATCAGAAGCAACATATCTTTCTGATTGAAGTTCAACAATAGTCTTATTCAAATCTTTTTGTGAAACAGTCTCTGATACGGGATTTATGTATACAGACGTATTAACATCACCAAACTCATATATTCCCGCTAAAAAGTATGGAAATGTTGCCTGTCTTGGGAGAGCAGTAACATAAAAAGTCCTAACAAATCTAGATATCTTAGAAAATATTTCAAGATAATCATAGTGACTTGCATCAATTCCAGAAGGAGCCATCAAATCTTTTATGGATGATTTATTCTCTTCTAAAAAATTTACTTCTTCATTAGAACTCTTTATCAATTGTTCTTCAGGAACGTAGCCTTTTTTTCTTCTTGCTCTTCTTTCAAGTCTTGCCTTTTCTCTTTCTTCTTTTAATTTTGCTTGTTTGGCTTTTTTATCTTCACTCATTACTAATCCTCCTTAAACAATTATATCATCTTCTGAAGAATCCATTATGATATTATTATCTTGGTTTTCTTTTTTCTCATCCTCTTCTTCATCAGAATTAGATTCTTCATTATTTACTTCTATATCTAAATAATTTCTAGACATATTAGAAGAAGGAGTTTCATTATTTGCTAAAACAGGTTCATCTTCCATTTGATTATTTTCTATATTTATTTTCTCATCTTCTTCATTTGTTTCTTCTAATACTTCTTGTTTTTTTAGAGATTTTTGTGCACGTTCTTGTTTTCTTTCTTCTACTCCTTTAACATGATTTTCTGCTATTATATTAGTTAGTTTTTTCTTAGAGTCCTCATCAATATCTGCATTTCTGATAATTTCAAGTGCTTGCCTATCTGTTTTCTCTTCAAATTCTTCAACAATTTGTTCTTCTGATTTGACAACTGCACTTCTTAAAGTTTGTCTAATAGCTTCTTGTACCCTCTTAGCAGCCTCATCGGCAACTTCTTTTTGAATTAATTCCTCTTTCTTCTCATATATATCTTGTGATGTTGAATACAATCTATAAAAGCCTGATTCTAATGCAGTTCTTATATCAAGTAGTTTCTCATCATCTCTGTTATATGAAACGAATAATAATTCAGCTAACTCATTAGAGTCTAGTATCTTTGAAGTTACAGAGCAAGACATTAGTGCACTCATGATTGACTGAGCTCTTGTAAATAATTCTCTATGACATATTTCATGTATTTCTTCTTTTGTAAATTCACTTACTGAAGTTACTTCAGATTTATAATAAGAAAATACAATATAAAATCTTCTTTGTAAGATATTTTTATTTAAACTAATTCTCTCAACATATCTAGTGATATCTTGTGCATATTCAAGTATATTAGCAAATCTATCTCTTTCTTCCTTGGCTGCTGCAACTCTATTAAAATCAACATCTATTTCATTTATTAAAGCTTTATAGTTTTCATCAGCAGCATTAAATTTATTAATGATTTCATCAACACTTTCTTGATAAATATTCATGCTTTTCTTAAGGTCAATAGCCCTTGCTTGAACGTATAATTGAACAGGAAATTTTAAAGTATTTAAAAATACAATAAATCCTTCTTCAATTGCAAGCTGCTCAATATCAGACATAAGATCATAGTTGATACCTTTACATTGTAAAACCATTGTATATTTTGATTCATTTTCTTGCAAAATCATATTATCCACAATTCTATCAAATTCCATAAAATCAATTACATTTTTTCTAGGAATTTCTTTACCAGTCTTTCTTTTTACAGTACCATCAGTGATAGCCTCTTCTTCACCTTTTTTCCCATTCTTATTCTTATCATCTGTTTTCTTTTTGCCCATCTTCATTACTAAAAAAGCTATACCACCGGCAACAAGTCCAATAATTAAAATTATAAGCGTACTATCCATTATTTTTTGCCAACCTCCCTATACACATATATCTTTTTTCTTTTTGTAAAAGTCAGAGTTCTAAGCAAAATTTCGCTTATTTTTTCACCACCTGCTTTTCTTAGATTTCCAACTATAGGACTATCTGGAATTGAAAAAGTGCCAATACCAAAGCCCAATAATGCACAAACAATTATAAATACAAAGCCAACAGTTTTTAAGCCAAACATAGAAAAAAGTAAATAAAATAAAAATCCAACAGCACCACCACCAAGAGTTGTAAAAGTTGATTTAATTGTAAAGACATATAAAAACCTTGATTCACCTTTTGCACTCCTTGGAACTCCATATGTTTTTCCCATATATATACCTCCATTTTACCATTCTAAGCATTTATAAAATTTTATCATATCGCACTTTTTAAATCAATACCAACTAAAAAAAATCTTAATTTATAAGGTCAAAAAACAAAAATGTTACACGTTTGTAACAAACATGTAACATTTTTCTTTTGTTAAGGGAAAAAGATATTTGCTGATTTTATTATAAAGTTTAATATTGGTACTGCTGAGATTGCTAGCATTAATCCTAAAACAATCATTACCGCTTGACTTTTTATATCCGCTCTTTTATCAGATGGTGATAACATATATTTGACCCCAACAATGATCAATCCTGCTATACAAAGTATTTGGACTACAAAAGATACTGTTGACCAAATTCTTCCTACTAAAGTATTTGCTGTACTAGAATTTTGTAAATCATTTCCAAAATCCTTAAAGAAATCCACTAAATTATCAGCAAGGTAGAAAAATATAACCCCAATCACAAAAGCTGGCAATGTTTCTTTTACTATACTTTTTCCTTCTATACCAGAAAAAACATATTTTACTCCCAGTATAATAGTTACTATAAATATAACCAAATTTCCTAATAATTTAATAACGTTTGTCAGTCCTAGTCCGGAACTTCCAAAAATCTTTGAATTGATTAAGCTACCAAAACTATTCGCAGAACTACCTTCCGATTTTCCCATATTAAGAAATGATCCTGCACCTGACAAAGATTCATTTAGTATATCTGCTCTAACAAATTCTGTACTAAAACATGTCATTATCAAAAATATAAAAAGTATAGCAAATATTTTATTTTTCATCATTCTCACCTCCATTAAACGATATAATATATTTTCCTTTTATAAAAAAATAATACAAGTTTTTTTACTTGTATTATTCCTATTCCTAATATTATTGGAATACAACATTGGCTGTTTCTCCAATCCACTTAGCTATTGGTACAGCGGCAAATACAAGTATAGCACCTACTACCAATATAACTGTTTGTTTCTTAATGTCTGCCTTTTCATCAGCTGATGCGAACATATATCTAACACCTGCTATGATGATTGCTGCTATTGCAAGTATTTGAATAATTACAGCTACAGTTCCCCAAATGTTATTTGCTAAACCTGTAATTTTAGAGTTTGGTGTACCAGTACTTGGTTTTGTTGCAGATATTGCAAAAACACTAGATGTTGAAACACATATAAGAGTTAATACCAAAAATACTGGCACTAATCTTAACATTATTTTTCTTGATTTTTTCATAATAATATCCTCCTTTACTATTACCCTTAATAATATTATACCTATATTTTTTTTTAAAATCAATACTTTGTTCATTTTTTTTAATTATTTTTAATTTTTGACTTAAAAAACTAGGTTTTTTATCAAAATTTAAGACTTTTTTGCGATTTTTTAGCTTTACATTTTGACAAATTTGTGATAATATGCTTGTATGAATTTTTTCAAAAAAATATTCATTATTATTATCTTTATTTCTTTATTTTTTATACAAAAAAATCATTCATCAACTTATTTTTCATATCCAACAGATTATATACAAATATCATCTAGTTATGGTTACAGAAATATTTTTAATTCGGTATATTTTCATAATGGAATTGATTTTTTAGCACCGCAATCTTCAAAAATTTATGCATGCTCAAATGGAATCGTAATTGAGTGTGGATTTAGTAATTCTTATGGAAACTCTATCATACTACAACATAGTAATGGTTACCGATCATTATATGGTCACTTAGATGAGAAATTTATAGTAAACATTGGTGACTATGTAAATACAAGTGATCATATTGGCAATGTTGGGCCAAAATACTTATCAAGTGGTGTTTTAAATGGGATTACAACAGGACCACATTTACATTTTACAATATTTGATGAAAATAATAATCCCATTGATCCTTTACCATTACTCAAAAAAAATAGCACCATATAGGTGCTACCTTTTTTATATTGCATTTTCTATTCCTTCTTTTTCTTCTTTATAAACTGAAAATTTCGATACAGATACTTCATATGCAACTTTTTCTAATGTTTCTCCATTTTCTAATTTCTTCTCATATTTTCTTGATTGAATTCTTCCAGCAATTTTTACCATAGTTCCAACTTCCAGTTTCTCACAGAATTTTGCATTTCTCCCCCACAATATACATGGAATATAATCAGATTTTTTGTACGATCTATTTACTGCTATCAGAACATCTGCAATTTCACGGCCCAGTGGAGTTTTTCGATAAATAGGTTTTTTACAAATAAATCCTATTAACTCTGTATTATTCAAAGTTGTTAGCTCTTCCTCAATATTTTCGATTTCTTTTGCAAATATAGATAAAATCAATTTACTTTTTACTTCTTCTTGTTTATTATATGATCTAAACTGTCCTACCACGTGGACTTTATTTCCAATATTTAAACTATCAATATCAATCAATCTTTCTGATACAATTACAGGCAATATATCCTGAGAACCGCTTAATCTTTTTGATTCTATATTAACTTTATAAAATTTCTCATCAAAAAGTTCATGACTAAATTCGGGTTTATCTATTATAATACCACCAATTTCAACAAAGTTATTTTCATTAAAAGCTTCCATTAAAACATTTCCTCCTTTGGATTTTATATTATTATTCATATGTTTTAAAGTAAAAAAAAATTACTATGATAATTAGCATTATATCACAATAATTCTTTTTTGTAAATAGTTTATGTAAACATATTTATATAAATATGTCAATATATGGATATTTACATATTTAATTGTCATTTTTTTGTAACCTTTTCCTTCGTTAAATATCTATCAAAGCAGAGTAATACCATATATGACATTATGGTAGAAGAAATGAGACTTACTCCAATCCATTCTGCTAAAAAAGCAGCCATTTCACCGATAGAGGAAACAAAATTAAATAATACTACGGGAAGTGCACAAGATACAGATACTAAACTAAAATGTATTATCTGATTTTGCTTGCTTTTTGTATCATCAATAAAGAGAAAATAGATATAAATAAATATATTTGCCATATAAAAATACCTATCATGCATTGATGGTAAAAAATATGGAACTATAATTGAAAGCAACATAATTTTTTCTAAAAATGTTTTTTGACTATATTCTTTTCCCTTAGTATTTTTAAATACTATAAAAATAGATAATAATACTGTACATACAGATAATAAAATCTTCAACCATCTTGCTATCTCTTTATAATTTAAATGAAGAACAGAATAAATATTTGGGGCTGATTTTACAAACTTTGAGTATGCACTAGTTTGTGCAATAAGAATATTCAATATCTCCAATACACTTTTTCCAAAGATCATTGCCGGTATCATAGATACAAAGAATCCCAAAGGAATATATAGCAAATGAACTATCTTTATTTTTCTTTTCACTATTAAATATAAAAATACTGGTGCTATAAAAATAGCTTGCATTTTAAAAGCAATTGCTACTCCATAGCAAAACAGAGCACTTCTTTTCTTATCCTTTAATAGTAAAAATATAAATAACAATACAAAAAAGGTATATATGCTATCACATTGTCCTATGATAGATGAATTAATCAATACACTTGGAACCAATAATATCATTAAGGCGCTTGAAAATTTAATGTCTTTCTTAAACTCCTTTATTATAAAATATACCAAAATTGCGATTCCTATTGTAAATAAATTCGATATCAGCTTTATCCAAAATATATAATCTGTAGTAATATAGGTTCCCAGTATTAAAAAATACATATATGGAGGTGTATAATTACCTATTTCATATTCTAAAGAATGTACTTTGCCTAACTCAACAATATCATCTATCCAACGAACCAGATAATCCGAATAATCAGCACCAATGGTATTTCGAAAAACTATATTGATCAATAAAAATACTAATACAATTACAAAACATTTGATAACTTCTTTTTTATCTATATTTGTTCTATTCAAATTTTAACCTCCAATCAACATAGCAATTAAGTATAATACAAAATGATGCAATGGAAAAAAAGCATACATTGCCAGTCTATTAAAATCAAATTTATTTTTCTTTTTTCCATTATATAAAAATAATATTGGTACATCAACTACTACAAGCATTTCCATTCTATTAAATACAATAGCAATTATCAACATGATAATCATTTCAAATCCTGTAAAAACTGTTTTCATTTCTTCTGTTTTTAATTTTGTTTTAATTTTTTCAAATAGAAAAAAATTAATTGCCATTACAGGTATTGTAAAACTATAATCTACATTGATATAACAATATATGATAACAACGCATATAACAATGAATAATCTAAGAATAAAATTGATATACCTATTAAATTTATTAATATATTTCTTTTCAATATCGAATGCTCTTATTAAAATAAGAGACAAAACAAATGAAAATAATATATTAAAAAGATGCCCTAGTTCATTGACATAATTCGGATAATAAATCTTATTGATATACCCTAATATAAGACTCAATACTTGCGTGATAATAGCCAGTACTCCAATTCGAATCATATATTTTTTTAAATTTCTTGTATGCATATATCCTTGTACTAATATAAATACAAAAAGTGGCATAGAAATTCTTCCTATGAGTCTACAAATCAGGTAAACCTCAGGAGTAATTTTATAGCTAAAATACACTGCCACGTGATCTATGAACATCGTAATCATTCCTATTACCTTTAACATGTTTATACTGATTCCCTCAAAAAAATTACTCCTTACTTTTTCCATATTTTCTCCTTAGTTTTAAAACTTACACATATGTAGTGTATTATCAATCACTACAAATTGCCCGTCATCTAATTCTTTCCAATCTTGTCCTTTAAAATACTCATTAAACACTTCATCACTAGATTCAAGATACAAAAATCTATTATTAGATACAATTTTTAACTGTGTATAAAAATCATCTTCAACATTATATATTGTCATAGTCAAATATGGTACTATAGAAAACCACTCTGATTTTGTGATTTCCTCATCTTGATAGAAAGCTATACTCTCTATCTTTTTATCATTTTCTTTTTCCCATTTATCTACATAACTAATAACATATTGAGCATTTGTTTCAACTTTATTATTATATATTATATATACACCATATAAACTATAAAATAATGTTAATTCTAATAGACATATACAGCCAATTGCAATTCCGTATTTTTTTCTTTTCATTTCTATATCATGTTTAAAAACTATAACAAACAAACATATGATACTAAACAATGCACCTATACTCCAAGCCATTCTATTAGATAAACAAGCTTTATTGATAAGTCCAAAAGAATAAGAATATGCTACTGATATAAATAATATCAAAATTAAATTATAATTAACATACTTATTTTCCTTATCAATATTTGTAAAATGAAATATGATACCAACCACAAAATAATATAGTATATATTTTATAAAATAGATTAAAACTTGTAAGATAACTCCTAAGATAACATATATAATTTCATCTGATGCTGCATATCTATCATTGATTTCTATATTATTAAATTCTATTTTAGAAAATCCATATAAGCATATTAAAGGTATCACAAATAAAACACTTAATTTGATTAAATACTTTAATTCAATTTTTTTACTATTTTTTAATGTATAAAATAATAAAGATAGTACTACAAATGCAGTTATCATAGTTTGGTATGAAAACTCAGATATTACAAGTAAAACCAAACATATTATATTTTTAAACTTTATATTTTTAGAGTATAGTATACTTGCTACTACCGCTAAAAATAAAGCCAAAATCATAGTTAAATTTTCAAGATATATTAAGTTATCAGATAGATATCTATTAAAAAACATAAAACTAACACAGATAAGCATCAATAATTTTTTCCATTTTGTAAGTTTTTCAATTTTTTCATTTTCATCGATCAGTTTAATCATATACACATATACAAAATACATAGAAAATGCTAATAGAATCAACGCTAACGTCAAATAAATGGTGTATATCACTTCATATTGTACATCACTCCCAAGTACAAATATGAATGCCTTTGTTATAAGATATTGTAGTGGTCTCATATTTCCCCAAGCAAATTGATTATAATTTTCTATCCCCCAACCTACAATTTCATATGCATCTGAGGAATATTTTACAGCATAAAATATTCCTCCAAGAAGAAAAGAGAGTAACAAAAATACGAAAAAAATCTTTATTTTTTCTTTTCTTTCCATAATTAATTTTCCTTTCTAAGTAAATCCATCATATTAGTCTTATAAGCCTCTACTCCAGGTTGATCAAAGGGATTAACACCCAAAACATACCCACTAATTGCACATGCTTTTTCAAAAAATACAATCAATTGTCCTACATTATATTCATTGATATCATCAATATTTATGATCATATTAGGTACTCCACCATCTACATGCGCTTTTACAGTACCTAAAAAAGCTTGTTTATTAATAAAATCTATATCTTTTCCTGCAAGATAATTCAGTCCATCATCATCATTTTCAAGTTCCGGAAGAGTTATAAAACTCCTATCTTTTTCAACATTAATCACTGTTTCAAATATATTTCTTCTTCCCTCTTGAATCATTTGGCCCATAGAATGTAAGTCTGTTGTATAATTAACTCCTGCTGGAAAAATCCCTTTATTTTCCTTTCCCTCACTTTCACCAAATAGTTGTTTAAACCATTCAATAAAGTATTTAAATGATGGTTCATAACTTGCAAGTAATTCTATATTAACTCCATTTCTATATAAAATATTTCTAATGGCTGCATACATATAACATTCATTTAATTCTAAACTTCTATCATTATATAAATATGAAGCAAACTGAGCTCCATCTAAAATATCTTCAAATTCAATATTTGCAACGGCCATTGGTAAGAGACCAACAGGAGTAAGTACAGAATATCTTCCCCCAATATCATTTGGTATAACAAACATTTCATATTCATTTTTTACAGCTATATCATGTAAAATTCCCTTTTCTTTATCTGTTGTAACGTAAATTCTTTCACAAGCCCCTCTGATACCATATTTTTCTTCTAAAACAAGACGTAAAGTTCTAAAAGTTACTGCTGGTTCTAAAGTTTTACCTGATTTAGATATCACATTGATTGAAAAATCCTTATCTTCTAAATATTCCACTAAATTTCTTAAATATTTTCCACTTAAATTATTTCCAGCAAATATAATCTGTGGATACTTTCTCTGATTATAAGTAAGCATATTATTAAATGTATTAGAAAACAAATCTATTATTGCCTTTGCTCCCAAATAAGAGCCACCAATTCCAATCACTACAAATACATCTGATTGTTTTTGAATTCTACTTGCACATTCTTTTATTCTTTTGATTTCATCTTCATCTCTATTAGATGGTAAATCCATCCAGCCAAGCATTTCTTTTCCTTTTCCACTTTTGCTTTGTAACATGTCATGTGCTTTTAAAATTTCTTCTTCCATTGCTTTTATCTCTTCATTTGTTACAAAATTTTCTGTTCCTGAAATATCTAAATGAATGCCCTGCATAAAATCCTCTCCTTTATTTATATTTTTGTGTTAATTCTTCAACTATTGCTTTAGCACGTCTTTTATTTTGATTGTATTCAATTTCAGTAATATTAACTATATATTTTGAAAGTACTAAGTCCATTGCCTCAGCAAGTCTTACCATATCATCTTCCTTTAATCCTTTTGTTGTACAAGCTGCGGTTCCAACTCGTATACCGCTAGTAACATTAGGTGACTTAGGATCGTTTGGTATAGCGTTTTTGTTTACTGTTATATTCACTTCTTCTAAAAGTGATTCAGCCTCTTTACCTGTCATCTGCTTATTTATTAAGTTAATAAGCATTAAATGGTTATCTGTACCATCTGAAACCAATTTATATTTTCTTTTCTTAAGCTCCTTTGCAAGTGTTGCACAATTTTTGACAACCTGCTCCATATATTCTCTAAATTCTGGTTGTAAGGCCTCTTTAAAGCAAACTGCTTTACCAGCAATTACATGTTCTAGTGGTCCTCCTTGTATTCCTGGAAAAATCATTTTATCTAATTTTTCCCCATATTCCTTTTTACAAAGAATCAAACCACCACGAGGTCCTCTAAGTGTTTTATGCGTTGTAGATGTTACAAAATCTGCATAAGGAACCGGTGACATATGAAGTCCTGTACAAACAAGTCCTGCTATATGTGCCATATCAACCATCAAATATGCCCCTACTTCATCTGCTATTTCTCTAAATTTGGCAAAATCTATTTCTCTTGGATAAGCACTTGCTCCTGCAACAATCATTTTTGGTTGGTATTCCCTTGCTTTATTTAATACATCTTCATAGTCAATATATCCATTTTCATCTACTCCATATGCAACGATATGAAACAATTTTCCTGAAAAATTCACCTTACTTCCATGTGTTAAATGTCCACCATTTGATAAACTCATTCCAAGAATAGTATCACCAGTTTGAAGTACACTCATGTAGACTGCCATATTTGCTTGACTTCCACTATGTGGTTGAACATTTACATGCTCGGCTCCAAATAATTTCTTAGCTCGCTCAATTGCGATACTTTCAATTGAATCTACATTTTTGCACCCACCATAATATCTTTTGGATGGATATCCTTCTGCATATTTATTTGTTAAAATGGATCCAACCGCTTCTCTTACAGCTTCACTTACAAAATTTTCAGAAGCAATCAGTTCAATTCCATTTTCTTGTCTCTTTCTCTCAGCTTCTATCAATTCAAATATTTCTACATCTTCTATTTCCAAATTACTCATATTTCATCCTCCTAAATACTTCAATATTTTAATCTATAAATATCTACACTAAGTATAACATATTATAAAAAAAACAAAAATAGTTTTTTACTTTTATCATAAAATTTTTATTCATTTATTGCATATATAATATATGTCTCATCCACAATGGAGTCACTACTTTGATAAATCCTTGTAAAATTTCCTAATTTTTCTTGCTCATTTATCCAAAGATCTTCACAATATTTCTGTTCTTTTTCCTTATTATTCATCACATATACATAATATAACTTCTGTTCTTCCTGAAAACTCTTTTTTATTTTTCCTTCATATTCAGAAAAATCATCACTTGATAACATCTTATTATTCTTATCCCAAGTTACATATGTAAAATAATCTTCTTTTTGTGGATTCCAAAATTTAGCACTATTTGTATATGGAACAATTGAAACACAATATGGCATATCACTGACTATCATAATGCTATTGGCATCTAAGTTATCATTAATAAACTCTGCTGTCTGCTTGGCAGAAGAATAATTTCTCATTATCTCCTGAGAGATAAAAGTAAAGCCATATAAAATATTAATGCATAAAAGTCCTATTAAGATAATTGATTTAAAATCGTTTATTCTTTTTTTGGAATTACCTATTTGTATCCATTCAAAAAATACTATCATCATAAGAACTGTAGAAATTTTTTGCTCATTTACTTCAAGTACAAATACATAAATTACAAATTGATATAATACACTAATTACCATGATAACAAAATTTTTAGGATAATGCTTTAATTCATAATATCCGCATATTACTAAAAGTAATAAATATATTATAATGGAAATCGTATCTATACTTCCAAATAAACTAAATAGACTTATCTTCACTTGTCTTATAAAAGCTTGCACTTTGGCAAGGTCAAAGCTATAATCCTTATGTATACTTTCATTTGTTTGTAGGCTTCCAAATAATGGCAATGCCGAAATTAATAGTAATATAGTGACAACAAGCAAACTAAATGCTATTTTTTGATTTTCTTTCTTTGAACGTTTCTTAATATTTTTCGACCATTCGATGAGGAAATCAATTAACATAACACCGATAAATCCCCACATAATGACGTGAGTATTTGCAAGTAACCACATACTTAACATGTAAAGCAATGGTTTCTCCATTCTTTTTTCATGCGTAATTGCTAGTAGAGCTATCCCAATTGGTACAAGTGCATAGCATCTTGAAACAACAGGAAACAAATATATCATAGGAAAACTGAAGATGATTAATAGCTTTGTAAAGGATTGGAAAGGAGACCTACTTAATATAAGCCATACTGCTATGTTTACAATACACCAGCTTATAATATTGATAGTGATATATGGAAATCCTAACTTTGCAAAAGGTATTAATATCATATACCATAATAAAAAATGTCCCTCATATTGCAACTGCCTAATTATTTCACTAACATTTAGATCTCTTACTATAAGCCAGGACTGGGCTTCATCTCTCCAAGGCTCGTGAAATAGAATTAACACAAAAGAAATTACAGAATATGCTATCATCATCAAAATCATTTTTCTATTATCTTTTATCCAATTTTTCATATGTTCAATTTTCTCCTTAAATATACTAACGATTATCTTCACAATACTTTTTTTCAGTATTTACATTCCAGATATTACTTTTATCTCTTTGATCATTTTCTATATTTTTGACTGCTTCAATCGCTGTCATCATAGAATGATCCATATTATTATACCTGTGTTGTCCATTCCTACCTATACAATATAGATTACTAAAAGAATCTAAGTATTTGATTAACTCATCCATTTGAGTATATGTATCAAAATATGCCGGATATGCTTTTTTTATTTTTTCCTGATGGAAATCTAAGACATCTTCTTTGTCTATTATTTCTAACTTTACTAATTCCTCTATTGCAAATTCTGAAAACTCTTTTTCAGACATATTCCAGTACTTATCTCCATCTTGAACAAAATACTCTAATCCTAGCCAAATATTTTCTTCTACATTCTTTACTAAATAAGGAGACCAGTTATTAAATATTTGTAGTCTTCCAATTTTTACATCTGGTTCTTGAATATACATCCAACAATCTGGTACAATGTTTCCTAATGTATCAACTTTTGTATTATTTTGTATTTTTAATTTTTTGACAAGCAAACCAATTGTAATAAAATCTCTATATGGCAATCCGCTTGCAATATCTAAAATTCTTTTTGGTATTATCTCCCCTTGCATATTTTGTACTAAATCCTTAATAGGCATAGAAGATAAAAATATTTCTCCCTCAAATTCTTTTTCTTTTCCATCATGATTGCATATAACTGATTTTAACTTTCCGTTTATGATGTTAATTTTTTCCACTTTATAATTCTTAAGAATCTTACCACCTTTTTCTTCAATATGATTTGCTAAAGTTTCCCAAAGCTGTCCGGGTCCATATTTGGGATACCAAAACTCTTCTATTAAAGATGTCTGCACAGACTTATTATTTTTCTTCTTCTTTCTATGGAAAAAATCTTTGATTACTTCTATGATAGATATTCCTTTTACTCTTTGTTCTCCCCAGTCAGCTGAAATATTTTTAGGTGTTCTTCCCCAAACTTTTTCTGTGTATTTTAAAAAGAACATTTCATATAATTTCTTACCAAATCTATTAATATAAAAATCCTCTAAACTTTGTTCTTTTCTTTTAAATATACAAAAATATAAATAGCTAATCCCTACTTTAGCCGTAGTAATAAGTCCCATATTTTTGATAGTACTTAACTGAATACTAATAGGATAATCAAAAAATTTTCTGGCATATAATATTCTTGAAATTCTTCGCCTAATTAGCATTACATTATCACATTTTTCTGGGTCAGGTCCATTAAGTACAAATTCTTTTTCTCTATTGAATATCCTATCATCATAGGCAGGCTTTCCTTGTAATGGAAGTAATTGTATCCAATAATTATTAATAGTATCACTTTTCGAAAAGAATCTATGGCCACCAATATCCATTCGATTTCCCTTATAGTTAATTGTTTTTGCAATTCCACCAATAGATTCTGTTTCTTCTAATATTATTACTTCATATTTTCCAAGCTTTAACAATTCATTTGCTGCAGTAAGTCCTGCCGGACCTGCGCCTATTATAATTGCTTTTTTCATACGTCATTCTCCTATTTATCATTAATCTATAAAAGTATATCATATAATTAGAAAAATAGATATTTTTTTATCAATTATTTATATAATTTAAAATAGATTATTTTTGATTATTATCAAAAAAGATTTTATCTTGTGATACAACATAAATAAAAATTGCTTTATATATAACTTTACATAATTTTAAAAGTATGTTATAATATACACAGTTTTTTGATAACTAAATACTAATTAGAAGTTTAGGAGGAAAAGAGTATGAAATCTTTAGGTAATGGTTCAGGTTTTTCTAGTGTGTACACGTCGGCATGTTTTATAGCTGGTGACGATCTAGTCATCATTGATATTGGAGATACCGCCTATCATCGTCTGCAAAAAATGGATTTAAGTAAATACAAAAATATCTATTTATTTATTACCCATACCCATTTTGACCATGTTGGTGGCCTGGCAATCTTTGTTCAGCATATTTTTTACAATCTGAACAAAAAACTAATCATTGTCGCACCGTCTAAGACTGTGAAAAAAGATATCAAATGTCTCCTTAAAATCGGGGATATTAGTAAAAACATGTACAAATTGAAAAATGCCGAAAAACTTGAGCAAAACTTTTTTGTCAAAGCAATCCCTACGGTACATAGCCCTGGATATTTGAAAGACAAATGCTTCGGCTATATATTCAATGAGAATGGTACAAATATTGTATATACCGGTGATACATCTACATTAGAGCCATTTAGAGCTTATTTAGCATCTGCATCGGCACTTTATGTAGATATCAGTGCTCATTATGGGAAAGTACACTTAAAACTTGAAGATGCAATTGAGGAATTAACAGAATATGCAGCCTCAGGTATCAAAGTATATCTTATGCATCTGGATGATAAAGCCTTTGTAAAAGAAAGAATTAAAGGAATTAAAAATATGTATATATTCTAAAAATATTACCTAGCAGTATCAGCTGCTAGGTATATTTTTATATATTGCTTATAAAGTAATAAGTGAGACATCATCTAAATCCAATGATTGTTCGCCATTTGCAGTTACAATAAATTCAACTTTAATAGAAGTTGTATTCATTGGAGCCTCACTTGTTATCACCTTATAATACGCAAAATCTCTATTATCATTTGTAATATCTTGTTGGTTAACTGTAATGGTTCCACCTAAAACATTTCCACCATCTGTGATAAATATAATATTAGCAGTAAATCCAACTTGTGCACCTTCACCACGGGCAAAGAAACTAAGTTCATAGAAACAGCCACCTTCTATATTTTCCACTATTTGTGATAAAGTGGTATCATCTTCCATATTAACAGAAAAGTTACCTGAATGAACACGTCCTTGACTATCTTCCGAAGTGATACCATCTGGATTTATAAAATCCCAATTATCTGGTTTTTGATCAGTTACCATTTCCATTCCACCATTTGTAATTAGCTCTCCTTTGGATTGGCAATTACAACTACATGTTCCTGTAGGTCCTGTTGCTCCTGTAGGCCCTGTTTCACCAGATTGTCCATTACAACAACAACAGCAACAAGGAATTATAATTTCATCATCTGTATTAAAAAAATTTAGCTTTTTCATAAGAAACTCCTTTTTATAAACTAATTAAAGTTTATATAATATCATATTTACTAGTTTCTAAAATGTTACACTTTATTTTAAATAATTCTTTAAATTTATTAAAAATTCTATATTTTTCTCGATTTTCATCATTTCTAATGATTATTTATGAGGAGTTCGCTATGAAAATGATATTACCTCTGATAATTTCATTAAACTTTTCATCTATTTAAAATATCCTCACTCAGAATCAAAAACAATTCTTACTGCTATCTTTGAAATTTAAAACTAAAACCTACTGTTCTTGGTTTTGTACCAGACCTTTCGAGTACATGTAAATATTTTTCAATTGATCCTTATAAGTTAGAAAAACAATATCAAAAAAATTAAGAATACATATGTATTCTTAATATGTCTAGTAGTATTCTGCTAGGCATATTACTTTTATCTCATTTTATTCTCTCTAAATTTAAATTTACCTATTGACTTTTTGTATAAAAAAATATATAATAAATACTGTCAAAATAATGTACCATTAGCTCAGTTGGTAGAGCAGTTGCCTCTTAATCAGCAGATAATGGTGCAATATAACATAGATTAAAGTAGTATTATAAGCTACTTTGCGGAGTTGTTATTAAATTTTAATTTTACTAAAAATATTGATTCGCACCAACTTGCAACAACTCGCACCAAGTTATAGTAGTTTTATAAATATTTGCATCACTAGCTCAATTGGCAGAGCAACAGACTCTTAATCTGGCGGTTCGGGGTTCGATTCCCCGGTGATGCACCACATAATACCTTAATTGGTATTATTTTTTTGTTGTAATATCATAAAGTTAGATACAGTTTGTATCCACATTTGTTGTAATTGTTTAAATTCTTTTATCATTATATTATTTAGTTCTAATTCATTTTTATTTTCTGTTTCAATTATATTGTTATCTTGCGGTGACACTAGTTTCCAAGCAAGTTCATATTCTTGTTTTTTTCTTTCATCAGATACAAAGATATAATATTTTTGCGTTGTAGAAAAATCCGCATGCCCCATTAATTTCATTAATACAATATCTCTCATTCCTTGCTCAGACATGAAGGTTGCGAATGAATGTCGTAGACCATAAGGTGTAAGATTTTCTAAGTTATACTTTTCTCTGAACGTTTTTAAGGCTTTTGGTAAATTTTCTGGTACATAAGGTTGATGATATCTATTTAAAAATATAGGTGTATTTTCGCTCCACTTTAATTTTAATTTTTTAAATAATTGTTTTTGATTTTCTTTGTGTTTTATTAATATTTCTCTATATCTAGGATGAATTGGTATTTTTCTATAGCTTTCATCTGTTTTTAGAGTATCATATTGTCTAACATGGCCAATTATTTCAGCTTCATCATTATATACTGGAAAATCTTTGAAAGCATTATTTATAATAAAATAATTATTATCTTCTACTAATGACTTCCAATTTAATCCACAAGCTTCCTCTGGTCTCAATCCTTCTAATAACATGGCTTCAAATAAGTAAGCAGAATCTGTATTTTCTTTTTCAAAACAATCCAACCAATGACTCTGTCTACTAGATTCTATATATACAAAATCATGTCCCTCAATCTTTAATTTTGAATTTTTTTTAGGTTTTTTAGGTTTTTTTATTGTTCTTAATGATCCTATATAATTATTGTCTCTAGCATAATCAATAATCATTTTTAAAACAATATATACAGCTTCTTTATGTCTTGCACCATTTGTACTGTCAATACATTCTTGTAATCTTTCATTACTAATGTTATCAATATTATCATTTTTTTCAAAAAATGGAATAATAGTTAAGTTCATCATTTTATTATACCCTTGTAAAGTTTTTTTACTTAGTGGATTAGGGTTATCTTCTGTTTTAATTGTGAATGACTTTTTATAATGAAACCATTTTATGGCCACTTCTTTAAATGATAATATCTCTGATAAAGTTTGTGCAGGTTGAATCTGATTAGTTTTATCTGAAACATAAATATTTGTATTTGCAATTTGATTATTATTTAAAACAGAATCCTTTACCTGTGGAGCAACTGGTGCAATTATATGAGTATTTAAGTATCCATAAATACATGATACAATATTATGAAAATATGTTAATATTGTATTGGTTTGCATTTCCAAATCATGTATTGAGGCTGATATATTATCAAAAATAAAAAATAGATTATTTACTCCTACAACTTTTTGATCAATTCCTTCAATTAATTGTATTTTTATTCTATCTAGTAATTTAATTATAGCTTCTTCTTTTGATATTGATGAACTTGCACTTATTCTGGGATTAACACCTCCTTTAAAAATTGGTAAAGAAATTCTTGCATCATGTCTATCAGGCCTGTTAAATAATCGTATTCGATAAAAAGTAGAACTTTTATTATCATCTTTAGTACATGTATTAATTTTTTGCATTGTATTATTTGTTGTGAAATTTATTTTTTCCATTCTATATGCCTCCTTTAGAGGTTTAGAATATTGATAAATTTAATATAATATAAATTTATCAATATTTTATAACTTAGATATTAAAAAAAGCAATATTGAATTAAAAAAAATTTTAATTCAATAATTGCCATATTTTCCGCAATTTTCATTAAACCATTGTGGTAATAAATTTTTATTTATAATTATTTTTCTTTTAAAAATAATTGCTGGAAATCCAGGTACATGAACTAATTTCAACATTAAATTTCTTCCGTATCCCTAATAGTTTACAAGATTCTTCTACAGTAATTCCTAAGCATTCATTTTCATTTTCCATTATTATCACATCCATTTTTAGATTTTTTGAGAAAAGCTTTGTATACAAAATATTGAAAACAACATTTTTTAAATAAAGCTTAAATGCTTGTTTCGTTTCCAGAATTTCCAATATATTCTTCAAATAATTCAATAATTGCATCTAATTTTGCACAAGAATCATTTATAAGCATAATAGAACATTTTTCCACGTAGGAGTAATCATTCTTGTTTCTAATAGAAATTTCTAGTCTTCTTGAGTAATCTGCACAGTATTCTATCTGTGCGTATAACTTATCCTGTTTTTTATCTAATGTATTTGCCATTTTTAATAGTTTTAGCAATTTTTCTTCCATACACATCAATACCTTTCTTTAATATGTTTAGGTACATCAGCTGCACGACCAAGTCGTTCATCAAATTCATACCTACCGTTTTGAAGAGTTGTAAGTATATGCACTATAATTCCATTTTCTAAAACTTTCATTAGAGAGAGATTTTGATTTCGATAATTCCCTAGACGCTTGATCGTGTTGTGCTTTAATAGCTTGGTAATTATCTTCAATTCTTTTATTATCTCTTTTATTTTTAATAAACTTATTTTTATCAATTCTTCTTTTATTTTTAGAAATATCTTTTCTATATTGCTTTTCTTGAGCATATCTACTATCTTGTTTTATAATTTTAGTAACATATGCAGAAGATATCGATAGCTTTTCAGATATTTCTTTTACTTTTAGATGTTTTATATAATAAGAAGAAATTATTTTTTCTTTTAACATTTTATAGCCTCGTTTCTAATAGGTTAATTTTTTGTCTACACTTTTTAGATATGACAAGTCTATTAGAGAATTATTTAATCTCTAATTCTTTAATCTTATTTTTAAAAGCATCTTTCCTTTGTTTTTTTAATTTTTGTTTTTTGTATAAGATATATTTTAATTTTAGTTTAGGCAAAAGAATGTTATTTAAAAATATAATTAAAATCACAAAAAACGCTATCCCTAACATTAATAATATAACAAACATTTTTATTCTCCTTTCTAAAAATTAGGAAAGGTAGATAAGAGCATTGTCTCATCCACCTTTATAATATAGTGCTTCCTTTAAATTTTGCCCTTCATTATATTTACAGAGGTTATCTTTGCAAAATTCTCACTTAATTTTGAAAAATTTTTAAAATTTATAATTTTTTATTCCCTCAATAAGTTTTAGAATAATAAATTGGTATCTATCTTCATCACCAAAACTATATTTTTTAAGCATCTTTTTCTTTCTTTCAATAATTTCTAACATAGC
>JAUNGP010000033.1 GCA_030524345.1 Clostridia bacterium | reverse complement strand
TGTAAGAACATTTGATACAGTAAATTATACAGTCAGCACAATTATGAGACCCAATGCAGATGTAGAGGGAGTAGAAGAAACAAGTGTATTTTATGGAGGGACAATCAAGGTAAAGGCAACGATACCAGCAGTAGACGAACAAAGTCACTTTAAATGGGTACAGCAAGCGTGGATGCAAAATGTAAGTATGACAGATGATGGAAGAACATTATATGCAGAATATAAAATAGCAGATACACAAAAGAGTGCACCAGGTGTTCAAAACCTAAATTTTGAGATGAAAGCAGAAGGATATGTAACAAAAGAAGGGGAACAAGCACCAAAACCAACATTTGAAATCTATATGGAAGGAAATAAAGAAGAAAACGAGGAATCTACTAAAGAAAAAGTAATAATAAAAGATGAAAAAGAGCTATATATAACAGGAAGACCAGCTTTTAATATAAGACTTGTAAAAGGAAATATCAATCATGAAGGCATTTATCATGGGCAAAAAGGTTATTATATGAATTTTGGAATATCAATATCATTATATCAAGATATAGAAGAAATAGGAGATATTAGAGGATTAGAGTATCCTGTTGATAGTTTTAGTTCCGATTTGAAATTAACATTTAGTTATTATGATAAAACCAATAATATTGGTTGGATAGAAGTAGATGAAAATGATGAAAAGGGATATGGAGTAATAAATGGAATTAAATTAGTAGCATATGATTTGGCATATAATGATAATGATGCTTATTGGCCTTCTGGCAGTATTAGAGTTAATGGAATTACATCAGTTAAAGGTGATAATAATGAATATGCAATTCACGATTCTGGAAAAATATTTGCAGAATTAAATAATGATATATTAAATATAAAATTTGATGACTATGTGATAAATGGAAGGTTTCCTAAAACACAAGATAATAAGCAAGGAGTTTTTAATGTAGGACAAATTGAGATTTTTGCTCCGTTATATGATGAGGAATCTGATATAAATTATCAATATCAAGTGAATGTAAAAACTGTATCTGCAAGCTATAATACACTTACGCAAAATAATCAAAGTATAGAATATGTTGATGATATATTACAGGATAAAGTACTCCATGATAATCAGTTAGTTTGGACTAATGAAAAAGGAAATGGTAAAGGTGGATATATTAATACTATAAACGCTGTATATCCTACATCTAATATAGTTGGATATAGTCCATATAATATAAACTTGGGTGATGCCTTTATTGTTAGTGGTCAAAACTTTTGGTATGAAGGAAGAGTAGCTTTATCTAATGTGGTATGTTATGGTGGTCAAGAAAGAATTATATTGTGGAGGGCTGATGCTTTTAAATTAGAAGATTATAATAATGAAAAAACTGTATATATATATAATGGTGGAAATGGAGTATTTCCAAGACCATCATTTGACAACGTAATATATAAATATGGTGTGTATAAAGGAAATGACGAAAATATATTAAATTCGGATGAGTTAATAGAAGAAGCAGATTTTGAGGATTTTGATTGGTATGATACTATTGAAGAGATAGAATTTAGTGGAAATGTAGTGTCATCGGTATATATAAATGACCCAGATCATTTGGGCTATGATACTTATAGAAATGTAGTACTTAAGTTTAGGGCGACAAATGATAAAGAGTACTTATATACTAATTATCCAATAAGGCAGAAAGTAAAAGCATATAGAGATGAGGAAAGAAATGATTGTATTCTAGGTGGTTATACAGAATATTTAAATACAGAATATAATGAATATGGAGAAATAGAAAATGGACATATTGGTTATAATTTAGGACAAAATCTTCTAATTATCCCATATAATACAACGGTAACTACATCAGTAGAAGATTTGGCTAATAATAATAGACCAAAAACGACTTATGATGTACAGGAAAGAGAAATAAATTTTAGTATTGTACCAAAACTTAGTATAGAAAAAGAGGCTACAGATAATGATGAGTTTGTAGATAAAGTACAAGTAGTGGATTATTTGCCGAAAGGATTAATCTATGTAGAGGGAAGCGCTAATAAGGAGCCAGTAAGTGTAATATTAAATGAAGAAACAGGAGTAACAGAAATAGTGTGGGAATATGAGAATTGGCAAATAGATCATGAGGCACCAGAATATCCAAAGATAACCTTTCAAGCAGAGATGAGTTATATATTAAAGAATAATGAAAAAATAACAAATAAAGTAATAATAAGTACAGTAAACGATTGGAGTAATGAAAAATCAAGAACAGGCTCATATGGAATTACAATTGTAAACTTAGCGGGGCTAGGAGTAGAAAAAAGTACAGATACACCAGTAGTAGAAATAAACAGTGATATAAGATTTGAAACAGAAGTAGTAAGTGGAAGTGACAAAGATCTAACTAATATCAGAATGTTGGATATATTACCATATAATGGAGATGAGAATGGGACACATTTTACGGGAGAATATACATTAAAAGAAGTAAATATACCAGATGATATAACAGGATATTATACAACATTACCATTAGATAAGTTGGAAACAGATGGCGGTTTAACAAGAGATCAAAATGGTAAGCTAAGTGCAGTAGGTGTAGACTTAGAAAATAATGATAATTGGACTAAAATAGAAGAAGGAAAAGTAGCAGAAGATACAACAGCATTCATTTTTGTAAAAGAAGTATTAACATCAGGAGAAAGTAGCAAGATAGGATATACCATATTGCCAAGAGGAAATCAAGCAGGAGATGAATATGGAAGTAGTGCAAATGTAACAGTAGATAGTTTCACAGGAGTGATCAAATCCAATATCCAAATAGATAAAGTAATAGAGAGAAAAATAAGTGGAAGAGTATTTGAAGATAAAAATCAAAATGGAATAAAAGAAGAAACAGAAGAGTTATTATCAGGAATCAAAGTCAGATTACTAGATAAACAAGGAAATGAAGCAATAGATGTAGAAGGAAGTAAAGTAGAAAGTGTGACAACAGATGAGAATGGATATTATGAATTTAGTTCATTACCAAAAGGAGAATATATTGTAGAGTTTTTAGTAGATGGAACAAAGTATGAAGCAACCAAGAAATTAGTAGGAGAAGATGAGACAATTAATAGCAATATTAATGCAGTAAAAAACAATAGTGCAAGGACAGATATATTAACAAAACTAAATACAGAAGAAAAACTAGAACTAATAGAAGAAGAAAATATTAATGCAGGACTCATCACATATGTGGATATAGAAGCAATCAAGAAATGGGAAGATAATGCAAATGAGCCACAGAAGAGACCAGATAGTATAAATCTCATATTATATGCAGATGGAATAGAGAATGAAAGAGTAGAAGTAAATGAAGAAAGTAATTGGAGAACTGTATTTAAGAAGAAACTAAAATATGATTCCAATGGAAAAGAAATTATATATACAATAGATGAAGATTATAGCAATAAGTTCTATGAAAAAACAATAGATAAAAATGAAGTAACAAATACATTTAAAGTACCAGATGAGAAAGTAGAAATAGAAGTATTGAAAATATGGGAAGATGAAGAAAATAAAGCAAATAAAAGGCCAGAAAGTATTGAGTTAATCGTAAAAGCAGAAGGAAAAGAAGTAGCAAGAAAAACAGTGACAGAAAACGATAACTGGAGATATACATTTGAGTTACCAAAATATGATAGACTAGGAAATGAAATAGAGTATACAGTAGATGAAGAATTTGAGTCAAAATTCTATGTAAAAGAAATAACAGAAAATGTAATCACAAATCGATTCGTAGTACCAGATGATAGAATAGAATTGACAGTGGAAAAGGAATGGAACGATCAAAACGATAAATATGGAAAACGTCCTGAAAGTGTAGTAGTACAGATTGTAGCTAAAGGAGAAATAATAACAGAATATGCAGTAAATAAAAAAGAAAATTGGATACATACATTTGAACTACCAAAGTATGATTCATTAGGAAATGAAGTAGAATATAGCATAGTAGAAAAAGAAGTAAGAGATTATGAAAGTAAAATAGAGGGAAATAAAATAATCAATACATGTACATATGAACCACCAGTAGAAACAAGTGATAAAAATATATGGATCTATTTAATCATTTTCCTTATAGCAATTGTTGGAATAATAAGTGTAGTGC
>JAUNGP010000019.1 GCA_030524345.1 Clostridia bacterium | reverse complement strand
TTTTTGGTCAGATAGCTCAGTCGGTAGAGCAGGGGACTGAAAATCCCCGTGTCGGCGGTTCGATTCCGTCTCTGACCACCAAAAAAAATGCGGGAGTAGCTCAGTTGATAGAGCGCCGCCTTGCCAAGGCGGAGGTCGCGGGTTTGAGCCCCGTCTCCCGCTCCAAAACTAAATGAAAGTATCAAGAAAATCTTGATACTTTTTTCTGTTTACAAATGTGATATAATAATCAATATATATTTAACAAGTTTAATTTATTCAAGAAAGGAGAATAAATGAGTAATAATTTAGGGAAACGGATACAAGAAGTAAGAAAAAAGAGAGGCTTTTCCCAAAGGGAATTTGCTAGTTTAAGCGGAATAACACAAGTGCAACTATGTCGAATTGAAAGAGGAAATAGCAAGAGACCATACACGAAGACATTAAAAGCAATCTCTAAATATTTAGAAATAGATTTGGAAGAATTGCTAAGTTTAGCTGGATATAGCAAGGAGAAGATTTCATTGATATTAAGTAATGATAAAAGTTCTAAATATGAAGAGTTACTCAGTTGTTGTGTGTGTTTGAGAAAAGAGGATTTTGAACTTGTTTATCAATTATCCAAGAAAGTTGCCCAAATGTCTAGTAAGGACAAAAGTATTATAAAATTGTAATATTGGACAAAATAATAACTTAATGGTATAATATATACATAAAGTTTTATTATCTCTATATAATTTAAAGGAGGGCATAGTTTGGAGCAAATTTTTTTCTTTTGTCTCTTTTTAGGAGTGATCTGTTTATTTGGAACACCTAAAGATAAAGAAAAAGAATATCCAAAAGGAATGGAACTTTTAAAAGAACTTAGGAAGATAGGAATGCCAAATAGAAATTTATGCACTTTTAACATGGAAAAAATTGACCCTTATATCTTTAGAGAATATGTATATCGCTATGAAGTACTTGGAGGATATAGTAGAGAAGTAGCCTTAAGATTTGCTTTTGAAAAATACAAGGAAGATTATTTATAAAATGTACGAGATGAACTAAAGTTAGTGAAGTGGTAAAAAGAAAGTGAATCTGAAAGATGAACTGAATCCAAAAAGTTAGATACTGTTTGATTAAGGTTATATTAGGTAAGTGGTAGGAATGAGTTTTGTAATTTACAGGACTCATTCCTTTTAATTGAGCTTTAATCTTTCTATTATTATAATAATCTATATACTCAACTAATTCTTCCTTAAATTGAAATCTTGTAAATACAATAACTCTGATTTATGCAATTTAAAAAAATTCAGAATATGAATTATCGAAACAATTGCTCTTTTTTGGCCGTTCTCTACACTTTCTAAATTAAAGTGTATTGCTATTTTTCTTGAGCTGATAAATGTTTTTCATGCATATATTCTATCATACTTTGTTTAAATTCCCCAATATATGACGATTTTAAATTTTTTATTAACATTGCACTTCCATGTTCTTGATACTTCTTAATCAACTTTTTATTGTAGCACTAAAATGCTTTGTTGTTTCATGATAATCAGCATCATTATAAATGCTTCTAAATATTTATTTATAAAAATGCATCTCAAAATGTTAGATATTTTATTTAACATTTGGGATATACTTCAAGGAGTGTGTTTTACTTTCTTTTTTGAATATATTATTTTTAACTAAATTTATTATGGGATATTGTTTTAAGAATTGAGAAATGATACAATATTTTTAATAATTAATTGAATAAAATTGATAGAAGTAAAATGAAATATATTAATACTAATCGTGAGAGGTTTAGAATATGAGTAAAAATATTGAAGTTATAAAAAAGATTTATGACATGTTGGATAAAGAGGAAAATTTAGTAGATAGAGAGAAGATTAATTTTATTGTTAGTCGATTACCCATAGAAGAAAGAAAAGCATTAATGGAGGCAGGATATACTGTTCCTAAATTTGATGAGAAAACTGGAATAAAAGAGATTGGAAATATAAAAGAGTTTCAAAAAGAATTAGAAAAACAAGGATATTATTTGGATTATAATACTTCAAAAAATCTTTTTTTAACATATATTGCTGGAAGAAGAACAGGGAGAGGACGACCAATTCCAACTAGTATGTTTACAGGAATACCGGGAAGTGGTAAGACATCACTTGCTGAAACTTTTGCAAGAATTACTGGCTCAACTGAGCTATATTTACAATGTGTAAATGGTATAGATAAAGATACTTTTCAAAAATCAGCTAATATAAAGGCGATTATAGAAGGAGATAGTGAAAATGCATATCAATTAGGAATATTGTGTAGGGCAATAGAAGAATCTAAAAAACAGCCTACTACTCTTATCATTGATGAAGCTGATAAAACAACTCCAGAAATTGATTCCATGTTTTATGATTTTATAGAAAATGGAAGAGTTACTCTAGGAACAGAGGAGTACGAAAAGGGAGAATTTCCTTTATATATCTTTTTTACGTCAAATGGAGAGAGAAAATTTGATCAAACCTTTTTATCTAGATGTAAGATGAATGAAATTCCAAGACTCTCAAGAGAACAATTTTTACAAAAATTGGGCTTGGAGGATGAAAGTTATTTTGGATATATATATGATAAAGTGCCTAATTTTACATTAAGGCAAGCAAGAATGTATTTACAGGATTTAAAACAGTTACAACAATTACATCCAGAATATAAGGGGATGAATCTAGATGAATTATTTAATGTAGATTTATTGTCACAATATGTAGATCCAGATGAATTAGAAGTTAGATCTTTAAATGATGTAAAAAGTGCAAAGAAATTTTTAGCTTTGGTTGAAGAAAAGGAACTTTCAAGTTTAATGATTGATATATCAGCAGTAACGAATGTTTTGGAAGCTGTAAGTGATGGCATAAGATGTGTTCAAGGAGAAGATGGAGAAAAGAAGTTAAGAATAGAGAATCTAGAACAACTTCAAGCTTTGTTAAATTCTGATAATATCAATAATGATTGGTATTATGGAGAAGAAAAAGAAGAATGTATTAATGAAAGAATAGGTGAAGGTGGCTGGATACAAATACCTTTTTTGGATGAAGAAAAGATCATTTGGTGTGATGAGAAAATTGGACATAAAAAACTTGGTATAAAAAGAACTGGGGAAGAAAATACTGGAGAAGAAAAATTTTTAAAATTTGTCATAGATGAAAAAGATGGAATAGAAAGCATGTTATTTTATGTAGAAGATGTTACCGACGTACAAAGAGTGCAAGAGATTTTACAAATGGAGAATCCATCAAAAGAATATACAATGCAAAGAGAAGCAAAAAAAGATCCAGAAATAACTAGAGATAAAAATAGCAAAGATATAAGTTCAGCTGGGGTGCAAAGCCAGATTGAATTATTGTCTTTAATAGATCAATTAGATGTTGCACAAGAGGATGTAATGCAAGAAGTATCAGGTATCAAAAAAAGTTTAAAAGTGCAACTTGCTGAAAAAGGTATATCTTACCAGAATAATAGGTTAATGCGACCTGTTATTTCTGTTGATGAGGTAAAGAAAAGATTCAAGGAAAAAAATTATTATCTAGATGATGATATGGCTGAAAAGATAGCGGTATATTATAATGTTGGAGTGAATGATATACAATCTGGAGTAGAGGCCATGAAGTTAAGTGGAGTAGCCGGTGGCGGAAAGACTTCGCTTTCTGAAGTTTTTGCTGAAGTTTTTGAAACTGAAAAGTTCGTGCTTCAATGTACTGATGGGATGGGCTTAGATAATTTTCAACTTACTACTAATTTAGAAGGCGTTATGAAAAAAGATTCACAGGAGGCATTAAAAAAAGGAATATTATTAAGAGCAATAGAAGCATCTCAAGAGAGGCCGGTTACATTGCTTATAGATGAATTAGATAAAACAACGCCAGATGTAGATTCTTTTTTACTAGATTTTATAGAAAAAGGAAGAGTTTCTCTAGGTACTGAAGAATATATTAAAGGAGACTTTCCGATTTACCTTATGTTCACATCAAATAATAAAAGAAAAATATCAGAGCCTCTAGAATCCAGATCAAGAGATGTAGAAGTTCCAAGATTAAAAAAGGAGTTGTTCTTAGAAAGATTAGGACTTCCTAAAGATCATTATTTGGGTGAAGTCTATGATAGAGATAAAAATTTCACTTTAAGACAAGCAATACCTTATATGGAAGGATTAAGAGATTTAAAAGCGTATGATCCAGACTATGCTGATATAGATTTAAATACATATATAGATGAATCTATTTATCAATATTTAACTGTTGAAGGTTCAGAGTTAAAATCAAGAGAAGAACTAGAAAAGTTGAAAGTAGGAGAAAATAGAGAAAAAGTTACGGATAGGGAAAGATTTTCCTTGAGAATATGGGATACTATTGATGAAGATGATCCTGAATATTCTACATTAGATTATTTAACGGATAATGAGGGATGGGAATTAAAATATAATAATAGAGGTTTTAGGTCAATAGATTTAAATAGTATTGAAGAATGGAAAAGATTTGAAGAATCTTATTATACTGCATGCGGAAAATGGGAAAATGTCTCAGCTAGTGTTAATTTAAAAGTACCAAAGGAGCAAAAAGTGGTAGAAGTTTATACCGAAGATGGAAAAGAGAAAACAAACGAGGTCATCTTAGTACGTAAGGGTAAAAGTATAGATGATGAAGGAGTGGAGTGCACAACTATTAATAATTATGTAGGTGAAAGGTTACCAGATGGTGAAGTAATTGTGAAATTGGAAAATATTTCTGGAGATGAGTTAATGGACATTTTAATTGATTTTGGTATTTCAAGAGATAGAGGAGGAGATGGGAGAGATTTAAGTGATAATCCTAATCCGAATGATGATCATGATTATATTTAGTAGGGTGAGTTTATGTTAGAAGATAATTTAGAAATAGAAAATTATATAAAAGAGCATGTAAAAGGATTAAAAGAAAAAATAAATTTTAATGATCGATTTGAGTATTCATTTATATATTATTTAACTTTCAAAAATGATTTTTTTATTAAAAGGTTAAATATTAATCAAGAAGAACAAAAAAATGTCATTAATATTCAAATAAGAAATTTTATGAAAAATGTAAATCAAGTTATAGAAGAAAGAGAAAGTAGACATCCATATGTTAATTATGACATTAGTATGAAAATATTGAAGTATGCATATGCAAATGAGCATAATTTATTTAGTGAGATGGTAAAAATAGATTCACATATTCAATATGATAAGGGACTTAATATTAAGACAATTCAATTTATGTTTTATATGTTTAGAAATTTAGAACTTCTTACAAATTTTAATTTAGAGAATTTGAATATGAGTTATGATTTTTATAATATATTGTGTAATAAATTAACATATAGCTATATAACTAAAGTACCTATATTTGAAAAGTTTACACCAAATAAAAGTATATATTATGATATTAATTCATTAACTTCATATCCAAGTATAGTTATGAATCATTTAAGTATTTTATTTGTTTTTGCACCTGAATTTAAATACATTAATTATTATTTTATAACAGGAAAACATAAATTAATTTTTGGCAAGTATAACAACATGTATAATTGGGTCCTTCAGGAATTAGATTTGATGTTTAACGAGGAAGAATTGGTATCTTGTTTGGAGAAATATATGACACATATAGAGGCGCAGTCAGAACCAACTAAGTATGAAGAACAAAATATACAAATTTGTGATGTCTTGTTGAAGTGTTTTGAGGAATATATCTTAAATATTTGTAGAAAAGATAATGTCTTTATTAGAAGAGATAAATTGATATATGTGAGGGAAATGTTACCTTATCATTATGAAAATAATATAAAAAAAGAAATATTTAGAAAAAAAATAGAAGAAATAATGAAAAAATTGGAGGTTAGTATATGAAAGCTAATATAGATGAAATATTAAAAAATATGATTGCTAACTATTCAATACTGGAAGAAGAAAAAAAAAGAAAGGAAAATAATGTAAGGGAAGGAACTAAAGAATCAGAAGAGAAAGCAAAAAAGCCGGATATAATAGCAGATGAATTTATAGGAACTTCTGAGGAAATTCATGGTGGTGAAGAAAAAGCAGGAGAAGTAAAAGACGGAAAATCTGGTGCTAAAAAAGAAGAATCTAAAAGCAAAAATGGAGAGGGAGCAGAAAAAGATAATAAAGGGGAAGAATCTAGAAAAGGAAAATCAAGGCCCAGTGGTGAAAAAGAAGGAAGCTCTGGTGTAGGAAGTTCGAGTCTTGACGAATCTAAAAAGGGCTTTGAGAATGGGATGGAACATGGAAAGCATAGAAGTAATGCTCCAAAGTCTGTAAAAGAAATGTTTGATGGAATCAAACGTATACCAGAAGATCCTGAAAAAAAATTGGATACTTATATTAATAATTTAATATTAGAATTGGCATTAAAAAGTAAAGGAAAATCAAAGGAAAAAGGTAGTGGAAAGTATGATGTAGATGCAATAGCAAAACATTTCCTTACGGGTGAGGATTACAAGATTTTAAGTGATAAGACCACTAAGAAACCAGCTAAGAAAGTTACTTTTTTTCTAGATACATCGGGTGTAGAAGGTGCTGGAATATTAGTTGCTATACAAAGTATAAGAAATGTAATTCCAAAACTTGTATCCCAGGGATTTGAATGTGAAGTAGCAGATTGTGGAAATGGATTTAGTGTAGAAGATAAAATGGATGATGAATATAATGCAAGAGAAAAGATGGAATCTATTCAAAGTGCTAAATTGGCTGAGGTTGTAAGACCATGTCCAAGTACAGCAGCAAGACTTGCAAACCAATCTGAATTTAGTATTGTAGTGGCTGATTTTGATGGATTATCTAGCATATCTCAAATGGCAAGTATGTGTAGAAGTGATAAAGTTCCATATTTTCTATGTACAGAGGAAAGATATAGTTGGGAAGATCCTACCATGCATTCATGGGTTGATGAAGAATGGTGTACATATCCAGAAGATAGAGTATATGATTTAAATGACTATATACAAGAAATATATGAGAAAAACCAATATGATAAAGAAAATAGAGAAGAATATATTCAAGGCTTTTAATTTTTTAGGAATGGACAATAATTGTCCATTTCTTTTTCTAATATTTTTCTTTCAAGTATTGACAAAATAATATTTCTAAGTTATAATAAATAACGTACTAAATGGAATATTTTTTTTATTTAGGAATAATATGTATTAATGGCGACTTAGCCAAGTGGTAAGGCACGGCTCTGCAAAAGCCTGATCATCAGTTCAAATCTGATAGTCGCCTCCATGACGAATTTGTATATTGCATTAATAGCACTAGTATTGAGGACTAGTGCTAATTTTTTATTTACAAATTATTTTTCTTATGATAAAATTATCATTAATATTCATTAAATTATCACAAAGGTATGCTAAAATATAAATGAAATATCTTAAGGAGGAATCTGTGTGAGAATATTGGTCGTTGATGATGAAGAAAAAATTAGAAATGTGATAAGAGAATACGCGGAATTTGAAGGATATGAAATAGCTGAGGCAAGTGATGGAATGGAAGCTGTAAATATATGCAAAAAAGAAGACTTTGATATTATTATTATGGATATTATGATGCCAAAGTTAGATGGATATTCTGCTATTAAAGAAATTAAGAAGACAAAGAATATACCTTTTCTAATGCTTTCTGCAAGAGGTGAAGAATACGACAAGTTATTTGGATTTGAAATTGGAATTGATGACTATGTCGTAAAGCCATTTAGTCCTAAAGAGCTTATGGCAAGAGTAAATGCTATTATTAAAAGGGGAAAAAAATCTGTTGAAGAAGAAAAACTAAATAGTGGTAGATATGAATTTGAAGGACTTGTAGTAGATACACTTGCCAGAAATGTATATGTCGATGGTGAAAAGAAAGAATTAACACCAAAAGAATATGAATTGTTACAATATTTAATCGTTAATAAAAATATAGCTTTGTCTAGAGAGAAAATATTAAATGAAGTTTGGGGATATGACTTTTATGGTGAAGATAGGACTGTTGATACACACGTCAAAATGCTTAGAAATAGTATTGGAAAATATAGAGATAAAATTATAACTGTTAGAGGAATGGGGTATAAGTTTGAAGAATAAAGGAACAAATACACTTGCTTTTAAACTATGGATGTACTTTGTTGTCTTTGCAGTATCTCTTTTTGTGATACTTTGGTTTATGCAAGTCATATTTTTACAAAGCTATTATAGTTCTATGAAAAAAAGTGAAGTTATAAAACTTGCTACAGATATAGAAGATGCATACATATCTGGAAATTTTGTGGATTTGGTAGATAATATAGCATATAGGAATTCTTCTACTGTTTTTATATTTGATACATTAGGAAATATTATATATACATCAAATCAATCAAATACTTCGGATAGTGATAAGATTTCTACAATACCAGATAGACATTTAGCAATAGATACTAGTGGAGTCGTAGAAAAAATATTAAATAGTCCTAATCAAAAGATCAGTTATAATCTTAATGTAGAAAAACTAAAAACAGAACTTTTTGTGTATGGAAAATTAATTCCAAATACAGATGCTTGTCTTGTAATAGTTGCTTCCATTGATCCAATTGATGCGACTACTACAGTCGTACAGAGTCAGCTTGTCTACATTACTGTAATAGCGCTTATGATAGCCTCTATTATCTCTGTATTCTTTTCAAGAAGATTATCAAGACCAATTTCTAGAATGAATGATACTGCTAAGAAACTTGCTGTAGGAAATTATAATATCAAATTTGAAAAGGCAGGATATCAGGAAATGGATGATTTGGCAGATACTCTAAATTATGCTACTAGTGAACTTGCAAGGACTGATAAAGTAAAAAGAGAATTAATTGCAAATGTCTCTCACGACTTAAGAACACCACTTACTATGATAAAAGCATATTCTGAAATGATAAGAGATTTGTCAGGAGATAACAAAGAAAAAAGAGAAGAACACTTGCAAGTTATCATTGATGAAACAGATAGGTTAACACGTCTGGTAAATGATATGATGGATTTATCAAAAATAGAGTCTGGCGTATCTGATGTCATTAAAGGGATATTTAATTTTTCTGAAGTAGTAAAAAGTATGACAAATAATTTTAAAGCAATCTATGAAAGTGAGAATTGCAAAATTATTTTAGATTGTCCAGAAGAATTATATGCTAATGCAGATAGGACAAAAATTGAACAAGTATTATATAATTTGATTGGGAATGCAATTAATCATAGTGGAAATGATAATAAAGAAATCAAGATAAAAGTAACAACAACTTCAAAGAGAATTAAAGTGCAAGTAATCGATAATGGTGAGGGCATAGGGCAAGAAGATTTAGCACACATTTGGGATCGATATTATAAAGCTAGTAAATCATTTAAAAGGTCCAACTCTGGTAGTGGTCTTGGGCTTTCAATAGTAAAAAATATATTAACAAAACATGAATCTGATTTTGGGGTATATAGCACTGTTGGAAAAGGCTCTACATTTTGGTTCGATATAGAGAAAGCTTCTAAAAAAGATATTAAAATTAATGAAGGAATTGATGAAAAAGAGCAAAAAGAAGCAAAGCTAAAACCAAAGGCAAAATCAAAAGAACAAAAAAATAAATCGTAAAGGAGTGTAAATTACACTTCTTTTTCTATTTTCCAACATCAAATTCTCACATTCTACTGTTATAATAGAATTGTAAAAAGAAGTATATTAATTTTTACTAATCTCTAAATGAAAGATTAATATGAAAAAACTTCATAAGTATTTTACTAGTTTATCATATAATTATCACAAATAATAGGTATAATAAAGCTATAGTTAATGATAACTATGCAAAGGAGGTTGATATTTCATATAAATTTATTTGATGAAGAATACGAAGGAAAAGATTGTTATATAAACTCTAAAACTGTATAAAAAAGATAAGTTTGAAAGCAAGAAAATAACATGATATAGATATAGTTTAGTGTGAAAGAAGGTGATATATGACATTTTTTTAGTTATCCATAATTTTTAAAATATAAAAGCAATTCCTATACATAAAATAAATAGTTTTAATAAACAAAAAAAATAGAACGAATAATAAAAAATTGAAAAAATAGGCTTTTTCATATATAAACTTGATTTTTAATAGATTAGAGATAAGTTGTGCGTTGACTTATCTCTTTTTTTGTAACAAAGATTAAAATTTAGAATAATATATATTAGCGTAGATACGCTGATAGGAGGATAGAGGTATGTGTTGTTTTAAAAATAATAACAATAATAATTGTTGTAGACCACAAAAAAAATGTTGTTGCGAAAAGAAACAAGAACCAGTTTGCTTCAAATGTTGGTGTAAAGAAGAACAAAAAAGAGAAGAACCAAAAAAAGAAGAAAAATATGAAGACAATTGTTGTTGTTGCTGTCACGAAAGAGAAGAATACTAAAAATAAGAGAAAAGCTAATGCTTTTAGCTTTTCTTACATATCACATACCCAATATTCTACCAAGCTGTATTAGGAAAGATTGGATGAAAGGGGCACTGTATCGCTTCTTGACTTTCTTTACTTCTACAGCTTTTATATATTTTTTTACAATACTGTTAAAATTTTTGCTTTCTATAAAATTCCATTTTTTCTCTTCTTGGATATGCAGTTCTTCTAATTTATATTTAAAATAGGAATGTTGTTTCATCCAAGAATATTTTTTATCATTATTTTCCTTATTAAAACCAGTAGCATAAGCCCCAGGCTCTATTATACATACTTGTATATTAATTCCATCTAATTTTTTTAATTCTTTTCTTAATGAGATAGAAAAAGCCTCAATTGCAAATTTAGAAGCAGTATATGGTGAAAGAAATGGAATTGTAATTCTTCCAGCAAGAGAGGACAAAAATATAATTCTTCCATGCTTTTGCTTTACAAAGTTTTGAATTGCGATTTGTGTTATTTTAATATTTGAAAACACATTTGTTTCAAATACATTTTTAAATCTATCTACATTTATTTCGGAAACAGAGCCAGAATCCCCAATGGCGGCATTATTGATTAATATATCAAATTCCATATCTTTTAGTTTATTGCGATCCTTCTCAAGCAAAATATCGAGCTTAAAGGCCTTCATAGGTAGACTATATTCTGCGGCGTAATTATTTAACTCATTAGCTTCTTCTATATAATGTGTTGTTGCATATACTAGATGTCCGCGTTTTGCAAGTGCTATTGCTGCCATTTTACCAAGACCACTTCCACTACCAGTTATCACGATTGTTTGTGTTTTCATAAATTTCACCTTATATCATATTATGTTTTAATATGTAATATTTATGCAATATTTAATCAACGATTGATGATAAATTCATTTAGGAAAAATAAACTAAAAAACAGTATCATGAATATTTCATTCTTAATACTGCTTTTTTTGTGTGAAGTACTATTCTTTAATATTGGTTAAGTATTTTAATATCGTTTGCAATTCACATAGTTTAGCAAGTTTTAAAAGATCAGCTCTAGAAGTACTTTTTAAATGTTTCATTGGAATACCGTTATATGCAAATGGTACATGAATATCTGAAATACTATCATCAAAGAGTAGCTCATCACAAAGTATACTAGGTTCTTTAAAGGTAAGATCGCTTATTCCTGCTAAATGATAAGATATAAACTTTGATTTTTCAGAAAAAGAGATAAAATTTGCAATTACCTTTGAAGAGTCAATTGTAAAAGTACTAGTAGAAACATCTAAACTTTCTAAAGTGAGTGGAATGAGTGTATTTATGTATCCAAAATTTCCATTACCATGTAAAGTTATTGTTTTTAAATTTTCTATTATTGTTTGTCTAAATTCCAATATAACACCGTTACTTCCATTAATATTGATTTTATTACAAGAAAATTTAGATGAGAGTACCGTTCCACCACAATGATCAAAATAAATGGAATCAAAGTTTCCTTCTACTATTAGATTCTTAAATGAACAGTTGCAAAATTGCACTATTTTACATTGGTTAAGAGAAATAGAAAATCCATCTGGAAAATCTATATCTATAAATTTTACACCATGCTGACTACTTGCAAATAGTTTACTTTTAGGATCGATATAAGATCTTTTTAGTTTCATAAGTCCTCCTTTAATCAAGAAAAAAAGATAGCTAGTTTTAATGAATATAGCTAAAAATGAATTACGTCTAACATTATACCATATTATGTAAAATAGTGCAAGCTAATACTGGATTGCTTAGTTATAGATAGGAAAATAACACTTTGAGAAAAAATAAAAATATAGTATGTTTAATGGTAAAACTTTATGTCGACTTTTTCGAACCATAATACGAATAAAAAAGGTTTAGAAATATGGAAATGAGTGGTAATTTTCCTTGACATATATTTTAAATTAAAGTATAATTAAGGATATAAAAAGGGGGACTAGAAATGAGCGTATCTAAAGAAGACGTAAAACACATAGCAAAACTATCTAAATTGTATTTGTCAGAGGATGAACTTGAAAAGTATACAAAGGATTTATCAAGTATTGTTGATTTTGCAAATGAGTTATCAAGTATTCATGTTGATGGAGTAAAACCTACTGCGCATATACTTGATATTAAAAATGTATTTAGAAAAGATGAAAGGCAAAAATCATATGATAGAGAGGAAATACTAAAAAATGCACCACTGAAAGAGGCTGGTTGTATCAATGTACCGAAAGTAGTAGAGTAGGAGGAAATCATGGAATTATATAATTTAACATTAAGGGAAATTTCAGAAAAAATAAAGAATAAAGAGGTAAGCATAAAAGAAGTACTAGATAATGTATTTCAAAGAATTGATGATGTAGAAAAAAAAGTAGATGCATATGTTACTTTAACACGTGATGCTGCTTATAAAAGAGCAGAGGAGTTACAAGAAAGATTAGACAGAGGCGAAGATATAGGAATACTTGGTGGTGTTCCGATAGCAATCAAAGATAATATCTGTACTAATGGTGTTAAAACAACTTGTGCATCAAAAATGTTAGAAAATTTTGTTCCAATATATGATGCTACAGTAATAAAAAGACTAAATGATGCAGGAGCTATTGTGATTGGAAAAACTAACATGGACGAATTTGCAATGGGATCTTCTACTGAATCTTCATATATTAAGAAAACAAAAAATCCATGGGATTTAGAAAAAGTTCCTGGTGGTTCTAGTGGAGGTAGCGCAGCCGCTATATCTAGTGATATGGCTTATGCAGCTCTTGGCTCTGATACAGGTGGTTCTATAAGACAGCCTGCTTCTTACTGTTCTGTTGTAGGACTTAAGCCAACTTATGGATTGATATCAAGATTTGGTCTTATAGCATATGCTTCTTCACTTGATCAAATAGGACCTTTTGGAAAAAATGTTGAAGATGTTGCATTAATGCTAAATGTAATAGCAGGACATGATGAAAAGGATACTACTTCAGCAGATATTGGTAAAAAAGATTATACAGAATCTATCGTAAATGATATTAAAGGATTAAAAATTGGAGTACCTCATGAGTTTGTAAATGAAGGCGTACATGAAGATGTAAAAGAAGCATATTATCATGCAATTGAAACCTTAAAAAGTGCAGGTGCGGAAATAATAGATATTGATTTAGAGTATGCAAAATATTCTCTTGCTACTTATTATATTATTGCAACAGCTGAAGCTTCATCAAATCTTGGTAGATATGATGGAATTAGGTATGGTTATAGAACAAGTGAATTTGATGATTTAGATGATTTGTATAATAAATCGAGAACAGAAGGCTTTGGAACAGAAGTAAAAAGAAGAATTATGCTTGGAACTTATGTTTTATCATCAGGATATTATGATGCATATTATAAAAGAGCACAACAAGTTAGGACTTTGATTATAGATAATTTTAAAAAGGCTTTTGAACAGTGTGATGCCATTGTTATTCCGACTGCTCCTAACACTGCATTTAAATTTGGAGCGAAAACAGAAAATCCACTTGAAATGTATTTAGAAGATATATATACAGTTCCAGTTAACATTGCAGGACTTCCAGGAATATCTGTACCTGGTGGATTTGATAAAGATCATATGCCTATTGGAATACAATTTATATCAAAGGCTTTTGATGAGGAGAAATTGCTTCGTATTGCTTATACTTTTGAGCAAAATACAGATTATCATAAAAATAAGCCAAATATATAGAGAGGAATGAAATTTTAAATGTTACAATCAAAATTACTAGGAAATACTCAAAAAGAATGGCCAAATGAGGCTACTTTAAAAAGTCATGGCCTTTTAATAAAAGGTGGTTATATCAAACAGATGGCAGCAGGCATTTATACTTTAATGCCGCTAGCCAAAAAAGTAGCTTTCAAAATTGAGAATATTATAAGAGAGGAAATGAACTCTATTGGATCTCAAGAAATATTAATGCCGCTTGTGGCTACTAAAAAACTCTGGAATATGTCAGGTCGATATGATGCTATTAATGGGGAACTCTTAAAGTTTGAAGATAGAACTGGAACCAAAATGGTTCTTTCAATGACACATGAAGAAGCAGTTGTTTTTATGGCTATGACAGAAGCTACTTCTTATCAAAAATATCCATTTTCGGTATATCAAATTCAAACAAAATTTAGAGATGAGGCAAGAAGTCGTGGAGGGCTGATACGTGTTAGAGAGTTTACAATGAAAGATGCCTATTCTTTTCATACAACAGAAGAATCATTGGATCAAACATATCAGGAATATTATGATGCTTATAACAGAATCTATAAAAGAGTTGGGATACCAGAAGTCATTGCTGTTGCCTCTGATACTGGAATGATGGGTGGTAGTGCAGCACATGAGTATATGTTACTTTGTGATGCAGGAGAAGATAAAATAGTAGTATGTAAAGATTGTAATTATAGTGCTAATATGGAAGTGGCATATACAGATAAAATAGATGTTTTTACAAAAAAAGAAGAGCCACTAGAAAAGATATATACTCCAGGTACAAAAACGATAGATACATTACAGGAATATATCAAAATGCCAAAAGAGAGTTTAATTAAGGCTGTCATTTATACAAGAATTGATACGAGTGAGCCTGTAGTAGTATTTATTCGTGCTGATAAAGATATCAATGAGACAAAGCTTACGAATTATTTGAAAACCGATATTATTCCAAGAAAAGCAGAAGAAAGTGATAATATTACTTATGGTTTTGTTGGTCCGGTTCGTTTTCATGGAGATAATGCAACTGTCATTTTTGATAAGTCACTTCAAGGAGAGATGAGTTTAGTTGCAGGTGCTAATGAAGAAGATTATCATTATAAAGGAATCAATATAAAAAGAGATGTGGGAGAAGTAGAATATATTGATGTATCAAAAATCAATGAGACTGATTATTGTCCAAAATGTCATAAGAAATCTTTAACGATTTCAAATGGCATTGAAGTTGGTAATATATTTAAACTTGGAACGAAATATTCAAAATCTATGGGAATGACATATTTAGATGAGAATGGGAAATCGCAAAATCCTATTATGGGATGTTATGGTATAGGTGTTGGTCGTTTAATGGCATCTGTTTTAGAAGCTAGAGGAGACGAGAATGCTACTAATTGGCCTGCAAGTATTGCTCCATTTGATATTCATATTTTACCTATTGATTATGCAAAATCTGATGAAATTAAGGAAGTAGCAGATAGATTATATGAGAAATTGACATGTATGGGACTTGATATATTACTTGATGATAGAAATAAGAATCCAGGTGTAAAATTTGCAGATGCAGATCTTATTGGGGCACCAATAAAAGTAATTGTAAGTAAAAGGAATTTATCAAATAATGTATTTGAAGTCAAAGTTTTAGGAGACGCGCAAGCTAAACTAATCAGTTTGGATGAAATATATGATTTTATTCAAATGACAAGAAAAGAGTTAATAAAATAAATTTGAGATTGGAGATATAAGATTATGAAAGATTATGAAGTAATAATTGGTTTAGAAGTACATGCTGAACTTTCAACTAATACAAAGATATATTGTAATTGTACAACTGAGTTTGGTGCAGATCCCAATACTCATTGTTGCCCAATTTGCACAGGAATGCCAGGAACATTACCTGTATTAAATGAAAAAGTTGTAGAATATGCGGTAAAAGCAGGACTTGCTACAAATTGTGAAATTTCTAGATTTTCAAAACAGGATCGAAAAAATTACTTTTATCCTGACCTTCCAAAGGCTTATCAGATTTCACAATATGATTTACCACTTTGTGAACATGGTAAATTAGAAATTACAGTTGGTGAAGGTGAGAATAAATATAAAAAAGAGATTGGTATTACAAGAATTCATATTGAAGAAGATGCCGGAAAATTAATTCACGATGCTTATACTGGAGATACATTAGTAGATATGAATCGATGTGCTGTACCATTAATAGAAATAGTGTCTGAGCCAGATATTAGAAGTGCAGATGAGGCAATTGCATATATGCAGACATTAAAATCAATTCTAGAATATTTGGAAGTCTGTGATTGTAAAATGCAAGAGGGATCTTTAAGATGTGATGTTAATTTATCTGTAAGACCTGTGGGTCAAAAGGAATTTGGTACTAGAACTGAAACTAAGAATTTAAACTCATTTAGGGCAATTCATAATTCTATTGAGTTTGAAACAAAAAGACAAATCGAGGAACTTGAAAATGGTGGAACTATTTATCAAGAGACTAGACGTTTTGATGACGCAAAAGGGATAGGTTATTCTATGCGTACAAAAGAAGATGCACACGATTACAGATATTTTCCGGAGCCAGATCTTGCCCCTATTGTACTTAGTGATAACTATATTAATGAGATTAAAAATTCACTTCCTGAAATGCCACATATTAAAAAAGATCGATATATAGCAGAATATTCACTTCCTGAATATGATGCTGAACAGTTAACCGCGTCCAAATATGTTGCAAAATTTTTTGAAGATACAAATGCTATATGTCATAATCCAAAATCAGTATCAAATTGGATTATGAGTGATTTATTTAGAATGATGAATGAAAAGGAAATTGAAATAACAGAATGTAAAATTTCATCACAAGATCTAGCAAAATTAATTGAACTTATTGATAAGGGAACAATTAGTTCTAAGATTGCTAAGCAAGTATTTGAAGAAATGTTTGAAACTGGTAAGAATCCAGAAGTTATTGTAAAAGAAAAAGGACTAGTACAAATATCTGATGAAAATGCAATAAAAGAAATGGTAGAAAGAGTCGTTGAAAATAATCCTCAGTCTGTTGTAGATTTTAAAGCTGGAAAGGATAGAGCATTAGGATTTTTAGTTGGACAAATCATGAAAGAAACAAAAGGAAAAGCAAATCCACAAATTGTTAATAAATTATTAATTGAAATACTAAATAAATAATATAATAATAGAAAATGAGGTGGTTCAATGAAAAAAAATAACATTATTTTAGCAATTGTACTAATTGCATTTGTAATATGTGTTGCACTTGTACTGTATTTTAGGCTAAATCCAAAAGAAGAGGAAGAGGCTATCAATATAGACTTAAACTCACTGGCTGAAAATATTAATAGTAACACTGAATTTGGAGAAATGACAATGCAAAATGTTGATAAAGTTTCTTTAAAAGAAACCTTTGATATTGAAGAAGAAAAAGTTGAGGAAGTAATCGGAAAAATCCCTTTTATCAATGTTCATTCTAGTATGTATATTATTGTAAAAGCAAATGCTGGTGAAACAGAATATATTAGAGGAAAATTGGAAGAGTATGGATTAAACTATGAAGCACAATGGGAAAAGTATTTACCAGAACAGTATGAATTAGTAAAAAAGAGAAAAATTGGGGTAAAGGGCGATTATGTGTATTTCATTGTTTCAGATTCGGCAGATGAAATAGTAGAAATGATAAAATAATAAAAGGAGTGAAGGATCACTCCTTTTTCATATTCTATTATCAAGTAGAATAGAATGTATTATTGACATAAATGATATAATTATAGTATAGAGATATTAAAAATATAGTCAGTACGATATTTATATCAAAAAGGGAGAAAAAAATATGAAAAGAAAAAAGATTATAACTATAGTTTTTTTGTTAATTGTTGCATTGGGAATAGGAGTTATTGCATATGCTTCTAATCATAGTGTTGTCACCGAAGATAAGGCACTAGAAATATTACTCCAAAATGATTTGGGCTTAAATGAGAGCATATATGACTTTTCTATACTTGGTAGTGATTATAACGGAACAGTTGAAATCAATGGAGAAGAGTGCTATCTGTTTTCTTTTATGGAAAAGGGAGAAAGTGGTCATATTGCATATAACTTTGCTGTTTCAATGGATGGAAAGGATATCTATCGATATGATGTTGTAAATGATGTATACGAAAAGTATCCAAAATGATGGAAAAGGTTACACTTGAAAGAGTGTAACCTTTTTTAATATTACATAAAATTGCAAAAAATGGCAAAAAGTGATATAATATAAATAGGAACTTTTTATATATTTTCTAAGACAATTGTCTAGGATGACGATTAAATCGTTTATGAAAATTGTCTGCAGAAAAAAATTACAGGATTGCGCCAGAGTGCGCAGAAAGGAAAAAAACATGAAAAAAATCACGATCAACGAGTTAAAAGTAGCAAGAGAAAGACTGGGATTCACAAGTATCCAGAGAGTTGCCATTGATAATATTATCAAGGTATTGGAGACAAATGAATCATCTATTGTGAAGTCTGTTGCCATTGACAGGTATTCTTATTTACGGGATTTAGCTAACTACTGCACGTGGCTGACACTTAAGTATTTTGATAAATATGAATATTTAACGGTGCCAGATGGACAGACTCCATATACTTTACTTAATCCGGCAACGGGAACGATTCCCAAGGATATTATTACAGAGATTTTTGACGTATTGGATGGTAAAGTATCACCGCAGCCAGGAAAAGGAGCAAAATATACTGGTTCAGCTGGAAGAATCTATGGCTATGCCCAAGGCAGAAGTGATAATATTAATTTAGTATTAGATTGCTTTGGCAACACGATATTTACTTGTCTTCAGATCCTGTATCTGATTTCCGATCATTTCGAATCGGAGATGTCTAAGTGCAAGTAAAGTTCTGCAGACGCTAGTTGGTCGAATGCCGGCATCAGAGATCGGGCGATCATTAATTAGCACCATTTGGGATGAGTTCACGATTAGTTGGACTCATCCTTTTGGATTTTGTATAAGTTTTATTAAGAATGAGTTCATAAATGTTAATGATGAATTGACGGTTTACATAAAATACGATATAATATTAATGTGGTACTTTATTGTTTAGGCCAATTGGCTAATATGTTTTAAAGGAGTAGGAAAAATGAAGGCAATGACAATTTTGGAACTGGTAAATGAGGAAATCTTGAAATTTTACGTGGAACATCAAAAGTGGACACTTGAACTTTTTAAGAATAGGATGCAATATCTGGGATTTTTAAAAGGTTGGTTAGATAGCTTACCATGTGAAACCGCTGATAAAGTGATGCATAATAACATTTCCTTAGACAATTATATTAGAAATTGTCTAAACGACGAAATTGTTGAGAGCAAAGAAAAGCGTAAAGCTATTTCAATGAGACATTTTGCTATTGGATATATGGCTGCCATCAGTTGTGGCAATAAATGGAGCCATGAACTAGAGACTTCAATTGATGAGGCAATTGAATGTAATAAGGAGTATTTCTATAATAAAGAAAAATTGACTTATACTTTGCCCCGTGACATTGAGGTTTATGAAAAAATAAGAGAAAGAGAGGGAATTGATGAAGAAATAGCAAAAATCAGAGAGCGATGGACCCTGTGAGTATCAGGGTTCATCTCTTTTACTTTTTTTATTCTTTTTTCTTGTGTAAACGTTTGTTTTGCGTTATAATGTTAGTGGTGATAGGATGACTATTGATTTAGAACAAAATATACAATATTTGAAAGGAGTAGGACCTACAAAATCTGTCCTTTTGAATAAGCTTGGAATATTTACCATCAGAGATTTAATGGAATATTATCCAAGAGTTTATGAGGATAGAACAAAGCTTAAAAGTATATCTGAGTTTGTAAATGATAAACAAGCTTTGTTTATTGCTACAGTTGTAGCTCCTATTAAGGTTCAAAGAATCAGAAAAAATCTTGTGATTTATTCTACTATTGTCAGTGATGACACTGGTGTATGTAAAATGACATGGTATAACCAGACATATATTAAAACAAAGCTTGTCGAAGGAGAAGCGTATTTATTTTATGGTAAAGTAGATCTTGGGCGTAGTAGAGCAAGTATTGATAGTGCTTTTATATATAATGTGAAAGATCTTGATAAAATTCAAGGGATATACCCAATATATCCATTAACTGCTGGTATTACTCAAAATTATTTATTTAAACTAGAAAATGAAATATATGAGAGCGACATTTTGGTAACTGATATTTTTTCAGATGAATTTAGGAAGAGATATTCACTTGCAGAAGTTAATTATGCTATGAGAAATGTACATTTTCCAAAAGATTTTAATGCAATTAATGTTGCTAGGAATAGGATTATTTTTGAAGAATTATTTTTATTTCAGTTAGCACTAATGAGCATTAAAAATAGTGGAATTGGTGTGAAAAAGACAAGTGTATATCAAGATATCGATTTAAGACCTTTTTTAAATTTACTTCCTTTTGAACTTACCAATGCACAAAAGAAGGTTGTATTAGAAATAAAAAAAGATTTAACAAGTGATAGAGTAATGAATAGGTTGGTACAAGGAGATGTTGGTAGTGGAAAAACAATGGTAGCGGCACTTGCTATGTATATGGCTGTTAAAAATGGATATCAAGCGACCATGATGGCACCAACAACGATACTTGCTAGTCAACATTTTGATGAGTTAAGTAAATATTTTGAGCGCCTTGGAGTAAGTACTGCTCTAATTACCTCTAGTACTACAAAAAAGAATAAAAGAGAAATAATTGAAAAATTAAAGAACAATGAGATCAATATTTTAATTGGTACGCATTCTTTAATAGAAGATGATATTGAGTTTTACAATCTTGGTATGGTGATTACAGATGAGCAACACCGATTTGGTGTGAAGCAAAGAATGAAACTGTCGGCTAAAGGAAATACTGTTGAAACTTTGGTAATGACAGCTACTCCAATTCCAAGAACCCTTGCGATTATACTATATGGGGACTTGGACCTATCTATCATTGATGAAATGCCGCCTGGCAGATCACCAGTGATTACAGCAGTAAGGGATGAGGGAAGTGAAGATAAAATTAATCACTTTTTAAAATCTCAGATCAATGAAGGAAGACAAATCTATGTGGTGTGTCCATTGGTAGAAGAAAATGAAGAACTTGATTTAAAATCTGTTGAAGTATTATATGACAGGTACAAAAATGATATTTTTAGAGAATATGAAGTTGAGTTTTTGCATGGTAAGATGAAAAACAAGGAAAAAGATGAGATTATGCAAAGATTTAAAGAAAATAAAATCAATATACTGATCTCCACTACTGTTATTGAAGTGGGAATTAGTGTTAGTAATGCAACTGTTATGGTGATTGAAAATGCAGATAGATTTGGACTTGCAGCGCTTCATCAATTAAGAGGTAGAGTAGGAAGAGGAAAATATCAATCTTATTGTATATTAAAGAGCAGTAATAAGTCAGTGAATGCAAGGGAAAGACTTAAAATTATGGAGAAGAGTAATAGTGGATTTGATATAGCAGAAAAAGATTTAGAATTGAGGGGGCCGGGGGATTTCTTTGGAATCAGACAGTCTGGAATGCCTGAGTTTAAGCTAGCTAATTTACTGACTGATGCAAGTATTTTAAAGAGTTCACAAGAGGCTGCAAAAGAAGTGATCATGAATGATAAAAATTTAGAAAGAGAGGAACACAAAAAAATTAAAGAGGCATTATTGCAAAAGTTTGGTGAACAGTTAAATAATATAGCTACTTAATCATTGACAAGATATTTTTATTCGTGTATAATGATGTACTAATTACTATGATATAAAATTTCTAGAATAGGAGATCGTATATGAAAAATAATTTTGTTGTCATTTTTGATTTGGACTTTACCATTTGGAAGCATGTGCCATTTGAAGAACAAAGTATTGATATGGCAAGATATCTAAATATTCCATTTTCTGAAGAATTTGCTAAACAAATTGTGGATTTTTGGGCTGGAGATATTTTAAGAGAGACTAAGATTAGTAAAGAGTCTGTAGCTATCATGCTTGAGCAACATATTCCATATTTAAGTAAATATCATGCTAGTGGAAGAAAATTTATTGACTCGATGACCTATACTGATATAGTGGAGCTAAATGTTGGTGCATTAGAACTATTAAACTATTTAAAGGAGAAGGAGTATACAATCATCGCCTATACAGATTGGTTTTTGGATCTTCAATATTTCTTAATGGATAAGCTTGGTGTTAGAACTTATTTTGAACAGGTATTTGCTTGGGACGGTACTTATGAAAAGCCAAATCGAACAAGAGTGGAGGAAGTAGTTTCAAAGTTTCCCAATAGTAAATTTATTTATATAGGGGATAGTTTATCTAAAGATATGCAAAGTGCAAATTATATAAAGGACTGTATATCTATCTGGTATAATGAAAAGTATGAGGAAAGTAATCTCAAAATTGATCATTATACAGATAATTTAGCTTCCATCATTCAATTTTTAGAAAATAGGTAATTAAAAGACGATGTATACATTGATGTACATCGTCTTCTATATTATAACGAAATTATTTTTTGACTTAATTTGATACCAAGTTTATATAATCCAAATACTAGTAATGAAGATATGACAAATGCTAAAATACTAGTTATAATAGCTATATGAAAAGGTACATTAAATTTTTCTTCATTTAATAATATTTTTTTATTTTTTACATTTTCTTTTGTTTTGATCTTTAGTATTTGTTTTGTTTTAAATCGAATGTATCCCCACATTTTTTGATAATCGATATTGATAGCATAATATGTAAATGATTGCAAGAATACAGTAATAGCCACTATAATTCCAGCAGTTATCAGTAGTTTATTTTTGTTCTCAATGGATGATGGAGCCATAATGATCGTTAGAAGCATATCTTCTAAACCATTTGTAAACATATTTTGGCAATTTAAATACAATATAAATAAAGCGATTCCCCAAAGTATCATTGACAAAATAGCAGGGATAATTAATAACTTTGAATCATAGTTGTGTCTGTTAGTTATGATCAGTCCAATCTTCATTGAGGTAGATATAATAACTAATACTATTAAAAATATAAATAGTATTAATAATACACTTAAAAGCCACATTCCTTTTCACTTCTTTCATAAATGTTTATTTTTTTAATCTTGTCAGTTCTAATAGTTTATTTGTAATTTTTTTATAAAGAGTTCGATTTTGTTTTTCTTTTTCCTTCGCAGATAAGTCTTTTTTAGCCTTATATGAATTTATAATCTCTGTATATAACATTTCAAGTTTGTCTCCAAATTCTTCAGCAGAGTTCATCTTAGCTGTTTCTAGACCATTTTCAATTAATTTATTAGACAATGACTGATCTGTAAGTACAGATATAATTGATTTTGCAAAGTCTGATTCTCTTTTTACCAGTATTCCATTTTTATTGTTAATAATAAATTCAGATAAGTTAGGTGCATATTTGGCAACGATTGGAACACTTGAGGCCATTGCTTCTATAAATGTTAATCCTTGAGTTTCAGTAACGGAAGCATTTACAAAAACGTCTCCAATACTATAGTATTTTGGAACATCAATCCAAGGAATTTTTCCAGTAAATATAACTTTGTCTGCTATTTTTAACTTTTTTGCTTGCTCTTGTAATTCATCTTTTGATGGACCATCACCAACAATTAGGAATTTAGTATTTGGTAATGATTTGAAAACAATAGGCATATTGTCCATAATAACATCGATACTTTTCTCTTGTGCGATTCTACCTAAAAATAATATTACCTTATCATTTTGATTGATACCAAGGGAGGACTTTAATTTATTTCTTTGTTCATCAGTAAAATTCTTACGATCAAAAGGGACAATATCGATACCTGTTGGTATCACATACATAGGCTTATTTTTAATTTTACACTTATATTTTAAGTATTTTTCAGTTTTTTTAGATGGTGTAATAATACATTCAGCTTTGGTTGCAAAGTTTTTTGAAAATGTTCTTGCAAAACGTTTGGTATATATATTTCTACCACCTTTGATAGGAATAATGTAGTGTATATAGTCTTCCCACATTGTATGATATGTATGGATAAATGGAATATCATATTTTCTTGAAATGATTTTTCCAAAAAGACCAAGTGAAAATTCACTTTGTGTATGGACAATATCTAAATTAAGTTCCTTGATTTTTTTTGCTACATCTCTTGAATAGAAAGCAGCTACCCTATTTTTATATTGTCTAGCTACAATAAGAGGCATACTTTTTAACATATATAGACTTTGATTTTCATTTGGCTGAATTGACTTAGAGGGAGCAAAAACGTAAACTTCATGTCCACGCTTTTTCATTTCTTGCTCTAACATATTAATTGATGTTACAACTCCGGCTAGTAACAGGGTTATATGCATCTGTAAAAATACCAATTTTCATTAAGATCTACAACTCCTTAGTTTTTTTCTAATTAAACATTTCTATAAACAATTGTATGCATATTATATATTAAAAAAGAACAATTGTCAAGAAAACTAAATTTTCAACATATATAGCTAAAACTAGCATATATGATAATTTCATTTTATATAAGATTTACATAAAATTGTATGCGTATATTGACTTATATCAAAAAAACATGTTATAATATATTTATACGAGATTTAATTACAAAAGATAACGGAGGGAAATAAAATGAAAAAGTTTAGAAAACCTAAAATAAAATGGAATGAAATATTAATATTAGTTATATTTATTGCAGTAGTATCATTTACTGCTATTAACATCAAAAATTTATTAAAACGAGAAGAAATAAAAAATATTACAGAAGCTATTACTACTGGTTCTAGTAATACTGCACAGAGTGGTGGAATTTTTGCTAGTCTATATTCAAAGGAAGATACAGAACTGAAAGTAACAGGAAATGCAATTGCTGTTTTGGATATTCCATCTCGTGGAATTAGAGGGCAAATTGCAACTGGTACAGATGATGAAACTTTAAAGAACTATATAGGGTGGTTTGAATCAACTGCTGAGCCAGGTCAGGTTGGAAACTTTTGCGTAGCAGCACATAATAATATTTATACTGAGTTATTTGCAAACCTACATAATGTTCAAATCGGTGATCGAGTAAGAATTGTTACTACTAAAAATGAGTATATTTATAGAGTAACTTCAAAAGAGACTGTGGAGCCGGATAGAACTGATGTGTTAGATGGTAGTACTAAAAGAGAAATTACAATGATAACATGTACTGCTGCTGCAACAAAAAGAGTTGTCGTAAAAGGAGAATTGGTATCAGAAAAAACATTAGAATAATAAAGAGATACACTATATGTGTATCTTTTTTCATATTAATTATGTTGAACTTACTTTTTAGTAGGTTCATATTTTTGTTACATTTCATTGACAAACAAATGTTTATGTTGTATAATGTTATCGAATTTTAGGAGATAAATATGAAAGTAGAAGAAATAGAAGTAAAAGATTATCTAACAAAATCTAATTTACCTGCCAGTGATTTTACAATTAATCCATATGTTGGATGTCCTCATGGGTGCAAATATTGTTATGCTTCTTTTATGAGAAGATTTACAGGGCATACTGAGAATTGGGGAGAATTTATTGATATTAAAAGATGTAACAAGAAAATAGATCTAAAGAAAATAGAGGGGAAAACTTTGTTTTTATCTTCTGTTACAGATTGCTACAATGAATTTGAAAAAGAATATGGTATCACAAAAAGCATTTTGGAACAACTTGTAAATGCTAATGTTGTTGTAAATATATCTACAAAATCTAGTCTAATATTAAGAGATGTCGAGTTATTAAAAAAACTGAAACATTTAACTGTTTCCATATCGATTAATACATTAGATGAAAATTTTAAAAATGATATGGACCATGCAAGTAGTATACAAGATAGAATGAAAACACTGAAAACTTTACATGAAAATGGTATTTACGTCATACTTTTCATGTCACCAATTTTTCCATATATCACTGATTTTGAGAGTATTATTTCATGTACCAAAGAGTTTGTAGATGAGTATTTTTTTGAAAACTTAAATCTTAGAGGAGGCTATAAAAGATACATTCTAAATTATATTCATCAAAATTATCCACATGTCTATCAAGAATATCTCAATATTTATGAAAAAAAAGATGATAGTTATTGGAAAAAATTATCAAAAGAAATAGAAGAGTATTGTTCTAAAAATAATATTAGATATAAAAATTATTTTTATCATGAAAAATTAGTTAGTACTAAAAATAGTAATAAAGGAGAATCAATATGAATGATAAGTTAATTATAAAGAATGCAAAAGAAAATAATTTAAAAAATGTTGACTTAGAGATACCAAGAGATAAATTAGTTGTATTTACAGGACTTTCTGGTTCAGGTAAGTCTTCACTTGCTTTTGACACTATTTATGCAGAAGGTCAAAGAAGATATGTAGAGTCATTATCCTCATATGCAAGGCAATTTTTAGGACTTATGGAAAAACCAGATGTAGAATCAATAGAAGGTCTTTCACCTGCTATATCGATTGATCAAAAAACGACATCTAAAAATCCTAGATCTACAGTTGGAACTGTCACTGAAATATATGATTATTTAAGACTTCTTTATTCTAGAGTTGGTGTACCTTATTGTCCAAATTGTGGAAAGAGGATAAAGAAACAAACAATTGATGAGATTGTTGATCAAATATTAGAATATGAAGAAGGTACCAAAATACTTGTTATGGCACCAGTTGTTAGAGGAAAAAAAGGAGAATTTGTTAAATTCTTTGAACATACTTTAAGAGATGGATTTATTAGAGTAAGAGTAGATGGGGAAAATTATGATCTATCTGATGGTATTCCTGAACTTGATAAACAAAAGAAACATCATATTGAAATCATTGTTGATAGAATTGTAGTCTCTTCTGATATTAGACAAAGGCTTGCTGATTCTGTTGAGCTTGCTTCCAATCATGCAAATAATTTAGTTCTTGTGGCTAAGGTGGGCGGAGAGGAGACTTTGTTTAGTCAAAATTATGCATGTCCTGATTGTGGAATTAATATTGAGGAATTAACACCTAGAATGTTTTCATTTAATAGTCCTTTTGGTGCTTGTCCTGATTGTACTGGACTTGGTGAACTTCTAAAAATTGATGTAGAAAAAATTATGCCAAATAAAGAGAAAAAACTAAACGATTATATGGCAATTCGCGGATGGTCTGGTGCGGGATCCATTGTGGATAGTATTAGTAATATGTATATTACAGGACTTTGTAAGCATTATGATGTTGATCCAAATACGAAACTAAAAGATTTACCAAAGGATTTTATGAATATACTACTTTATGGAAGCAATGGAGAAAAAATAAGGTTTGAGCATAACACTAGAACAGTCAAGAGAGATTTTGAATCTGAATTTGAAGGGGTGGTACCTACTTTAGAAAGAAGATTTGCTGAGACAAAGTCTGCTGGTATGAAAACATATTATGAGCAGTTTATGAGTACAAGTCATTGTGATCTATGTGATGGTGCAAGATTAAAAAAAGAAGCATTATCTGTCAAAGTAGGAGGACTTAATATTTATGAGCTTTGTAATAAAAATGTAAAATCTATCAAAGATTTTGTTAATCAAGTCTATGAGAATAAAATGTCTCAAAAAAATAGAATGATTGCAGAGCAAATTGTAAAAGAGCTAAATAGTAGATTACAATTTTTAATAGATGTAGGACTTTCTTATCTTACTCTTTCAAGAAGTGCTGGAACGTTATCTGGTGGGGAATCTCAAAGAATTAGACTTGCAACGCAAATAGGTTCAGGACTTACAGGAGTTTTATATATTCTAGATGAGCCAAGTATTGGTTTACATCAAAGAGATAATGAGAAACTGCTTAATTCCCTTAAGAAAATGAGAGACTTGGGAAATACATTAATTGTTGTTGAACATGATGAAGATACAATGAGGGAGGCAGACTATATTGTAGATATAGGGCCTGGTGCCGGTGTACATGGTGGAAATGTTGTATTCTCTGGCACACCTGATGAAATTTTGAAGTGTAAGGAATCTATTACAGGTAAATATTTAAGTGGAGAACTAAAAATCGAAGTACCTAAAACCAGAAGAAATCCGGAGAATGGATATATTGAAGTAAAGGGTGCAAAAGAGCATAATTTAAAAAATATCAATGTAAAATTTCCTGTTGGACTTTTTACTTGTGTTACAGGTGTATCTGGTAGTGGTAAGTCCACACTTGTCAATGAAATACTATGTAAGGCTCTTTTAGCAAAGGTTAACCGAGCAATCACAAGACCTGGAAAACATAATAAGATACTTGGAATTGAAAGAATAGATAAAGTTATTAATATTGACCAATCACCAATTGGTAGAACGCCCCGTTCTAATCCAGCAACATATACTGGAATGTTTGATTCAATTAGAGATCTATTTGCTTCTACGAATGAAGCAAAGATTAGAGGATATCATAAAGGAAGATTTAGCTTTAATATACCAGGCGGTAGATGTGAAGCCTGTTCTGGAGATGGTATTATAAAAATAGAGATGCATTTTTTACCAGATGTATATGTTCCTTGTGAAGTCTGTAAAGGAAAGAGATACGCCAAAGAAACTTTGGAAGTAAAATATAAAGGGAAAAATATCAGTGATGTACTTGATATGACTGTAGAAGAGGGATTGGAATTTTTTAAGAATATTCCTACGATTAAAAATAAGCTACAAACACTGATGGATGTTGGACTTGGATATATTAGACTTGGTCAGCCATCAACGACACTTTCGGGTGGAGAGGCCCAAAGAATTAAACTTGCAACAGAGCTTTCTAGAAAATCGACAGGAAAGACGCTATATATTCTTGATGAGCCTACAACAGGTCTTCATATGGATGATGTTCATAAATTAATACAAATCCTTCAAAGACTTACTGATGCAAATAATACTTTAGTAGTAATAGAACATAATTTAGATGTGATTAAATCAGCTGACTACATCATTGATCTGGGACCAGAAGGAGGAGATGGCGGTGGTACAATTGTTGCCACTGGTACTCCCGAAAAAGTTGCCAAATGTGAAGAAAGTTATACAGGTAAGTTTTTAAAGAAAGTATTAAAAAAATAAATATTATTTAGAACTGGTAAAGTTGTCTAATACTTTACCAGTTTTTTATGATGATAAAAACAAAGGTTATTTTGTGACTACTTGAAAAAAGAAGTAAAAAATGGTAATATAGATCTGTAATCAAATATTGATTACAGAAAGAGGAAAGATTATGGT
>JAUNGP010000032.1 GCA_030524345.1 Clostridia bacterium | reverse complement strand
TGGTAACTAAAATGCATAAAATAATGAATGAACTACACACACACACACACACACACAACGTAGTTCTATAAACATAGTAAAGAAAAATAATAGGGACAAATCTGTCCTTTTAAATATAAGCTGATACTAGTTAGTCTAGTACCAGCTCTTTTTGCGTGCAAATTATCATAATCAAAGCAGGAGGTAAAAATGGAGGCAAAGGGAAAAGTTAGAAAGAAAGGAAAAAGAAGTATATCAGTACTGACTATATTTTTATGGTTAGCATTGATAGTAGTAATGTCAGTAATTACAATTACTGGAATGAATAAGGAGAATGCTTTAGAAGGTAGCAGAACAATAACTGTAAAAATAGATTTTAGTACATTATTAAACGATCTGGGAATCACCGATCCAGAAGAAATTAAATCAAATTTAGAAGGAATTAGTGAAATCTTATATTCATTTAAAACAGATAACGTAACTAGTGAATCAGATATTCTACAAGCCACAACAAGATATATTGGCTTAGAGGAAGAAACAATAGGAATATATGAAATAGATATACCAGAGGAAGGAAAATATATTGGGATAGATATTCCTACCTATGAAATATTAGGGTATGAGTTTATTAATGATTCTACAAAAATACCGGAGTTTTTATATTATTATCAAGATGAGACAGTATATGGGTTGAAATTATATGATGATATCAATGAATATCATTTGACAGTCCAAAGAATAGAACCAGTAGTAATGAATTTGGATATTAGTGAAACTAATGATTTTAATATTGATTCAGTGGCCTTATTTGTTAATAATTGCTTATTATCATTTCCAACATTGATAGAAGAAGATAATAATCTTGTGACATTGAATATTTATCCGAATTTAGGAATAGATTTTGATATAGTATTTAGCGATTACAAAGTTTTAGAAAATGGTCAAGATCTAGATATAAAAGAGCTATTTGGAAATTATTATTATTATAAAAATATAAAAAAAGATGAACTTCAGACAGAATACCAATTGAAACTTACTCAAATAGAAAAATTTATTGAAATAAGGTTAAATGTAATAGGAGAAATAAAGGAAGAATATGATATATTTTTAAAAGAAACTTCAATTGAAGGAGTATTAGATGCTGCAAAAATAATCATTCCTTTTGACAGAAAGGAAAAAAATACATATATTTATAAATATTTATTAAGCAACGAAGATCTTGGTAAATATTTTGAAATATTTAGTAATATAAACTTGAATGGAGTAAATATTTGTATTGTAAATAAAAATAATAAGATCTATATACAGGATTCATCAGACAATTTTGGCAGTTGGGACTATATCTTCAATTTGAGAGAGAGGAATCTATTGAGTTTACAGTTAGAGTTTTTAGAGGAGAATGTAAATAAAACATATGTAACGAATCAAATAAAGTGGGTAGATGAAAATAAAGGAATTGCTAAGATTAATTTAGGTCATAATAGTTATTATTTTGAGGAGCAATCATATATACAAGTTGGAAAATCTTTTGTATATTATAACAAACTAGCAGATGAATTTGAGTTATCCACTGAATATGAGCTAGATAGTGAATGGGAATTTGTAGAAAGCTTGGGAAATACAGAAGAAGAGATATTAAATAATATCGATAGCTATTTAGAAAATGGTAAAAAATATTTATATGTAAGAAATGATAACACAATATATTGGTTTGAAAGAAAAATAGCTAGTTCTAATAGTGTAAGTATACCAATTAATGTAGTATATAGAGATTATGAGAGATTACAAAAAGATGAAATTTTAGAGGTAAATAGTAAGTCAGTGGGACTACCAGGTAGTAAAAAGTATCATAATATAAGTTATTATGACCTTGATCCATACATATTTAACATTGTGAGTATATATCATATAAAATCACCAGTAGTAAAATTTACTCATACGCAAGAAGGAATTATAAAAGTTGATAAAAATGTAGAAGGAGAAGTAGGAAATCATACATACTATGTGGGATTATTTACAAATGACACAAGTAAGAAAGCAAATCAAATTTATCCGATAGATACAATAGATGGGCAGGGAAGTATTACAATAGAAATAGGCGAATTTACAAGTAGTGATACATATTATATCTATGAAACAGATATTAATGGAAATAAAATTTCTAATGTACATTATAATAAAAATAAAGTAGAATTAAAAGATTATGTAAGAGATGCTAAAATAATGACTGACAACAGAATTTTATCATCTGTAAAGTCAGATGAATTTGATGAAAGTAAGGTAAAAGAATATGAAAATATAGCTAGTCAATATCTTAATAGATATTTGTTCATATCAGATTTAGAAAAAACAATTGGAACAGGAGAAAAAGATTATATAGATAATGTACTAAATGTAAATGACATATATCAAGAGCATATATTAATATCATCAGCAAAAATAGAGTGTAAAGTAACATATGAAGCAAAAGAAGGAGGAACAATAGAAGGAGAAAAAGAAGAAATGGTAGAGTCTGGAAAAACACCTAAAAATATACCGATACCAAAAGCAGAGGAGGGATATGAATTTGTAAGATGGGAAGTAGAAAAAGATGGAGAAAAAATAGAAGTAGATCCAAGTGAGTATAAGGTAACAGAAGATATTGTAATTTATGCAATATTTAGTAAGATACCAGTGCAAGTACCAGTAGATACATCAGATAGAAATATAGAAGCATATATCGTAATTTTCCTTGTAGCAGTTATTGGAGTTGCTGTTGGAATATTTGTAGTGAAAAATAATAAAAAGAATGCAAAGAAAATAAAATAGTTTGTGTGATTAAGAAGTAGAAAAGAAAATTTCTACTTCTTGATTTTTTATATAAAAAAGCTCCATCTACGGTTGTAGAGGAGCATATATTTTATACATTAAATCTAAATAATATAATATCGCCATCTTTTACAATGTAATCTTTTCCTTCTAATCTTACAAGCCCTTTTTCTTTTGTTGCAGTCATGGAACCATATTTCATTAAATCTTCATATGATACTACTTCTGCTTTAATAAATCCTCTTTCAAAATCAGAATGAATTTTTCCAGCTGCTTGAGGAGCTTTTGTACCATTTTTGATTGTCCATGCTCTGACTTCCTGTTTACCAGCGGTAAGATAAGAGATAAGACCAAGCAATGAATAACTGGCTTTAACTAGTTTATCTAGTCCAGATTCATTGATACCATAATCTTGCATAAGCAAAGCTTTGTCTTCATCTTCAAGCTCGCTTAAATCTTCTTCTAGCTTCGCACATAGAGTGACTACTTGTGCATTTTCTTTTTTGGCATATTCTTTTACTTTTAAAACATAAGGATCATTCTCCATATTTTCAATTTGGTTTTCAGATACATTTGCTACATATATTGTAGGTTTATCTGTAAGTAGATATACCTCTTTTAGCAACTCTTTTTCTTCATCTTCAAGATTTAAAGTTCTAACAGGATTTCCATTTTCTAGATGTTTAGATATTCTATTTAATAGTTCCATTTCAGCAATTGCTTTTTTATCACCAGATTTCACTTGCTTTGCAACACGTTCCATTCTTTTTGTAACTGTTTCCATATCAGAAAAAACTAATTCTAATGAGATTGTTTCGATATCTTCAATTGGATCTATTTTTCCAGATACATGAACTATTTTCTCATCTTCAAAACATCTTACAATATGTGCTATGGCATCTGTTTCGCGAATGTGTGACAAAAATTTATTTCCAAGTCCCTCTCCTTTAGAAGCACCTTTAACAAGACCTGCAATATCTACAAATTCAATTGTTGCATATGTTGTTTTATCACTTTCATACATTTTAGTTAAAGTATCAACTCTTTCGTCTGGTACTGTAACAACACCAACATTTGGCTCTATAGTACAAAAAGGATAATTTGCGCATTCAGCACCTGCTTTGGTAATTGCATTAAAAAGTGTAGATTTACCTACATTTGGTAGACCAACTATTCCTATTTTCAATTTAATTCCTTCTTTCTTACATATATTAAAATACTATGTAATATTATACCAAAGAATGGCGATAAGTCAAGAAATATGGAAAGAAAATCAAGTAATGGAAACACAAAGAGAAAAAACAACCACCACAATAAGTCAATATATTTTTAATGATAATACTTGAAATAATTGTCAAAAAATGATAGCATATGGATGTAATCAGATATGATTACAGAAAAGAGGAAAATGATTATGGTAACTAAAGTACACAAAAGTATGAA
>JAUNGP010000018.1 GCA_030524345.1 Clostridia bacterium | reverse complement strand
AAATTATACAAAAGAGATAAAAGAAAATGAGATTGTAAATATTAGTACATATGAATCACCAACAGATACAAGTGATTTCAATGTTTGGATATACATTGTTATTTTCCTTGTAGCAATTGTTGGAGTAGTTGTTGGAATATTTGTTGTAAAAAATAGTAAAAAAGATAAAAATGCTATAAAATAAGAATTATAGGTGAGAAACTTAGTTTCTCATCTATTTTTTGAGAAACATATCAATTTATGTAAATTTATTTACTTTAAAATAATAATGTGGTATAATATTAACTAGTCTAATTTTAATGATATTACAATAATTAGCAGTATCATTTTATACTTGAATTTATTAAGTTTATTGTTGTAGTATTTTTAAGAATTGGATAATCATTTTACAGGAGGGCATGTATGAATACGAGGAAATCAAATGTTGCTAAAAAAAGAAGAAAGAGAGGAAGTCATCGGGGAGTAATTGTCTTTTTTGTAGTTTTAGTTCTATTAGGTCTTATTTGTGGTTTTGCATTTTGGTATATTCATTCCAATAATCCAATTTATCAGAGACCAGAGGTAGTAAGTGAGATTGGAGAGGAGACAAAACATCTTGAGAAAAATGAGAATAATTACATAAATGTCTATTATCCGGTATTTTATAAAACCAATATTGATTCTGTTATTCAAAGTAAAGTAAACGAATATATTCAAAATTTTAAAGAACAAAATCAAAGATATGTGGAACTTACAGATACCACAAAAGCGGATTTAAAGATTGGATATAAAAGTTATCAGGTAACAGAAGACATTGCAAGTGTATTGTTAACAGTTTATCAACGGAAAGAATTTGAAGAGAACTATTCTACTGAGTACTATACTTTTGTATTTGACTTGAAAAATGATAAAGAAATCTTACTTAGTGATTTATTTAAGGGAAGATATCTAAATTATATTTCAAGTTTAGTAGAAGAGCGAATTAAGTTAACTAAGAGTAGCTCAGATATAGTCTATGAAAAGCTACGTTCTGCCCTTTGTCCTACTGCTAATAATTTCTCCAAGTTTATATTAAAGGAGGATCGTATCGTATTTTATTTTGATAAGAACAGGTTTTCTGATAGTGACACAAATGAAATATGTTCCGTCGAAATTTCATATGGCGATATGAATGGGTATTTTAAAAGAGGCTATCTTGAATCAAAAACGACACAGGAGGACTATTTATATGATCAGGTAAATGGACCTGTAGACGATAGACTTCCAACAGTTGTTTTAACCTTTGATGATGGACCAGGCAAGAATACTCAAAAGGTAGTAGAAATTTTGCGGGAGTATAATGCTGTAGCAAGCTTTTTTATGCTTGGTGAGCGTATTAATTACGTAGAGCCCGAAGTACTTATGAATCTCATTACGGAGGGATCAAGCATCAATAGTCATAGTTATAGCCATGCTAACTTTAAAAATTTAACTGCCGAACAGATTCAACAAGAGATTCAAAATACTACCATAGCCATCTATAACGTGACTGAATATAATATTCGTTTCTTTAGACCGCCTTATGGAAGTTATAACGATTTCGTAAAGGAAAATGCATTTTTCCCTTTGGTACTTTGGAGTGTAGATCCTAGAGATTGGGATACAGATGATCCAAATGTCGTATATGAAAATGTTATCAATAACGTAAGTGATGGTGATGTTGTATTACTTCATGAAATTCATGATTCAACAGTCGAAGCTTTACCAAGGATTTTGGAAGAACTGAATCATCGTGGATATCAAATAGTAACAATTGAGGAAATGGTGGATAGTCTTGGCTCTAAATTGCCAAGAGGAGTTGTTATAGAAAATAACTGAATAACAAAGAAAGCTTTTATCGTGAAGATAAGAGCTTTCTTTTTCATTGAAAAAAAAGGAAAAGTATTGTATAATATATACATTGAAAATAAGAGGAAAGAAAATGGGAAAAAAAGTAATCATTGCAGAAAAACCAAGTGTGGCAAGAGAATTTGCCAAAGTGTTGAAAATAAATGGAACAAATAATAATGGATATATAGAGTCAAATGAGTATATAGTGACTTGGTGTGTTGGTCACTTAGTTACTATGAGTTATCCAGAAAAATATGATGAGAAAATGAGGTATTGGAATCTAAACACATTGCCATTTATCCCAAAGGAATATAAATATGAGGTAATAGATTCTGTATCAACTCAGTTTAAAATAGTAAGTAATATTTTAAATAGAGAAGATGTTGATGCTATATATGTTTGTACTGACTCTGGAAGAGAAGGAGAATATATTTATAGGTTGGTAGATAATATGGCTGGAAATCCTGATAAAGAAAAGAGGAGAGTGTGGATTGATTCACAAACAGAAGAAGCAATCTTAAATGGGATTAAAGAGGCAAAATTATTAAAAGAATATAATTCTTTGTCAGATGCAGCTTTTTTAAGAGCAAAAGAGGACTATTTGATTGGAATTAATTTTTCTAGGTTGTTATCTCTTATATATGCCAAAGATTTAGCTAAGAAATTAAACGAAGATAGAGTGGTAATATCAATTGGTAGAGTTATGACTTGTGTACTCGGAATGATTGTGAAAAGAGAAAGAGAAATTAGAGATTTTAAAAAGGTCAATTTTTATAAAATACAGGGAACTTTTGGCGTAGAAGGACAATCTTTTCTTGGAGAATGGAAAAGTACTGAAAAGTCTAAAGTATTTGAATCTCCAAAACTTTATAGTGAAAACGGATTTAAGAAAAAAGAAGATGCATTAAAATTTATAGATTATTTGAACAAGTGTGAAAGTGAGCCTGTAATAGAAAGCGTTAGTAAAAAAAGTCAAAAAGAGAAGCCACCATTACTGTTTAATTTAGCTGAACTTCAAAATGAGTGTACTAGAAGATTTAAAATAAGTCCAGATGAGACATTACAAATTGTACAAACTCTGTATGAAAAAAAACTTGTAACTTATCCTAGAACAGATGCCCGAGTATTATCAAGTTCTGTAGCAAAAGTGATTTCTAAAAACTTAAATGGGTTGATAAAGTCAAAATTAGATGAGAGTGTAAAAGTGTACTTAAATAAAATGGTAAAGGAAAAATATAGTACAAAACTTGAAAAAACTAAGTATGTTGATGACTCTAAGATAACAGATCACTATGCAATTATACCTACTGGTCAAGGTTTTGAAAATTATGATAAATTGGAGAAATTGCAACTTGAAGTATATCATTTGATTGTAAAAAGATTCATTGCTATATTTTATCCTCCTGCTGAATATAGTAAAATATCTATTTCTATTAACTTAAATAATGAGATGTTTTTTGCAAATGGAAAAGTATGTACAAAACAAGGTTATCTAGAAGTTGCCAAAAGTGATAAAAATCAAAATAACTTGAATGATGATAGTAAAAAGGAAGAAGATTCTACTGAAAAAATGAATAATTTAGAAATTTTAGCCAAATTAAAAAAGGGACAGAAACTTCAAATGTTAGAACTAAATTTAAAAGAGGGAGAAACGAGTCCACCAAGTAGATATTCATCGGGTTCTATGATTCTTGCAATGGAAAATGCGGGCAAATTGATAGAAGATGAAGAACTAAGGGAACAGATTAAAGGAAGTGGAATAGGAACTAGTGCTACACGTGCTGAGATTATAAAAAAATTAGAGAAGATTGCATACATAGAATCCAATAAAAAGACACAAATTCTTACTCCAACGAGGAAAGGTGAATCCATATATGATATTGTTTTAAAAACAATGCCTGATATGTTAAATCCAGAACTTACAGCAAGTTGGGAAAAAGGTTTGACTTTGGTAGCAGAAAGTAAAATACCTGCAGATGAATTTATGAGTAAGCTAGAAAGCTATATTAAAAATAAGATTGTAAAATTTAAAAAAGCAAGAAATGAATATTTATATGGAATATAAAGAACCAGATTTTTAAATCTGGTCCTTTTTGAAATAAAATTTTAATTCCGCTGTACTGATAAGAGTAATTACAACTAAGTATATGATACTGCTAATAATAGTTACAACTAGGTTTTCTTTTGTTGGTGCTACTAAAAGTGTGATAATTTGAGATTTGAATTGTATTACTATATATATTGCAAAAATGAAAATAAGTATGTTAGAAATTGAATGATAAACAAACTTACTCATAAGATCAGCATTGATAGTTGCACTGCCATTGTTCTTGCAATCGATGATTAGCAGTAGTACAAAATCTGAAGTCATACTTGTAATAAAAATGAATATAATGTCTGTAATTAAGTAACTAAACATATCACTTTTACTTACAAGATCTGTAAATACCAATAGATATAGAATAAAGAAGGCAATAAATTGCAGTATCGCGTTTATAATTGCTAAAATACGGATTGTATTTTTTTTCATTTTTTTCTCCTTAATCTTTTGGAAAATGCAAGCATATAAAATAGATCGCAAAACCAATTGATAGTATATACGTGAGTTGTACTGCAAAAGGAAAGGCTTTATAAATTTCAAGGCGTTTGATACCATATTCCATAAAGAGTATAGATATAATATATACAATCGAATTGAGTATAATGACTCCAGCCAAAAGAGATAATAATTCTAAAATGTGCTTTTTCTTTGGCTTAAAAATTCTACCTCTGCTTGTATTTTCCCTTAGAAATTTTATAATAAGAGTAATAGAGAAAAACATCACTAATTTACAGGTATCGTATACAATATTCATGTATAAAGTCTTATCCACTGTGGCAGATAAACTAGCCAATGAATGCTGATTAAAACCAAAAATGGTTATCAGTCCGAAGATAATATTAATAGTTGCTAAGATGTTGACAAATTTTCTTGACATTACATGTCCTCCTTAATTAAATGAAGATATTGTTATATGATTCTTTAGTATTATATCATATTATGTAAAGCTAGTCAAATCTATTTATATTATATAGCTAAAAAATGATATAATAAAACGAGTTATTTAGCCAAAAGATAACAGGATCTTAGTGTTTTATCTTGATTTTTAATTAATTTGTTGTATAATTATATTATATGTTTTTTATATTAAAGGGGAGAAAAAACTATGGAATATAATTTAATTGAAGAAAGAATGCAAAAAGCAATCGAATATTTAGAAGAGGAGTTGGCAGCCATAAGGGCAGGAAGAGCCAATCCTGCAATATTAAATAAGGTAATGGTGGATTATTATGGCGCAGCTACTCCATTAAATCAAGTGGGTTCTATATCTGTACCAGAGGCAAGACAAATATTAATAACACCTTGGGATAAATCATTACTTGGACCAATTAATAAAGCTATACAAATAGCAGAACTTGGTGTTAATCCAATCAATGATGGAAATTCAATAAGACTTACTTTTCCAGAATTAAATGAGGAAAGAAGAAAACAAATATCAAAAGAAGTAAGATCAATTGGGGAGGATTCTAAAGTCTCAATTAGAAATATTAGAAGAGATGCTATTGATATGGCAAAATCAAAACAAAAGGCAAATGAATTAACTGAAGATGAACTAGAAGTAGCAGAGGAAAAAATACAGAAAATTACTGATAAATACATTTCTAAAATAGATACATTGATATCTACAAAAGAAAAGGAAGTAATGGAAGTCTAATATACGCGAGGTTGATTCAGTGAAAGAGAAAACAAAAAGAATAATCACTGCTATATTTTTTGTGTTAGCAGTAATATTGATATTGGTATTAAATAATAAAATTGTAGATACTATTTTTGTAACCTTAATATCACTTCTTGGTATACATGAATATAATAATGCATTTAAAGCAAAAGGACATCATCCTATATCATGGATTGGATATTTGAGCTGTTTTGGAATATTTTTAATGGGAGGAATCTTGCCAGAGGAATTTAAAATGGCAAGTATTAGAATATTACTTCCATTATTACTGATAATAGGATTTATTTATATTACATTCAATAATGAAAAATATAATATAATAGATATTAGTATAACAATATTTTCATTATTATATATTCCTTTTATGTTTTCATTTTTAAAGCTTCTTATGCTTATGGAAAATAGTAGAGTATGGTTATTATTTGCAATACTTGGAGCGTCAATATCGGATACTTGTGCATATGAAGTTGGAAGCAGATTTGGAAAAAGAAAGCTTAGTGAGAAAATTAGTCCTAAAAAGACGATTGAAGGATCCGTTGCTGGTATTATTGGAGCGGTGGTATCATATATTATATTAGCATTAGTTTCAAATCATTTTTTAGGAATGAATATTAATTTGGTGTTTATAATAATAATGGGAATAGTAGTAAGTATAATGGGTCAATTTGGGGACCTCTCAGCATCTCTTATTAAAAGATACTGTGGAATAAAAGATTTTGGAACAATTATGCCTGGTCATGGTGGAATTTTAGATAGATTTGATAGTCTATTATTTACTGCACCAATGGTATATGTTTTTGTAAAAATATCTATGTTGCTTATGTAGATAAGGAGGAAATAAATTGTTATCATTTATTATTACGATAATTAAGTTACTTGTTATTTTAGGTGTCGTTGCAACAATTCATGAATTTGGACACTTTTTAGCTTCAAAGCTTTGTAAGATAGGAGTAAATGAGTTTTCAATCGGATTTGGCCCTAAAATATTACAAAAAGAATTTAAAGGAACAGTATATACCTTAAGATGTCTTCCACTTGGAGGATATTGTGCAATAGAAGGAGAGGAAGGAACCTCTGATAGAGAAGATTCATTTTCTAATAAAAATGTATTTCAAAAAATATTTGTACTTGTAATGGGTGTGGTATTCAATGCTATACTTGCAATTGTAATATTCTTAGCAGTATCATTTTCATATCAAACTGCTACAACAAAGATAACAGAATTATCACCTAATTCAGTGCTTGCTGAATCTGGAGTGCAAGTAGGTGATACAATCATATCAATTGATGGTGAAAAAGTAAAAACAGTTTCAGAAATTTTAAATAAAAAAGTAGATGAGAATTCATCTAGTGATGTAGAAATAGAATATGAAAGAAATGGAGAAATATATAGTACAGTAGTAAAGAATGCAATCAAGGACATTGGGTATATTGGAATTACATTTGCTTACAATGATGATAAAACAGATGTTACAAATGTGATAGAATTAGTTGCCGCCGGTGGTGCTGCCAATGAGTATGGCTTAAAAGCAGGAGATAAAATTACACATATTAATGGAATAGAGACTAGTACTTCAACTGCTGTGAAGAATGTGACTGCAGAAAATGCAGGGAAAGAAACGATCTATACAATTGAAAGAAAAGGCGAAGTGATGAATAAAACAGTAGTGCCTAAAGTAAAAAAAGAGTTTAATTTAGGAATCGATAGTGTAGAAGTAGTAAACACAACTCTAGATTTAGCACTTGCAGATACTAAATTAAACATTAAGACAATTGTTGGTTCGTATGTTGATCTGTTTAGGGGAAAAGTGAAAGTAAACGATATGTCTGGTATTGTTGGAATAGGAGAAGTTGTATCAACAACTAGTAGTCTAGTTGAATTCTTTAATTTAATGGCTATCATCAGTTTAGCAGTTGGTGTAGCTAATATATTACCATTTCCACCATTGGATGGAGGAAAGGTTGTAATTGTAATTGGGGAAGCCATTACTAGAAAAAAATTACCAGCAAAAGCAGAAGCAATTATATCATATATAGGATTTGGACTCTTAATATTATTGACACTTATAGTAACATATAATGATATTATTAGAATTATATAATAAATCCCATGAGTTTTAACTCATGGGATCTTTTGCTTTTAGGAAAGTGAAGAGATAGGCTTTGTATCCGGGAGCTGCATAAGAAGTACGACTGTATCTGTGACAATTGCTTCCATATCTGCAAGATTTCCAAATAATTTCTGTAACTTTGCCAATAGCTCTTTTTCACTTTCTACCATACACGAAGTGAAGTGATAACTGATATTGTAATGACTCTCATCAAGCTTTAAGATAATAGCTTTCTTTTTATAGCCATTATTTAGCCGAGTTTTCAGATTCAGTTGCATTTCGGCTGTTATTACCTCACTGATTGATGAAAATCCAAAATTTCTAAGTGTCTTTGATAAAGTACTCATTCTTTATCCTCCTTTAGTAAAATTATTTAGTTGATTAAAATTACAATATATATATTATACCATTTTATGTAAAATAAATCAACTATAATATAATTATATTAACGCTTTTTGCAATTATATAGAGTTTAAGAATAAAAAAAACATTTCAAAATATAATATATAAAGAGAGGAGATGTGTATGCAGTATTTAGTATTAATTTTAACTATCATTGCTGTAATAATAATAGCAAAAATATTTGCATGGCCGTTAAAGAAAATTATAAAACTAGTGGTGAATATTGCAATAGGACTAGTTATGATACTCATTGTAAATGTGTTTGGAGAGGGAATTGGACTTCATATACCATTTAATATTATTACTGCTATCATTGCAGGGAGTCTTGGAATACCAGGAGTCCTTGCACTTATAGTTATAAATTACATTTTTTAAAACGATCGAAGATATGCTTTGTATAAATCAAAAAAATTGACTCACAATATTAAAAATGGAGGAGTTATGAAATTAAAAAATTATACCAAACATATCTTTTTTATTTCCTTTTTTCTATTTCTTTTAGCAATATCATTAAATGTAGAAGATTTTGGAAAGAAAATTTTGAAGACTTTGAGTTACAATGTATTTGCACTAAAAAGTGATGAAAGCTCTACCAAGACCAATGTACCAGTAGGAGATGATATGGTAGATTTACTTGCAAGACTTGTAAACGGCGAGGCAAGAGGCGAACCATATGAGGGGCAAGTAGCAGTAGCAGCAGTTATTTTAAATAGAGTAAAAAGCCCTAAATTTCCCAATACGATTGCTGCAGTTATCTATCAAAAAAGTCAGTTTTCCTGTGTTACAGATGGACAATTTGATGTACCAATAGATGAAAATTCAACTGTTTATAAAGCAGCAGAGGAGGCGATGAATGGAGCTGATCCTACAAATGGTGCACTCTATTTTTATAATCCAGCTAAAACAAGTAGTAAATGGTTATATTCTTTACCAACTGTAAGAACAATAGGAAAGCATGTATTTGCATTAGGTGAGTAAAATGTTAGAAAAATTTGAGAAAAAAGTAAATGAATTAAAAGAAAAAGTAGATAAAAAGGCATTTGGCGTTTTTTTATTCATGCTATTTGGCGCTATGACAATATTTGCATGTAATATGCTAAATAGTTTTAAAATTCAAAAACAAATGGTACAAGATGAGTATAATAAGTATATGTATCAAGTGGTAAGCTATGTCAATAATGTTGAAGTTGAATTAGAAAAATTGCAAATTACTAATACAGATAACTTGAAAATTACAACTCTTGCCGATATATGGAGACAGTCAAATCTTGCAAAGTCCAATTTGGAATCGCTTCCTGTTACACAGGATTCTATGCAAAATGCCTCTAAATATCTGAGCCAAGTCAGTGATTTTTCATATTCTCTTATTAAGCAGATTGTAAATGGTGAAAAAATATCAAATGAACAATATGAGGATATAGCTAGCTTATATCATAGTGCTAAGGAATTTTCAAAAGTGTTATCCGATATATATCAGGACTTAAATGGTGGTAAGATTAAATGGGATGAATTAAGTAAGCTTGGAAATGAGAATTTGACGGATACCAATATTTCTACAGAAGTTTCCAATATTGACAAGATCAATAAAACCTTTCAAGAGTACGAAGGATTGATCTATGATGGAGCATTTTCAGACCATATATTAACTTTAGAGCCTAAGTTTTTATCAGATATTGTTGTTGAAGAAAGTCAAGCAAGAGAAAAAATCTACGATATATTCAATAAAGGAGATATTGAAGAAATAACATATTTAGGTGAAACTTCGGGTAGGATTGAATTATATAATTATGATGTAAAATTAAAAAATGAAGAGAGCATAAGAAATATATCACTTACTAAAAGGGATGCAAGGCTTTATTTGATGATTGGAGACAGAAATGTAACAGAAGAAAAAATAGGTATAGAGGAAGCAAAAAAAAGTGGAATGGACTTTTTAAATAGACTTGGAATTGTTGATGTTCAAGATACATACTATTTAAAAGTAGAAAATATGGCTATTATCAATTATGCAGCAAAACAAGATGATATCATCATATATCCAGATTTAATTAAAGTAAAAGTAGCATTAGATACCGGTGAGGTTATGTCAGTGGAAGCACAAGGGTATGTGTTTAATCATAGACTAAGGGAAGACGTTACACCAACGATCAGTATTGAACGTGCAAGAGCTAATATTCATTCCAATATTCATATCATGTCAGAAGGAATGGCTATCATACCAACCGATTCAAAAAGTGAAGTACTTACTTACGAATTTAAAGGAAAAATTGATGATAGAGAGTTTATAGTATATGTAAATGCCAAAACTGGCATGGAGGAAAAAATAATTTTAATTTTAGATACCCCAGGCGGTGTACTTACAATTTAAAGAGACTTGAGTATTATCTCAAGTCCCTTAATTTGTTATTTGGCAAAAAATTCAAATTCGCTCACTTTTGTTGTTGGAACAAGTCCGGTGTAAAAAGATGGAAAACTTTTTACCTCTGCAACTTTTATTTGAGCTCGCTTATAGCATTTTGTTTCTTGTACGATTGAATCAATTACGTTTTTGGCCATAACTGACATACTTAAGAATTCATGATCAAAAGAACAATTTATAATATAATGTTTTTCTGGATTCAAAGTACCCTTAAGCTCTTCTGTTGCAATTTTTCTGATAGCAATTTCTTTTTTGCCTTCTTTAAATTCCTTTCCAATGATCCAAGTAGTTGGATGACTATTTTCAGAAGATTTCTTCTGATTTTTTCGGAGAAAGAAATTTCCTATTTGGTGCATTCGCAACCCTCCTTTATCATGTGATACATATATATTTTAACATATTTTTAGGATAAAATCAAAAAAAGGGAATGTTGACACATTTTTTAGGTAATGTTAAAATAAAAATAGGTATATGAAGGTATAATAGATAAAAATATTTGACCAGTTCAGTAAAAAGAATTGGGTAAATTGTATTGATAAGTTGTCATACCATAAAGAAAAAAATTACGAAGTGAAGATGATAATGATTTAAAAAGATTGACATTATTTGTAAATGGTTATAAAATAATATTTACGAATATTTGAAAGGAGTGGGAAAATGATAGAGATATATAACACAAATATGGATACTGGGAAAATAGAAAAAATAGATAAACCTGTAAAAGGTTGCTGGATTAATATAGTAAAACCTACAGAGAAGGAAATAAAGAAAGTCGCCAGTGATGTTCAAATAGATGAGAATATTTTAAGATATCCTCTAGATATGTCAGAAAAAGCGCATATTGATATAGATGATGATTATAATTGTGTTCTTATTGTTGTAGATTCACCAGCAACTGAATTTAAAGATGGAGAAAAGATATATACCACTCTACCGCTTGGTATGATTTTAGTAAGAGATGATATGTTTATTACAATATCACAAGTAAAAATAAATGTTGTTGACAATTTATTAAAAAATAAAGCTCGATTAAATATGGTACATACCTTTAAAAAGTCAAGATTTGTTTTTCAATTATTATATGATATGGCACAAGACTATATTAGATATCTTACCTATATTAATGTTGATTTGGAAAAATTTGAAGATCATATGCAGAAGACTATGAGTAATAAAGAATTATTAAAAATAATGAGATTTGAAAAATCCATGATTTATTTTAATGCTTCTGTAAAAGCGAATCAAGTTGTTTTAGAAAAATTGAATAGAGGAAAGGCAATAAAGTTATATGAAGAAGATGAAGATATATTAGAGGATACATTGATAGAGAATAGACAAGCAATTGAGATGATTCAGACGTATAGTGAAATTTTAAATGGAATTGTAGATATTTTTGGAACGATGGTATCTAATAATTTGAATGCTGTTATGAAGGTACTTACTTCTCTTACTCTTATTATTTCACTACCAACAATGGTATCTAGTTTTATGGGAATGAATGTGGATTTTCCATTTAATACAAATATAGTTGGATTTTATGAAATTATCGCATTAGCAATCATTGTAACTATAGTTGCTACATATTGGTTAAAAAAGAAAAATATGTTATAAAAAGGAAGCTTGAATGTTATCAAGCTTCCCCCTTTTTTTGCTTTTGTTTTTACTTTCGATTAGGATTATTTAACCAGTCTCTCACCCAGCCACTGTATTCTTCAAGCAGCTGTGAGTACAGTTCGTCATCAGAAACATTACCCATGATGTTGATGTCTGTAAAGCCGGTATTATCGCAGCTGCGATCCTTGAAATCATCCAAATGATGAAGATAGCTGAAAGAATCATGTCCGATGCCGACAAACTGGACAAAAATGTTTTCGTTTGCCATTTGTTTGATGACATTATCAGTTTTTCTCTCATCATTAGGACTACAACCACCGTCTGTCAAAAAGATGACGTAGGTAGGAATTCCGTCAGAGCTGCTCTTCCTGTGAGTCTTGAGAATCTCCTTGAGCACCGGTGAATAGTCAGTTCCACCCATAGGGAATTTCCATTTGCTGGGAAGATTTTTTCCAAGATAGCCACGGCAATTTCCGTAAGTTACCTCAGGCATTTCATAGAACTTTTCGGTGAAAAGCCAGAGCTCCATAGAACCGTTATCATCGAACTTTAATCCGAGCGGAAGAAGTCTTTCCAGTGCATTATCAACTGCGCCTGTGCGGTAGTGGTTTCTCATAGAGCCGGAGTAGTCCAGAGCGACTCTTACTTTAGCCATATGCTTAGTAAAGTCAACGCCTTTTTCATTACCGATTTTTTCAAAAACTCCTTCCAGTGCCTCTGTTTTGGTGAAGATTGATTTTTCAAAGTCCGGTGATACCTGAATGTTTTTTGGAATTAATCCCATTTTTAATTTCCTCCTTTAATCCGTTCCAATAATATATGGAACATTTTTTTGAATTGCTTCTTGATTATATAACATAAATTTCATTATGTCAAGCAAAAAAGTAAAAAATATTAATATATTCATAAAATGTATTAATTTTGTGAAATATAATTATTTAATTGAAAATCAAATAAAATTTTGATATAATAAACGTAAGTTTATTTTTGGAGTAAAAAATGAAAAAATATGTTATGATAGATACTAGAATGAGAGAAGTAGAAAAAGAAAAATTACGAAGTATTGGATATGAATTAATAGAATTAAAAAGAGCACATAATGTATATGAAGAAATATCAAGTCATGTAGATATTTTTTGTACTAAAATAAAGGATCATGTTATATTAGAAAAAAGTGTATATCATGAAATCACTAGTAAAATAGGTGGAAGTAATATTTATTTAGGACAAGCAGTACTTCAAGAGAAATATCCATTAGATATTCCTTTTAATGTATGCAATGTTGGTAATTTTGCGATTCATAACTTTCATTATACAGATCAAAAAGTATTAGCAATCATAGAAAGGCTAGGAATAGAAAAAATAAACATATCGCAGGGATATAGCAACTGTAGTATAGCTGTCATTGATAGTAGAAGTGCAATTGTTACAGATAGGAAGATATATAATACTTTAAAAGATTATGACTTCAATATCCTATATTTAGATTATATACCAGATATAAAATTATTGCGTGGAAACGGATATTCTAGTATGCATGGATTAATCGGTGGAGCAATATCTATGATTGGAAATCATATCATTGTTTTTGGTGATTTGAATAAAATTGATAAAGGTGGTATGATAAGAGAGTTCATCGGCTCTATCAAAAAAGATATAATCGATTTTAAAGGTTTAGATGTGATAGATTATGGTGGAATATTAGAGGTGTAAAAATGAGTGATTTATTAGAAAAATTAAACGATAAACAAAGAGAGGCAGCAGAATATACAGGAGGACCATTACTAATATTAGCAGGTGCAGGTAGTGGAAAAACACGTGTTCTTACATATAAAATAGCGTATTTGCTGGATCAAGAAATTGTAAAACCTTGGCAAATACTTGCAATTACTTTTACAAATAAGGCTGCAAAAGAGATGAAACAAAGAGTAAATGATTTGATAGGAGATACAGCAAATGATATTTGGCTTGGAACGTTTCACTCTGTTTGTGTTAGGATTTTAAAAAGGGAAATTAATTTACTTGGATATGGTACAGATTTTAATATATTTGATGAACTAGATAAAGAAAAAGTAATTAAAGAAGTCATGAAAAAATTAAATGTAGATGATAAACAATATCCAGTATCATATATTAAAAATGAAATCAGTAGAGCAAAAGAGACTAGAAAAGACGCAAAACTATATTATGAAGAAGCAAGTGGTGATTTTAGAAGAGAACAAGTAGCCAAAATTTATGATTTATATGAGAAAACTTTAAAGTCAAATAATTCCATAGATTTTGATGATATTATTATGCTTACAGTAGAAATATTTTTAAAATATCCAGATAGATTAGAATATTATCAGTCTAAATTCAAATACATACTTGTTGATGAATATCAGGATACGAATAAAATTCAATTTTTATTGATCAGTTTGCTTTCATCAGCGCATGGAAATATTTGTGTAGTTGGTGATGAATCACAAAGTATATACGGCTTTAGAGGAGCAGATATATCTAATATATTAAATTTTGAAGAAGAATTTCCAAATGCCAAAATTGTAAAGTTAGAGGAAAATTATAGAAGCTCTAAGACGATTCTTTCTGCTGCCAATGAAGTGATTAAAAATAATAAAGGAAAAATTGATAAAAATCTTTGGACTCAAAATGAAGAAGGTGAAAAGATTGATTATGCTACACTTAGTAATGAATATGAGGAAGTAGAATATGTAGTAGATAAAATCGATGAAATATGTAGAAAAGAACAAAAATCTTATTCTGATTTTGCAGTATTGTTTAGAACAAATGCTCAAGCTCGTGTACTTGAAGAAGTATTCATGAAATCTGGAACACCATATAAATTGATTGGTGGACTTAAGTTTTATTCAAGAAAAGAAATAAAAGATTTGACTAGTTATTTGAAATTAATTCAAAATAAAAATGATAATATTGCATTAAAAAGAATTATAAATGAACCAAAACGTGGCATAGGAGATACGACAGTGGATAAGCTTGATATGCTTGCCACTCAAAAGGGAGTATCGATATTTGAGCTAATACAAGATAGTGACAATCTAATTGGAAACAGAAGTGCTGGAAATATTATCATGTTCAGAGATATGATGAATGAGTTGATGAGATTAAAAGATGAATTAAAAGTATCTGATTTAATGAAAAGGGTATTAAAAGATTCTGGATATGAAGATATGCTAAATGTAGAAAGTGGAAAAGAAAGTGAAATGAGATTTGAAAACCTAATGGAGTTTATTGGAGTTGCCATTGAGTTTGAAAATGAAAATGCAGATAATACACTTGCTGATTTCTTAGATAGCATAGCTCTTGTATCAGATGTAGATAAATTAGATGAAACTGCTGATGCGGTTACTCTTATGACAATGCATAGTGCTAAAGGTTTAGAGTTTAATGATGTCTTTTTAGTAGGAATGGAAGAAGGTTTATTTCCATCTAAAAGATCTATTGAAGAAGATTTATCTGTAGAAGAGGAAAGACGTTTATGTTACGTTGGAATCACTAGAGCCAAAGAACATCTATTTATAACAAACGCTTCTAAGAGAACACTATATGGTTCTACTACATATACAATGCCATCAAGATTTGTAGATGAGATACCGTCTGAACTTTTAAGTGAAACATCATTACAAAACAAAGAAAATAGGAAAAGAAAATCAGAGAAATATTTAGATAATGAATATTCCAGAGTGAATAGTATGTTATCAGGAATTGGAGAAAGTTTCGAAATACCAGCAAAAGTTACTTCTAAAACAAAGATTGGCCTTAGTGTAGATGATTTCTTAAAAAATATTGCTGGAGCCACTAATGTTCAAAAAAATGTAGCTTCAGGTATGGAAAAAAATAAATATGAAATTGGTATGGAGGTAAAACACAAAAAATTCGGAATTGGTATTATTGAGAATATTGAGCCAGAAGGAGATGATTACAAGCTTGAAATTATGTTTGATGGCTCAGGATTTAAAAGACTCATGGCCAATTATACGCCACTTGAGATATTAGGAAAAGAATAGAGATATAAAAAATATGAGATTTTTATCTCATATTTTTTATGTAGTAAGGAGATCCAAACTATCTACTACTTGATCCACAAATTTTAAATCTGAACTGAATCTATAAGTAAAAATGTTAGTCCCATAATAGGAGGAATAACAACTAAAAGTCTCTTGGTAATCGCGAAACCTTCCTATAGAAAGAGACTTTAAATTATCGGCAGAAACTTTAAAACATGAGTTAGCGGTCATATATCGTTGATTACCACAACAAAAAATAGATGCAGCACAAACTCCACAGGCTCCAATGTTAATGGTAATTATATTTCCTGGATAGAGAGTAAGAAAATCAACGATAGAAGCAGCCACGTCTTTATTTTCGCATGTTGAATGAATAAGAATAACAATATCTGATATAATGCTAGAATGCAAGCTTTCTAAAATTACATCTATAACATTATTTAAAGTAGCTTCATTGATTTCTCCAATAATTCTAATTATCTTTTTCATATTTTGTCTCCTTCAATAGTTATTTTAAGATTTCATATTTTAGTGGTAGCATTTTATCATAAAACTGTTAGTATGTCTATCCATAAGATGAAAAAATGGCTGATTTTATTACAAATCAGCCACCTAAATTAAGAATTGGATAAGATAGAGTCAAGGTTTTCTATGGTTCTTGTAGCAATACCATATTTGATACACTCATCAGCATCAAAAGTGAGTCCAACATTTGAACTTAACGCTTCCCGGATCATTTCTTTTGGAAGTTTGGTTTTAGTGGATAAATATTCCTCCAATTGCTTATTTACTTTTTGCAGGTTTCGTTGTTCCCTTGCAAGTCCATCAGCGGAAAAAGTTTGCTTTTCAAAAATAGTTGAAGCACAATGCATCATAAACTTAGCATGTTTTGCTATATATCTTTCCTTTCCGTGAATGAATATGATACCTGCAGCGCTTTCCGCTTTTCCTAAATTAACAGTTATAATGTCATTTGGAATAGTTTCAAAGAGGTCAATGATTGAGTTTGTCTCATCAGTCCGTCCTCCTTGGGAGTTTATTAAGACAATGATTTTATCGGTATTTTCATTCTTTAAAATATCTAAAATCGAATTTAATACATCGCGAAAAGTATACTCCGTGATCTCCCCAAAAATTTTAATAACGTTCATTTTTGTTCTCCTTTAATATTTATTTTTTAGATTTTAATAACATCAATAATATTATATCATTTTATAAATATTATGTCAAATTGATAAACTAGAGTACGTTAAAATATATAAGTATCAATATGTGAACTATAATTGCTCATCTGTTCATGTATGTAGAAAATAGATACATCAAAATTGAATTGAATCTGTACTTGGTATCAGTTTTAAATTTTTCAGATTGTTTTCAATTCTATTTTTAATATCATTATTATATGTTGGAAGTGTCTCGACTATTTTTGCATAATATTTTGCTTTTGTTAAGTAAGATAGGTCGTCTAAATTGGTACGATAAAGAGAATAGTATATATATATTAAGTCTTCCGTTGCATTTAAGATTTGGTTTTTAGATGCCTCTTCTAATAATGCAATTGCTTTATTGATATCTTTTGGTATATTTAATTCTATGCATCCATTTTTATAAAAATAATGTGCCAAATTATATTTTGCATAAAAACAAATAGAATAGATAGAAGCTTCACATGCCTTATTATAATATTCAAATGCTTTTTTTAGATTTTTCTTTTGAAAAATTCCTTTTCTATAAAATTCTCCAACTTTATTACAAGCCCAGCTTTCACCAAGGTTGGCAGCTTTTAAATAATATTGAAAAGCTTTTTTTAGCTCATTTCTTTTTTCATATATCGTTCCTAAGTTATTAAAAGCGTATATATAATGATTCTTAGCTGCATACTCAAAAAGTTTGATTGCCTTTTTTTCATTTTTTTGTATAAAAGGAACATTACCATGTAAGAACATCGTTCCAATACCATTGATGGCTGCAAGGCAATTGTATTTTCTAGCTTTATTAAAGCACCTAAAAGCAATTATATAGTCTCTTCTAGATTTTGTACCAATATATCCGTTATAATGCATATATCCAATAGCCCATATAGCATTCGGATGATTTTTCTTGGCAGCTCTTTTAAAATATTGATAGCTTTCAAAATATCTTGGAGTTCCTGTTATTTGACCATATAATTCCAAAGATCCCATTTCAAAACATGCGTATGGATTATTTTTCTTAGCTAGTTCATAAATTCCTCGCATGGACCATATACCACCATTTAATTGGATTGTCACAAAGTCTATAATGTCATTGGACGAAAGATTTGTAGAATATAATGCATTGTTTAGTGTGGAAATAAAGGTATCTTCTATGTATATTGGTTGCTTTTTATCAATAATTGCAAAGTATAGACTCTTTATCATAAACAAATATAGGTTTTTAGTATCAAGTAATTTCTTTAGTTCTTCCTTTAAGCAAGTATCAATGTCATTATCATTTTTTGCAATGTTATATAGTTTTAAACAAACTTTGTATAGTCTATTGCTATTATTAATGATATTTAGAGAATTTTCAAAGGATATCTTTTTTTGTTCTATCGTTTTTGAGTCAAGTAAAAATACAATTTGAAGGATAATGTCCTTAAAGCAAGAATTGTCTTTTTCATATTTATGGTATAGTTTTAAATATTTCTCTTTAAAATGAGAATTAATGGGGCGGATTCCTGTACAGTAATTATTGATGGTTGTCATGGATACATCTTCTACATCGAATATAATATAGAATAATTCGGATTGTAATGCATTCGTTTTATTACTAGTTTCATCTTTTATGATTCTAAATATATTTCCAATAGATAAATGGTTATTGGTATTATTTAATTTGATATAATTTTTTTTATTCATAAAATCTCCTTTGTGGATTTCTTGTGGATTTTGATATAATTATGTAATTTTTGGTTTGTTGCGGTAAGATGATCTATTACGTATAATAATAATATCAATTGCTATTATTATATCATAAATGTTGGCTTTTTCAAACTTATGTAACTAAAAGAGGTAATATAAATAGTAACATGTGTATAATAAAGTGGAATAAGGAGTTTTTATGAATATTAATATAAATGGAATGAATGTAAATTATATTGTGCAAGGTGTGGAAAATGAAAGAGAAATCATACTGTTACATGGCTGGGGAGCAAATATTAAGACTTTTGGACCCGTATATCAGTATCTATCTTGTCATAATAAAGTATATGCAATAGATATGCCAGGATTTGGTAAGAGTGATGAACCATCTAAAGATTACCATGTAATAGATTATGCGAAAGTGATATTAGAATTTATGAATCAGCTTAAAATAAAAAATCCCGTATTAGTGGGACATTCTTTTGGTGGAAGAGTCATTATGAAATTAGTAGGAGAACTTGGATTTACTCCTAAGAGCATTATTTTAGTTGATAGTGCCGGAATAAAGCCAAAGAGAAAACCTAGCTATTACTTTAGGGTATATTCTTATAAATTTGCTAAAAATACTGTAAAACTTCTATTTAAGAAAGAAAAAGCAGAAAAGATAATTAGTGATATGAGGAAAAAGAAAGGTTCAACTGATTATAGGAATGCAAGTGATACAATGAAATCTGTGTTTATTAATGTAGTAAATGAAGATTTAAGATATACATTACCTAATATAAAGTCTCCTACACTTATTATTTGGGGAGAAAATGATTTAGAAACACCATTAAAAGATGCAAAGATTATGGAAAGATTAATTCCAGATAGTGGGCTTGTTATTTTAAAAGGAGCTGGACATTATAGCTATTTAGATAATTTGAATGAGTTTTTAATTATAGTAGATCATTTCCTGAAAGGATGTGAAGAATAATGATACTTACTTTTTTGTATGGAATATGTTCTGTTATGATGGTTATTTTATTGTATTTTAATGTGAGTAGATACTTACACATATTACAACAAACTTTTTATCATTTGTCAGACTTCTTTCATTCATTTACCATTTCAAAAGCATATAGAATAAAGATGTATGATATGATTCTTTTTGGTTTGATGTTTTTCAACTTATTTGTGAATCATATATGGCTAAAATATGGATTGTTAATTTTTTATGGAATTGTTGAAATATTTTCTATTCAAAATACGCTCCAAAATAAAGGGAAGGAAAAGAAAAAATTCAATATAACATTTAGAGTAAAGGTTATATATACTTTTTATTTTATATTAACAATACTGATGTTTGTGCCGTTTTTTATGATAAGAGACATAACTTATCTTAGTATTTTGCTAAGTATACTATCTATATATAAAGTATCTAGTATGGTGCTAGTGGTCTTTTCACATTTGTTATCTTTGCCAATCATAGTCGTTGAAAATAATCGATATATTAAAGAGGCTAAAAGGATTATTCAAGATCATCATGATTTAAAAGTAATTGGAATTACTGGAAGTTATGGTAAAACTTCTACGAAAAATATCATAAATGGAATCTTAAGTGAGAAGTATCATACAGTTATGACACCGCAAAGTTATAATACAACTCTTGGTGTTACCAAAACAATTAGAGAAAATATCAAACCATATACTGAGGTATTTGTTTGTGAGATGGGGGCTTCAAGAGTTGGTGATATCAAAGAGATTTGTAAGATTGTAAAACCAGATATTTCTGCCATTACTTCTATTGGTCCGCAACATTTATCAACATTTAAAAAAATGGAAAATATTATCAAAGAAAAATTTGAGATTGTCAAGATGGCAAAAGAAGATAGTATAGCAGTGCTAAATGTCGATAATGAGACGATTAATCATAACTATTTGAAGTATACGGAGAATAAAAAAGTACTAAAATATAGTTTGGATTCTTACACAGATTATTATGTGGAAAATATCCAAATGAATGAGAATGGAAGTTCTTTCGATGTAATCATTCATCAGGAAAGAATACCTATTGAAACGAAACTTTTAGGAAAACATAATATATATAATATCTTATGTGCCATTATGATTGCTAAATATTTGGGCATGGAAAATGAGGAGATAAGAAGGGCAGTCAAAAAAATAAAACCAGTAGAACATAGATTAGAACTAAAATATATGGGGAACATACTTACTTTAGATGATTCATTTAATTCTAATCCGGAAGGATCAAAAATGGCACTTGAATGTTTACTCACGTTTCAAGATAAGTATAAAGTCCTTGTAACACCTGGAATGGTTGAACTGGGAAGTAAAGAAAAAGAGTTAAACCAAAAATTAGGGGAGTATGCCACAAAGTGTGACTTTGTAATACTTGTAGGCGAAAAAACTACGATGGATATTAAAATTGGAATGGATAAGAAAGATTATCAAAATTATATAATGGTGGAAAGTATTCATGAAGCTTTTGATGAGTTGACACATATAAAAATGGAACATGAGAATTTGATTGCTTTAATTGAAAATGATTTACCAGATTGTTATTTATAAGAAAGGAAGGAAACGTTATGAAAACAGTAGTTGGTGTGTTTTTTGGTGGGAAAAGTGTAGAACATGAGGTATCTATTATATCTGCTATGCAGGTAATCAATGTTTTAAATAAAGAAAAATATGAGGTTATTCCGATCTATATCTCAAAAGACAATAAATTTTATTATTCAGATAAATTTAACGATGTATCTTATTTTAAAGATATAGATAAAGTCAAAAATGATAGTGTGGAAGTATATTTTACACATTTTCATTCTAAAATGATGGTATATAGTGCAAATTCATTATTTAAAAAAGAAATTGCAAAAATCGATGTGGTCTTTCCTGTAGTTCATGGCTTAAACGTGGAGGATGGAACATTGCAAGGTTTTATTGAAATGTATAATATTCCATATGTTGGGCCAGATGTGTCTGCTTCTGCTGTAGGAATGAATAAAATTATCTTTAAAAAAGTATTGGAGTCATCAGATATTCCTGTTATAGAATATGTTACAGTTAATTCTTATGAGTATGAAGAGGATCCAGATAACGTTTATTATCATATAAAATCAACACTTGGATTGCCAGTTATTTTAAAACCTGCCAATTTAGGCTCTAGTATTGGTATAGAAATTGTAACAGAAGATTCAGAATTTCAGTCTAAAATGGAAAATGTATTACTATTTACAGATAGAGTGTTAGTAGAAAGATGTGTTACAAATTTAAGAGAGATTAATTGTTCTGTTTTAGGAGATGTGAAATCTCAAGATGTTTCCATACTTGAAGAACCTATAAAAGCAGATGAGATATTAAGTTTTCATGATAAGTATATGGGTGGAAATAAAAAGAGTGGCTCTAAACTTGAAGGAATGGCATCTTTATCTAGAAAGATACCAGCAGAATTAGAGGAAGAAAAAAGGCAAGAAATATATGATTTATCTAAAAAGGTATTTCAGATCCTTGGATGTGAAGGTGTTTCTAGGATTGATTTTATTATAGATGTAGATAAAGATAAGATATATGTTAATGAAATTAATACGATACCCGGTTCACTCAGTTTTTATTTATGGGAGAAGAAAGGTATAGTGTTTGATAAACTCTGTGATGACCTTATAAAACTTGCCATTAAAAGATATGAAAGACGACAAAAAATTGTATATTCTCATGATGTGAATATTTTAAATATGACAGGGAAAAAATAAAAAAAATGTACAAAAAGTCTTGATTATTTGCTTATAATACTTGAAAAAGTTATCGAAAAATGTTAGCATATAGATGTAATCGAAAGAAGGTTACAGAAAAGAGGAAATGATTATGGTAACTAAAGTGCACAAACTAGCGAATGAACTACACACACACACACACACACACAACGTAGTTCTATAAACATTGTAAAAAAAAGAATAAGGACAGGTCTGTCCATTATGATATAAGCTGATACTAGGAAACTAGTACCAGCTCTTTTTGCGTGCCAGTCACATAATCATGACGAACAGGAGGGAACATGAAAACAAAAGAAAAAATAAATAAAGTAAAACATGGAAGACAAACTTCTATTATAACAATATTTTTATGGCTGTTTCTAATAACTACAATGATTATCATAGTAGCTACAGGAATCAAAAATAATAACGCAATAGAAAATAGCGAGTTGTATGATAAAATATATATAGAAAGTGCAACAATAGAAGAGAGAAAAACAGGTACGGGACCATTTACAACAAACGAAGATGGAAGTATTCCAGATGTACCAGAGCCTGGACATGACTATTCAGAAGATGACAATTATGTTAGAACTTTTGATACTGTAAATTATAATGTTAGTGCAATACTTTCTCCTAATGTAGATATTGATGGTATCACTGAAGAAACAGTATTATATGGTGGAACAATCAAAGTAAAAGCAACATTACCTAGTGTGAATGGAAAAAGTCATTTTAAATGGATTACACAAGCATGGATGAAAAATGTAACATTATCAGAAGATGGAAGAACGTTATACGCAGAATATAACATAGCAGATTCACAAAGAAGTGCACCTGGCGCCCAAAATTTAACATTTGAAATGAAGGCAGATGGATATGTAACACAACAAGGAGAGCAAGCGCCCAAACCAACATTTGAAATATGGATGGAGGGAAATAAAGAAGACAATGAGGAGTCAACAAAAGAAAAGGTCATATTAACTGATGAAAATGAGCTATATATAACAGGTAAAAATGCAATTAATATAAGGCTTGCTAAAGGACAAATCAATCATCGAGGTGAATATAACGGAAGAACAGGAGTATATGTCAATTATGGTATAGCAGTTTCTCTTTATCAAACAGAATCCCAATTGGGAGATTTAAGAGGTCTTGAATATCCAATTGGTGAAATCAACACGTCTATGGATTTAACTTATCAATGTAGAAATGTGACTAAGTCAGAAGAATGGCAGATTCTAACAGGGGAAGATAATGTTCAACTGGTAGGATATGCACTAAATGGAGTAAATAATGATTCTTTTTGGCCAGCGAGTAATTTAACTGCTACTTCAGTTCCTCAGTATAAGGGAAATGATGGATGGCGATGTGCTGATGCAGGCGAGATGAGTCTTACTCTTACAAATAATACAATGAATATTTCGTTTAGTAATTATTTGCTAAATGGACATTTTCCAACTATGAATGTAGCATCTGGAAAAGAAGGATGCTTTACAGTTGGAAATATTGAACTGTTTATGCCTGATATGGAAACTTCATCAGAAGATGAGTACCAATATAGTTTAAATGTATCTACTAAATCTTTAAATTATGAGACAATGACTAAACCTTATGTTGTAGAATATATAGATAATGTGTTAAAAGATGTTGTTACTACAGATAATGATTTAACATGGACTAGATTTAAAAGTGATGCAGTAAAATTAGAGGCATATACAGAAAATGTTATCTATGGGCAAAGTTCAGAAACAGTAGCAGATGCATCTGCACTACTAGGATCTGAAATAACATATCATCAATGTACAATCATATCTTCGTCTACTTTAGGTGGTTTAGAGCGTTTTGTAACTTGGAGAGCGGATGCTTTAACATTACAAAAATATAATTCCCAAAATTGGATAGGATTGAGTTACTTACATGGAAGTGTAACTGCTCCATTAAGAAGTGATGCTATATTTGAGTATGGTGTGTATAAAGAGGACAAAGAAAACGGTATAACAAATGATGCTGACGTAAATGGAGCTACCTTTGATAGCTTTGACTGGTATAGCACTCCGGAAGAAGTTTTAAATGCTGGATATAAAATTGCAGCTATAAGAGTAGATGAGCCTAAATATTTAGGTTTCCAACAAAAGACTTTTATAGAATTGAAATTTAAAGTTACATCTGATGTTTCTTATATCAATCAAAATTATATAGTAAGAAGTAAGGTAAGAGCTTATTCAGATGAAGAAAGAACTATTGTATCAGAACTAGCAACACAAGATTATACCAAAGGCGTATATGAGAATGGAATCTTAAAAAAAGCTGGTTCTTGGTATGGAGTTGGAACAGATTTTTTAATTGTTCCTCATCGTGTCACAGCAATCACTTCAGTAGAAGATTTAGCTAGTGATAATAAACCTAAAACAACATATGATGTTCAAGATCGAATCATTAATTTTAATATTACGCCAAAACTTGAGTCTCTTAAAGCAGATGTGGGAGCGGATAATGAAGTCGTTGATAAAGTACAAGTGACAGATTATTTACCTAAAGGATTAAGCTATGTAGAGGGAAGTAGTAATAAGGAACCAATTAGTGTAACACTAGATCCACAAACAGGGATTACAACGATTATTTGGGAGTATGAAAATTGGTCAACAAATCAAGAAGCACCAGGATATCCAAAAATAACATTCCAAGCCAAAATGAGTTATACACTAAAAAATAATCAAAAAATAGAAAATAGAGTTGTAGTATCTACTGCAGGTGATTGGTCAAGAGAAAGCGTAAGAACAGCAAAATATGGTATAACAATAGCTAATTTAGCTGGTATTGGTATTGAAAAATCTACGGATACACCGGTAGTAGAAAGAAATACAGAAATGATGTTTAATACAAATATAGCAAGTGGTAAGGACGAAGATATAACAAATGCTAGGGTATTAGAAATTTTACCATATAACGGAGATGAAAATGGAAGTAGTTTTCATGGAACATATGTACTGAAAAGTATAAACTTACCAGAAGATGTGATAGGATATTATACAACATTATCAATAGATAAATTAGAATCAGAGGGTGGCTTAATAAAAGATGAAAATGGAAAATTAAGTGCGGCAAATGTAGACTTTATGAATAATCATAATTGGAAAAAAATTGAAAATCTTAGTGTAGATCAAAATATAACGGCACTTATTTTTGTAAAAGATTTAGTGACTTCAGAATCAAGTACTGATATATCATATACAATATTACCTAAAGGAAATAAAGAGGAAGATTTGTATGTAAGTAGTGCAAGTTTAACATTAGATAAATTTGCGGGCATCATTAAGTCTAACATTCAAATAGTTCGAGTAAAAGACACAGGATTGACTGTAGATATAGAAGCCGTAAAGGTATGGAATGATGATAATAATGCTTATGGAAAGCGTCCAGAGGAAGTTACTTTGGTTATAAAAAATGGAGAACAAGAAGTCGCAAGTCAAAAAGTAACAGAAAAAGAAGAATGGAGATTTTTATTTATCAATTTAGCAAGATATGATGAAAATGGAAATGAAATTTTATATTCTGTAGATGAGAAAGAGACAAATGAATATTATGAGAAAAGTATTGATGGTTATCAAGTAGTAAACACGTATATAGAAAAGGTAGTAGCAAATACAAGTGATGTAAATATATGGATTTATTTGAGTATTTTCCTTGTAGCAATTATTGGAGTAGTTGTTGGAATGTTTGTAGCAAGAAATAACAAAAGAAGGAATAAGATATTAAAGTAGGACAATAAATTAGGTGGAAATTTAATCATCCACCTAATTTTGATTTTATTTTAAATAGCTTTCTTTGTACCAATCAGCAAATAGCTTCATTGTATGATTTGAATTATCATTTTTGTTTCTTAAAGCTTTCTCTTCTTCTGTCATTTCAGCAAGTGTTTTGGACGAATTTTGTGGAATAAATATATACCATAAATCAGACCATTTTTCTTTTCCATTATTACCAGAAATTGATTTTGCAAGATCTCCTTCATGTGTTCCAACAAATTGCTTAAATTCTTCTCCATCATAATATGATAAGCATTCTTTAAATCTACAGCATCTATTTTCTTTTCCCTCCATTAGCTTTAGAATACCAGTAAGTCCTATGGTATCTAGGGTAAAATTAACGAAAGCACGTGGAAAGCCATTTAGCTCATCTATAAAAAAGCCACAATCAATAGATATGCAAGGCTTATTTACAAGTTTATATGCCTCCATTACTTTTACTTTAGATATATACATGATATCATCACTTCTTGGCTCGTCCAATTCATATTCAAATATTTGAAAATTAACATCCTTTAAAAATTTTTTTGCAGATGCTATTTTCCCTTTATTATGTGTTACAAAAATAATTTCTTCCATTAATACTCCTCCTTCTACCATAATGATATCATAAAAAGAGGAAATATAATTGTCAGTTTATATTTTTATTTCAAAATTATAATATTTTTCTTTTAATATTTTATAGTATGTAATAGCAGATAATTTAAATAATCTGATTTCATTTCTTTTTTCACAAAAAGCAGCTACGTACCAACTATCTAGGTAGAAAAATAATTCAGCCGGATGAATGACTCTTTTCGTATTTCCAGAGTTTATTGAAGTAAACTCGATGTAGACTTTATTTTTATGGTTGATAGCTGATCTAAAATCCTTATAGATTTTGCTAAGATCTTTTTTATCTGATTCTATGGATTGCAATTTTTGTATATCATTGATATCTAAATTTTTTAAATATGCACAACATATTTTATCGATAATATTAGTAGATTCTTTAGCTTTACTAGAAGATAGATTATTTTTCAAATCGCCTTTTAATTGATTTAAAGTGTTAATATCAGAGTAAGTAAGTCCAATGTCTATATGATTTAAACTATCATCTAGTAAATATCCACCATATATTCCTTTTTTAGAGTTGATATATATACCTGCCTGCTCTAATTCATTTTTATATACTCTAATCATTCTCTCTGATACTTCAAGTCTTAGGGCTAATTCTTTAATACTGTGTATTTTTTTATCTTCTAGAATTTGAATCATATTTAGCATATTGGATGTTTTACTCATAATATCACCGACCGTATTATATCATAAATAATGGAAAAATAAAGTGTATGTTGAAATATTATGTAAAATGTGATATAATTATTTCATTAAATATATTAAAGAACAAAAAAATTTAAATTCTGGAGGAAAACAAAAATGGAAAAAAGTGAAAGAATTGAAAAAACGTTAAAAAAAGTGATGAAAAAGATTATACATGGAAAGTATGATGTTTTGGTGATAAATGAATTGGCTACGCTTGCTGAGCATTGTGAAAGAAATAACTATAGTAATGAAGAACTCAAAGGGGCAGTGTCCCTGATTTTTCATGATAGTTTTACACTTGCTGATTATAAGCGGATTAGAAGGAGACTCAAAACAGAGCTGTTAGAAATGATCGAAATTGAAGACTTAAGCTATCTACAAGTATTAAGAATCATAGAAAGTATAGAGGTTTTAGGATTTGAAAGTAGTATTAAAAACAAGAATGATAAAATAAAATTTTGTAGAGAGTTTGGAATGATGGCTGGTCAATTTTATACCAAAATGTCTGATTGCTTTAAATGTATTAACTTAATTTGATGATATGGGATCTTGGTAATTTTACCAAGATCTTTTATATTGACAAAAGGATAAATATATAGTAAGATTAATATGTGAATAGTATAGAATGAAAGGCAAATTATGAGTGAACTTTTACTAATATTCTTTATAGTTTTATTTCTAATAATAATAAGTATATTTGTATTTTTGATGCATGTTATTTCTCAAATAAAAAGAAGTGCTGGAAATCATGGATTTCATGAGTTGATTTCTGTTATGAAAACTTCAAAAGAAATTGCAAGAGAAGAGATGAATAGAGAAAAATCAGTAGTAGGGATGACAAATCTTGTTTTACCACAAGTTGTAAAGGAGATTCCCGATTTTAATGTAAATATGATATATAACACAATTGAGTCCAATTTAAATAAAATATTTTCTGCTCTAGAGAATCAAAAATATATAAGAGACGATGACCTTTTGCTTTTAGAGGATACTATTAACACTAATATAGAGGATTTAAAGGAAAGAAATGTAAATGTTAGATATGATGATATTATATTTCATAAACATGCTTTAAAAAGATTTGAAAATAAAAATGGAGTAGCAACGCTTACGACGTCCTCTTCTTTAGAATATTATTATTCTGATGAAAAATATAGAGAAAATAGTGATATTAAAAGACAAACAAGATATACATGTACATTTGTGTATATTTTTGATTATAAAAAAATTAGTGACAAAAATAAAGAAAAACTTTTTGTACTGCATTGTCCAAATTGTGGAGCTCCACTCGATAGTTTTAGTTCCGGAAATTGTAGATATTGTATGTCTCAAGTAGGAGATGTACTGGCTAAAACTTGGAAAATGGCTTCCTATAAAGAGGACTATAAGATAGATTAAACATAAAAATATAAGTTATTAAAGGAGGTTTTTTTATGGGTTTAATTAAAGCAGCAGTAGGTGCTGTTGGAAGCACACTACATGATCAATGGAAAGAGGCTATAAGATGTGAGGATTTAGGTAATGATATCCTTATGAAGAAGGTGACTACTTCAAATGGAGTAATATCTAATGGTAGTACAGTTATAGTAGGACCTGGACAATGTGCTATTATATACGATAATGGTAGAATTGTTGATGCTTCTGCAGAAGAAGGAGTATATACTTTTGACAGTTCAAGTACTCCATCACTATTTGCAGGTCAATTTGGAGAAACTTTTAAAGAAATGTGGCAAAGATTTACATATAATGGTGCTACAGCAAAACAGCAAGCAGTATTTTTCTTCAATATCAAAGAAATAACTGATAATGGCTTTGGAACAAGTACACCAGTACCATATAAGGATTGGGGACATCCTCTAATGAATGCAAGAACAAATTCATATATTGGAATGAGTGTAAAGATCAAATGCTATGGAAAATATACTTTTAGAATCAGTGATCCGTTTACATTTATGTCTACATTTGCAGGAACTGCAGATGTGTACAGAAAAAATCAGCTTGTTGAACAAATAAGAACAGAAGTTGTAGCTTCATTTATCAATGTATTAAATGCTTTATGTACTGATAAGTATAAAGTAGAAGCATTAGAGATTCCAAGTAAAACACTTGAGATTAAAAAGTTAATGGAAGAGAATGACTTTGATAAAGATATCAAAAATAGAGGTGTAAGCTTAGTAACATTTAATGTTGAAGGTGTAAGTTTAGATGATGAATCTAATAAGAAAATTGATCAATATGAAATTGGTGGAGATGCTTATCAACAACAAGGATCTATCGTTGAGGCTTATTCTGAAGCAATTCCAGAAGCAGCTAAAAATCCTAATGGATCCTTAAATGGATTTATGGGTGTTGGTGTTATGAATATGACTAGTGGAGGAATGTTTACTGGTGCTCAAAATAATGCATTTGCAGCTAAACCAATGGACCCACAAAGTGCTACTAAAGTAGAAGCTCCAAAAGCTGAAGAAAAGAAAGATACTTGGATGTGTCCAAATTGTCAAAAAGAAGTGGATGGTAAATTCTGTTCAGAATGTGGTGCAAAAAAGCCAGAAAAGAAATTTTGTACACAATGTGGAAAAGAATTAAAAGAAACATGTAAGTTCTGTCCAGAATGTGGAAATCCAGTAGAAAAATAATTAGAATAGAGAAGATGAGAATCAAAAATTCTCATCTTTTTTATATTTAAGACGTATAAAGATACAAAATTATTTTATAATAATGCTTGAAAAAGTTATCGAAAAATGTTAGCATATAGATGTAATCAAAAACTGATTACAGAAAAGAGGAA
>JAUNGP010000031.1 GCA_030524345.1 Clostridia bacterium | reverse complement strand
ATAAACCAGGGACAACTGAAAATGGAAGTGCATCAGATGTAGAAGATTGGGCAGATACATCAGGGGATTCCGATGCAACATATACGATAGAAAATGTAGTTTTACACTACGAGTTAAAAGATGGACCGGTGGTAGCTACAGATGGTGGCAAACCAATGGTAAAAGAAATCAAAGTAAAAAGGGAAATTGTACCATATAAATATGTACCAAAGTTGAAATATCTTGAGGATATATATACCATATATACAGCAAACTTTGAAGTTGTACCACTAAGTGAATCAAATCCACCAGATTATTCGAATGGAGCAGGTATAGCGAATGTGACTTTAAATGATGAGTCAAATGGAATAGGACTTGTTACATTAGAAGAGAATTGGAAAGAAAACTTTACTACGCTTGATTCAAAGACGGAAACTTATAAAGTTTCATATTATACAGAGGAAGATTACAAAAAGTTAGGAAGAAGAATTTCAAGAATTGAATGGAAACAGGATTGGGGCAATGTAGTAAATGCAGCAGGAGCTTCAATATTTGATTCATTAATATCGGCAGATACAGGTTCTGGCGGAGGCGGTGGTTCTTCTAAAGAAGCACTTTGGGAATGGATTGTACCACTTGCGCAACAACTGCAAAAAGAATCAGGACTATTACCATCACTTACAATTGCCCAGAAGATTCAAGAGTCAGGTTGGGACTGGACAGATAGTACAATCGAAACGGAGTGTCATAACTATTGGGGAATGAAAGCAGGAGGCAGCTGGGATGGAGACTCAATGGTATTTAATACAAAAGAAGATGATGGTTCTGGAAATCTATATAGTATACAGGATGCATTTAGAAAATATGATTCAGATGAAGCAGGATTTTCAGGTAGAGGAGAATGGTTCTGGTCATATTCAAGATATAGGAATGTACTGCTAGCATGTATTGATGGAGACTGGGAAGCAGCAGTAGATGATTTTACAACAAATGGATATGCAACAGATATACATTATGCGGAAAGTCTAAAGAAAATAATAGAACAAAATGAATTATGGCAATATGATGATGACCCAGCATATCAATTTGATGGGGTACCGCCAGAATATGCAAAATATGACCCTTATACAGGAGATTCTCTAGGCGGAGGCAGTAGTGGATCAGGAGCAGGACTAGCAAGCGGAGTTGAATTTGAGACAGATCCATATTACAGCAAGTTTAAAGATAATGAGATATATCCAGAAAAGACAGTAGCAGATTTAGCAAAAGCATATAGAAATTATGCAAATGGAAAAGGATATAGTTATGATGATTTATACTTTGCCTTTTATCAAATAGATAAATATTATCCAGAAGGATATTTTACTGCTAATTCAGGTTATATAGATGGAATGCTTGATATACCTGAAGGAGGACTAGCTTGGCCTGTTGTAATTACTTCAAGTAATCCAGATACTGCAGTGATTAACTGTTTATATGGATACACATCGGGTTATGGAAGTAATCATTCTGGTGTAGATATCTCAAGAGGAAATGTATTATATAGAGAAGGAGGACTTAGTAAAGGACCTAAGATTATCGCTGCTCATGATGGAAAAGTTGTAACGGCTACAGCAAGTCCTACTAGCGATAGTGATGGATATACATACGTTGAGATTCAAACAGATGATGGAAAATATATAACACAATATGGTCATTTATCAGAAATTAAGGTAACAACGGGGCAGGAAGTAAAAAAAGGTGATGTCATCGGTGTTATGGGAACAACAGGAAATTCAACAGGGGTACATTTACACTTTGCTATGTTTGATTGTTCAAGTGGAACTAGGACTAGAATAGACCCATTAGATTTTTATAATCTGGAGCCAACATATGGAAGTATTGATAGAGCAACAATAACGGGTATTCCTACTGGATATCGATATGTAAGTTCTAAGACTTTTGGCGGAGATGTTGATATTAGTAATATGGATACGAATGTTGTCGCTACCTTACAAGATGTCATGAAATCATGGCCTAGTGATATGGAACAGGGAAGAGTACAATTAATACAAAAAGCATTAAGTTTAATTGGAAAAGGTTGCCATTATTCACAGGATAATAGACAGCCAGGAAGTGCAAATCCTTCTTATCTAGATTGCTCTGCCTATGTAGCATGGTCATTTACCCAAACTGGTCATAATGATGTACCAACGTCAGCTTATACAGGGACTTTTGTAACCTCTTCTGTATTTCAGGAAATCTCACTTTCTGAATTAAAACCAGGTGATATTGGTTTAAATAATAAGGGGACAGCTGGTGGTAATAGCAACCACGTTGGAATATTTATTGGTAAAAATTCTAGTGGACAGTATGTATGGGCACATTGTACTAGTAGTGGAATCAATGGACCACAGTTAAAATTTAAAACTGCTAATTTTACTGTATTTTATAGATATAAAAATTGGTAAAACGGAAGAGTTTGGTACTTCAATCTATAAATTTGAAACAATAGTACTATGTGGCAGTAATTATATAAATTGTACAGTTACATATATTATTAGACTAAAGGATCAAACTTAATTTTATAATAGAGAAATAAAGTTTTGGACTACTTTATTTCTCATATTATATATTTAGAGGGGAAAAATATGAATATACATAAATTTTTAAATGTTTTTACTAGTGTAGTTCTTATATTATTACTTGTATTTGATATATACTTAGTTGTTAATCAATTTGTATTAAAAAAGAGTGAGGTAAAAGGCAATATAGATTACTCTGAGAGAGCAAAATCTTTCGATGGAAATTATGTTGAAGATACTGGATATCTAAATACTTCATACCAAATATTAAGTAGATATGTAGAAGCCTTAAAGCTAGATCATAGTAAGCTAGATCTTTTACTAATCGATAGTATCAAAAAGGATGATAACACTTATATAAATATAGCTAATCATTTCGGAGATCAAATATATATAAAAGAAGTAAGCATGAGTAATGATGAATTATTAATAATATACTCAACATTTGAAGATGAAAGTGATACTAATATAATGCTTTGTAAATTAAATGTAACAGATTCTACGTTTATTATATGTTATGATAGTCATTTAGAAGGAGTTTAAACTATGGGAAAATATAGAAGTACAATTATAAAAACTATAATCATTATTATTTTAATTATTATAATGATTATATTAAATAAAAAGGAAACATATATTCCAGAAGAAATAACGCCTATCAATAGCTATTATACTGAAGATGAGTTAGACTTTGAAGAGATGTATGTTAATAAAAGAGTAGAGCAATTTATGCTAAATTTAAAAAATAAGGACTATAGTAATATATATAATATGCTTTCTCAGGAATGTAAGGAAATTAAATTTAATAATGAAATGGAACTTGAAAAATATCTGCAAAATACTTATCCTGAATATGTAGATATTAAAGACAATGAAACCTTATTCTTTTCATATTATGATTACTCCGAATTTGATAGTTTAGAAAAGCCAAAAAAAATTAATATATTAATAGGAAAAAGAGAAGATGAAGCAAGTATTTATGCTGAAAGTGATATTCCATCTATAAAGATTACTTTAGTGATTAATGGATTATTTGATATAAATATAGAAATGTAAAAAGATATTATTTTATAAGGTCTTGATTCCATATGGAATCAAGATCTTTATTTAATTTTTATATATTGCTTGAAAATTCTTTGTGTATATTATAAAATATTATAAATTGCAAAAAGCTATTTTTTTAAGTGGGGTGGATATATAGATGTCAATGGATGACGACAAAAGATATGATGAGCCTGAAGATGATGACATAGAGTTAGATGATGAGGAAGAATTGGAAGGTGGATCATCAGGTGGAGGCAGTGATACTACACTAAAAGAAGATGTAGAGGATGCTAAGAAAAAAGTAAAAAAGGTTCAAGATGAGTATAAGAAGATACAAGAAGAAAAATTAAAGAATTTAGATAATAATGCAAGAGAGATTAGTCAAAATTTAAGTAAAGACGCAAGTAAAAAAGGAGCAGAAAAAGCAGGGAAAGAGGCAGCAAAACAAGGAGGAAAAGAACTAAGTAAGGAAGCAGGAAAAGAAGTATTAACTGAAGGCGTAAAGCATGCTGGAAAAGAGGTTGCCAAGGAGGGCGCAAAACAAGCAGGAAAAGAACTTGCTAAAGAAGGTACAAAACAGGGAGTATTAAAGACTGCAGAGATGGCAGGCCTATCTATTCCGTACTTAAATCTTGCAATTATTGCATTAGAAGCATTGATGGCAATAAAGAAAATAGGAACCAAAATAAAAAGTAAGATTACTGGGAAATCAGAAGAAGAGTTAAAAGAAGAAAAGAAAAAGAGAAGAAAATTAATTTTATTAATCTTGTTAATACTTTTAGTTTCGATATTTGGAGAACTTAGTAAGTTTACTTTAAGTGAAACAGTAGTAACAGATATAGAAGCTTTAATAAAAAGAAGAGAAAAAAGATATGGCGAAGGTTTCAATATGACCAGAACTACTAGCGATGGAGCAACAGAAAATTATAAGCCATTGATACTATTCTCAAAAGAGGAATACGACGAAACAATCAATAAAGATTATGATAATGATATATGCTATTTAACAATGTTAA